>NZ_JAYJLI010000020.1:0-60084 GCF_051948675.1 Enterobacter sp. Lyrl_3
GGGGCATCAGACCGCACATTCCCGGGTTTTACGCTGCCCGCTCATCCCGGTTCGCCATTACTTTTGGCGTATTCACCTCTATCCAGTCCGCCAGCGCGGCCACTTTCTCGCTCACCTCTACGCCAAGCGGCGTCAGGCTATACTCAACGTGCGGCGGTACAACAGGATACGAAACGCGATCGACAAAACCGTCATGCTCCAGTGCCTGCAGCGACTGGGCCAGCATCTTCTCGCTCACGCCGCCCATTTTACGGCGCAGATCGCTGAAGCGATGCGTTCCCTCACGTAGCGCCACCAGGATCAGAACCCCCCAGCGGCTGGTGACATGTTTGAGCACCTCTCTGGACGGGCACTGCTCCGCGAAGAGGTTACCATCGCGCATTTGTTCGCTGAGTGTCGGTATCGTCATTTAATACTTACCTTTTTGTACGTACTTACTAAAAGTTAGTTATGGTGCTAGTGTGCCACAACACCAGACAAACACGAAGGAGATTGATCATGATCGCGATTACCGGCGCTACCGGCCAGCTTGGCCGCCTCGTTATCGAACAGCTGTTAAAAACCGTCCCGGCAAACCAGATTGTCGCCATTGTGCGTAACCCGGCGAAAGCGGAAGCCCTGAGCCAGCAGGGTATTGTGGTTCGTCAGGGCAATTACACCGACCAGGCCGCGTTGACCACAGCGCTGAAGGGTGTGAAGAAACTTCTGCTGATCTCATCCAGCGAAGTGGGTCAGCGCGCCACGCAGCACCAGAACGTCATCAACGCTGCCAAAGCGGCTGGCGTGACATTTATCGCCTACACCAGCCTGCTACATGCAGATAACTCACCGCTGGGCCTGCACGTTGAGCATGTTGCTACGGAAAAAGCGCTGGCAACATCCGGCATTCCTTATGCCCTGCTGCGCAACGGCTGGTATACCGAAAACTACCTGGCGAGCGCGCCGCCTGCGCTGGAACACGGCGTGTTTATCGGTGCCGCAGGTGAAGGCAAAATCGCCTCAGCCACCCGTGCGGATTACGCGGCGGCGGCGGCAAAAGTGGTTTCGGAAGAGGGCCACGCTGGCAAGGTCTATGAACTGGCAGGCGACAGCGCGTGGACGCTGAGCGATCTGGCGGCTGAACTGAGCAAGCAGAGCGGTAAACCGGTAGTTTATCAGAACATGAGCGAAGCGGATTTCGCCGCTGCGCTGAAGAGTGTCGGCCTGCCTGCCGGGTTGGCGGATATGCTGGCGGACTCTGATGTGGGCGCATCTAAAGGCGGACTCTTTGACGATAGCCATACGCTGAGCAAACTGATTGGGCGAGCAACCACGTCACTGGCTGAAAGCGTTAAAACCATTTTGTAACGGGAAGACTATTATTACGGATGGCGGGGTAAAATAAAAAGCGGAATACCTCGCCACCGACTCGATTAGGGCTTAAAGAGCACAGCTCAATCTATTCTTTTGCGAAAGAGAGTCGCTATAAAGCACTCAATCCTGCCGCTGACATAGTATTCAAATTAATTTGCGCCTGTATAAATGTGACTCCTGTTAACCCCGCTTACGTCGCAGGTAGAAATTAAAAATCGCTATATTCTTTTTTCCTCGCAAACGAAATAGGCTTTTCAAAGCCGGGAATAGTGATGCCATTCATATCAATATTGATATCGTCTTCATTTATCCCCTGCTGCCCAAACAGATAAATAACGTTTAATTCGCCGTGAGAGGCAGCTTCATCGTAAGCACGGGCCTGTCGTTGCACCTGGCGGTTACGCTGCTGATAATCTGCAAAGGCCGGTTCGCCATAGCGTTTGCGCAACCATTGTTGAGTAAGCTTCGGCGAGTAAACCACCCCCGTGGCATTATTACCGCCGAAGCCTTTTGAATTAATAAACGCAATTTGCCCCTGTTCATCCTCTAATTTGCAGTCCTTAACAGGGATGTGTAAACGCGCGTTATTCACCTGTGGCGCGATGTGCGACACACTTTTAATGCCCGGTAAAATGCCATAGCGGAAGACACCGAGACAGCTTATCAACTGGTCCCCGCTGGCAGGCCCCAGGGAGTGTCCCAGGTAAGATTTCACCGCCGTCACCGGCCAGTCGTGAATCGAAAAGGCTTGCGCAACACGGTCAAAAATATCCGCTTCCGAGACACAATTTTTCGGCGTGCTTGAACCATGGGCCTGGATAAACGATCCCTTTTGCACCGTCTCCAGTCCAACCATCGACACTGCAGAGGCGACAGCTTTCGCCATAGTGATGTAATTCCCCGGCCCCGGTGAAGCAATCGAACGCTTATAGCCATCAGCATTGATAAAGATGTTTCCCACAGAACCGTGAATCTCTGCGCCGAGCTGCATCGCCAGTTTGTCGTCCATCAACACGATATACTGACTGGACTCGGCGATCACAAACCCACAGCTGTTGCCAAACGGACGGCTGCTGTTGCGCCAGTCGGCCGTCTCCGTCTGATCGATATGCCTGAGTTTACTCTCTGTCGCCAGCGCGCCCATGGCATCAAAACCTTCAATCACCTCTGACGTAACCGGTGCTTCTGCGCTGCCTACCACGGCCACGCGAATGCGCCCTGCTTTTATGTCTTCGACGGCCGCGTTCAGGTTATAAAGAAACGTGGCGCATGCTCCCAGCGTGGCGCTGGTGTGGCCCACGCTACCCAGCACATAGGCATTGAGAAAATCAGCGCACATGCTGTTCAGGCCCAGCGGACACTGCTTGGCGCTGACGCGATGGCCCTTGAGACGCGACTGCAACATTCCGCCAAAGCCATACTCGTCGAGCTGTCCCATAATATTGCCCGAGTAGATACCCAGCTGATCCGGCGAAATTTTCGCCTGTATATCCCGCCACGGGATCCCCAAAGCGTTGATCGCATCTGACGCCCCGACAACGGCCATTTGCAACGCCCGCGGGTGAAACTGTGAATTGTAATAGTCACCCGGCCGGAATCCTTGTGGTAGCAAACCTGCGGCCTGAACTTCCGTGCGCAACAGCGTCTCAATTCTACAGTCCATATCACCCCGGACGGTAATGCGCACGCGCTGATCCGTTAATTCCTCAGCATGCCATCCCTGCGGTAAGGGTTGAGGTAATTGTCTGGAAGAGATATTAAAACTAAAACCGTTTTTGTCCGAAGCCATATTCAATTTTGCATGACTAACGATGGCATCAACATCAAAATAATCGTCCGTGATTTTTCTGATAAGGGATCCTTCAAGCGCCTCGTTCTTTATCGTCGCGGCAGCCTGATCGGGTGTGAATCTTTTACCGGAAATGTCACAATATCCGCCTTCATCATATTTAAGAAGGCCCATCAGGATGGCGAGCGATAATAACGTCTGCTGCCGTTCCTCTTCGGATAATGACTCTATAACCATTCGGCGAAATGCATGATGTGAAGAACTACGACCAGCCGGACCATAGCCACCAAATGCTGTTATTACGGGTAATTTCACCATAATCCATCCTGTATTGGTCGTGAATTTATTTTGTTATCAAGCTAAGACAATTTACAGATATTAGTTTACAAATCGCCAACAAAAGCTAATATGAAAATCCAGCCAAAATGCTGACTTTTTTGGCCAGGTTAAAGATGAGCTACCAAAAATAATAGTCAAAACAGGTATTAATCAAAAATGACAAATACACAAATAGGATTTGTGTTATGCGAACGCATGCTAAGTTCCGGCCTCAGTCTACCGATTGAAATGTGGAAATCAGCGGCCAGTAGCTATTTAGCTGAGCAAAAAACAAACGCCAACACAGATACGTCCCCGGCAAAGCGATCGCGTTTCAGGCTCTGTCGACCGGAAAGCATTTTGAAGGTCAATACCATCGGCATAAACAGTTTGCCGATCCGCACGCACAGTGGCTTCAGTATTACTGCCGACACCACACTTGCCGACGACAGACACTACGATGTTATTTATATTCCGGCCCTGTGGCGCAACCCTCGCGCGGTAGTCAGACAACAGCCTGAGCTGCTGGCGTGGCTTTCTGAGCAGGCCGCACGAGGCACCCGCATCGCTGCCGTCGGAACCGGCTGTTGTTTTCTGGCGGAATCAGGGTTGCTTAACGGGAAACCCGCCACCACCCACTGGCACTACTTCCGGCAATTCTCACGCGATTACCCCAGCGTTAAATTACAAACTAAACATTTTCTCACCCAGGCCGAAAATATTTACTGCGCCGCCAGCGTTAAGGCCTTGTCAGATCTGACAATTCATTTTATTGAAACGATATATGGAAAACGGGTAGCCACACATACTCAACGGACATTTTTCCATGAAATTCGTAGCCAGTTTGATCGTCAGTGCTACAGCGAAGAAAACAAACCCCATCCCGATGAAGATATTGTACAAATTCAGACCTGGATTAAAGCCAACTGCGCCTCAGATATATCAATGCAAAATCTTGCCGATATGGCTGGCATGAGTTTGCGCAACTTTAATCGTCGTTTTAAAAACGCCACTGACATGTCCCCTTTGCAATATTTATTAACCGCCAGAATTGAGTTAGCCATGAATATGTTGCAATCAACCAACCTGTGTATTCAGGAGATCGCCAACGCGGTTGGGTATCAGGATATTGCGCACTTTAATCGCCAGTTTAAACATAAAACCACGGTTTCACCGGGGGATTACCGTAAGACCGTTCGCGCAAAGATGTTTAGTGCATAATCCCGGATCATCTCTGATAATCACAAGATAGCCCCCGAGGAGAATCAGTGTGCAAGGCGTACCGGAACAATTTAGCGATGAGAGAGACAGCGCGCGCTTTCGCCATCTGGCGCAGTTGCCGGGTCTGGAACTTTATCACGCGCATATCGCTGACTACGCCTTTGAGCCTCACACTCATGAAGCCTTCGGCATCGGCACCATCGAAACCGGTGCCGAGCGCTTTCGCTATCGCGGTACCCAGCACCTGGCCGCTGAAAAATCCGTTGTCACCATGAACCCGGACGAGATCCACACCGGTGAATCGGCCACCGAAGGCGGCTGGCGCTACCGGATGGTTTACATCGAACCCGCTTTACTGGAAGAGGTGACTGGCCTGCGCCACTGGTGGTTCAGCGACGTGACCCGCCACGACCCGCTGCGTTCGCAGCAAATCGGCCAGCTGATCTACGGCCTGTGGCATACCCAGGACCCGCTTGCGCAAAAAGGACTGCTGCTAGATCTGATTGAGACCTTCCAGCCGTTGGCCCATCACGCCCCAATAATTAAGGAAGGCGCGCACCGGTTCGAACGGGTACGCGAATATCTGCACGACAACTACATGCACGCCGTGACGCTGGACGAGTTGGCCAACGTGGTTTCTCTCAGCCCATACCATTTTCAGCGCCAGTTTAAAGCCCATTTCCACGTCACGCCGCACCAGATGCTGATGGCTATTCGCCTGTGGCGCGCCAAAGGCTTCCTTACGCACGGTATGCCCGCCGCCGAAGTGGCCGCCGCGACCGGGCTGACCGACCAGTCGCATTTAACCCGCGCGTTTACCCGCCGCTACGGGATTACGCCTGTCCGCTACCAGAAACAAGTTATCGGGCGCTGATGCGCAATCTCATACAATACGCGCGCAATCCCCCCTTCTACACTGAGTACAAAGTCAATTGATGTGGATGGAATAATGATTAGTGGCGTGTTGTATGCCCTGCTGGCAGGGCTGATGTGGGGGCTGATTTTTGTCGGCCCGCTGATTGTGCCCGAGTATCCGGCGGCCCTGCAGTCAACCGGACGCTATCTGGCGCTGGGGCTGATTGCCCTGCCGCTGGCCTGGCTCGGTCGTACGCGTTTACGTCAGCTCAACCGCCAGGACTGGATGACCGCGCTGGCGCTGACCATGATGGGCAACCTTATCTATTACGTCTGCCTGGCGAGCGCCATTCAGCGTACCGGCGCGCCGGTATCGACCATGATTATCGGCACGCTGCCTGTCGTTATCCCCGTCTTTGCGAACCTGCTGTACAGCCAGCGCGATGGCAAACTGGCATGGTCAAAAATGGTGCCCGCGCTGATCTGCACGGGCGTCGGGCTGGTCTGTGTGAATATTGCCGAGCTTCGCCACGGGCTCGCTGATTTCAGCGTCTGGCGTTACGGTTCGGGGATCGGTTTAGCATTTATTTCCGTCGCCTGCTGGGCCTGGTATGCCCTGCGTAATGCGCGATGGTTGCGGGAGAACCCGGATAAACATCCGATGATGTGGGCAACGGCACAGGCGCTGGTAACGCTGCCGGTCTCGCTGGTGGGCTATGCCGGGGCGTGCTTATGGTCTGCGCAGCAACAGCCAGACTTCGCCCTGCCCTTCGGACCGCGGCCATGGGTCTTTGTCGGGCTGATGATCGCTATCGCTGTGCTCTGTTCCTGGGTGGGCGCGCTGTGCTGGAATATCGCCAGCCAGAAACTGCCAACGGTGATCTTAGGGCCGCTGATTGTCTTCGAAACGCTGGCCGGGTTGCTGTACACCTTCCTGATGCGCCAGAGCGTACCGCCGCTGTTAACGGCCTGTGGAATAGTGCTGCTGGTGATGGGGGTAGTGATGGCGGTAAGAGCTAAGCCGGAAAAACCGATGGTCGTTCCGGCGTCGGAGATGTGAGGCGTTTGCAGGGCCTGCAAAAACGTAGGCCCGGTCAGGCGTAGCCGCCTCCGGGCAAGCTTTTAAAACGTTTCCCAGTTGGCTTCAGACGCAGAAGCAACGGGCTGCGTTTTTGGCGCATAGGTTTTCGCCGGAGCCGCCTTCACTGCCTGGCTGCGGGCAATTTTAAACACCGCCACCGCGTCGTTCAGGCGTGCCGCCTGGTCTTCCAGCGCGGCCGCTGCGGCAGCAGACTCTTCCACCAGCGAGGCGTTCTGTTGGGTAACCCGATCCATCTCTGCCACCGCCTGGCCCACCTGGTCGATCCCGCGGCTCTGCTCATCAGACGCAGAGGCAATTTCACCCATAATGTCGGTGACGCGAGTAACAGCGTTAACAATCTCCGCCATAGTGGCCCCGGCTTCGTTCACCAGTTGCGAGCCTGCGTTAACTCGCTCACCAGAGTCATCAATCAGCGCTTTAATCTCTTTCGCCGCCTGGGCGCTGCGCTGAGCGAGCGTACGCACTTCTCCGGCTACCACCGCAAAGCCACGCCCCTGCTCACCTGCGCGCGCCGCTTCAACTGCCGCGTTAAGAGCCAGGATGTTCGTCTGGAAGGCAATGCCGTCAATGACATTGGTAATTTGCGCAATTTTGCTGGAACTGGTGGCGATTTCGTCCATGGTGCGCACCACGCCTTCTACAACGTTACCGCCCTTCTTCGCCGTTGAAGAGGCATCAAGCGCCAGACGGGAAGCCTGACGGGCATTGTCGGCGTTTTGTTTCACCGTTGCCGTCAGCTGCTCCATGCTGGCAGCCGTCTCTTCCAGCGAGGCAGCCTGCTGCTCGGTACGGGAAGAGAGATCGTTACTGCCCGCAGAGATTTCCCCCGCACCGGTGTAAATGGTATCCGCACCTTCACGAACCACGCCCACGGTGTTTGCCAGCGCGGTTTGCATCTCCTGGACGTTTTGCGCCAGCACGGCCATCTCGTTTTTACCCTCTGCATGGATCGGCTGGGTTAAATCACCGGCGGCAATGGCGCGGATATGGCTTATCACATCCTGCAGCGGCAACAGCAGCACGCGGCGCATGGCAATCCAGCTGGAGATAATCACGATAATCACCAGCAGCATAACCGCAGAGAGGATCCACAGGATACGCTTGTAATCACTTTCGTTATCTTTGATCCCTTTATCCGTAAGCACGGCCTGGGCTTCACGCCATTCCCGGTAAACGTTTTGCATCGCGGTCTGTTTCTGCTCTGCATTCTGCTTGAACATCTCTTCCAGATTGCCCTGAGAGAGCAAAACGTTCATTTGGGTCAGCGTCGCGGAGTAATTGCGGTACTGCTCTTCCAGGCGATTTGCCAGGTTGGGATCCAGCCCTGGGGTATTCGGCAAAGCATAGTATTTGTCGTAATGAGACTGGGCATTGGCCAGCAGGTTTTTCGCCGTGTTTACCAGCTCATTGAGCTGTCCGCCGTTAATCTGCGAGGCCATGCTGCTTTGCAGACGCAGCATGCCGCGGTTCAGGGTGACGCGCGCCTGGTTCAGGCTGATCCATGCATCGGTAAACTCCGCCACGTTCTTGCTGGATAGCTGCGACACGGTGAAATTGTCTTTATCGTTATTCAGCGCGTTGATAAAGATACCGGCGGAAACGAGTTGCATGATGCCGAGCACAAGCAGCACCGAAATCAAAAGGGTAATGACTTTTATACGTTTAAACATGCGTTGCCTTTGTAATATGCAGGTTTGTCTGACGTGGATATATCGGCAGGCGCGGCGGGTTGTTTACTGTTTCTCCACGTTAAAAAAGTTTCTAAAGTTATTTTCTGCATTCATTCAGTGAGTTAAACACGCTAATTTTTTGTGACTTACATCTCATTTTCACCCTTGCCTCTAAAGGGTTATAGCGCCGCCTTAAAGATGCATTTAATATGCATCTTATATTCTTGATGATGAGGTAACTGCTATGGCCTTCCGCGACCAACCCCTCGGCGAGCTGGCGCTCTCCATCCCTCGCGCTTCTGCGCTGTTTCGTAAATACGACATGGATTACTGCTGCGGCGGTAAGCAAACCCTGGCACGTGCGGCCTCGCGCAAAGAGCTGGATGTAAAGGTTATTGAAGCGGAGCTGGCTCTGCTGGCAGAGCAACCCATCGACAAAGAGTGGCGCACGGCCCCGCTTGCCGAAATCATCGACCACATTATCGTGCGTTACCACGATCGCCACCGCGAACAACTGCCGGAGCTGATCCTGCAGGCCACCAAAGTGGAGCGCGTTCATGCCGACAAGCCTTCCGTGCCGCGCGGCCTGGCGAAATACCTGACCATGCTGCATGAAGAACTCACCAGCCACATGATGAAAGAAGAGCAGATCCTCTTCCCGATGATTAAACAGGGAATGGGCAGCCAGGCGATGGGGCCAATTAGCGTGATGGAAAGCGAACATGACGACGCGGGTGAACTGCTGGAAGTCATCAAACACACGACCAATAACGTCACGCCGCCGCCAGAAGCCTGCACCACATGGAAAGCGATGTACAACGGCATTAACGAGATGATCGATGACCTGATGGAACACATCAGTCTTGAGAATAACGTTCTGTTCCCGCGTGCATTAGCGGGTGAATAAAAAGGCCAATGAAGCCTGATGCCCTCACCCCGGCCCTCTCCCACGGGGAGAGGGTGCAAAAACTAAAAACGGCAACCGAAGTTGCCGTTTTGCTTTTACCTTACGCCTGCCATTCGTTTCTTACCGATAAACATCCAGCCCAGCCCCAGGGCGATGAACCACAGCGGCGTGACGATCAGCGCCTGACGGGTGTCATCTTCCAGCGTCAGCAGAACCAGAACGAACGCGAAGAACGCCATGCACACCCAGCACATCAGCTTGCCCAGCGGCATCTTATAGATCGATTTCTCATGCAGATGCGGACGCTGTTTACGATACACCAGGTACGAACAGAGGATGATCGTCCAGACGAACATAAACAGGATCGCCGAAACGGTGGTGATCATGGTGAACGCACCGATAACGCTCGGGTTCACGTAGAGCATTACCACCCCACCCAACAGGCACATGCAGGAGAACGTCAGCCCTTTCGCCGGAACAGCACGCTTAGAGAGCTTCGCGAACGCGCTCGGCGCAACGCCTTCCTGCGCCAGGCCAAACAGCATGCGGCTGGTTGAGAACACACCGCTGTTCGCCGATGACGCTGCAGATGTCAGCACCACGAAGTTAATCAGGCTCGCTGCCGCAGGCAGTCCCACCAGCACGAACAGTTCAACGAATGGGCTCTTGCTTGGCACAACCGAGCTCCACGGCGTCACGGACATAATAATGATCAACGCAAAGACGTAGAACATGATGATACGAACCGGAATGGAGTTGATTGCACGCGGCAGGGATTTTTCCGGGTCTTTGGTTTCCGCAGCGGTGGTTCCGACAAGCTCAATCCCCACAAAGGCAAACACTGCAATCTGGAAGCCGGCAAAGAAGCCGCTGATGCCTTTCGGGAACCAGCCGCCGTCATTCCACAGATGGGTAAACGAAGCCTGTACGCCGGTTGGCGACTGGAAGTGCGTCAGCACCATTACCAGGCCCACCACAATCAGCGCCACAATAGCGACAATCTTGATCATCGCGAACCAGAACTCCATCTCACCGAACATCTTAACGGTGGCGAGGTTGAGGCTCAGCAGCAGAATAATCACCGCCAGCGAGGCGACCCAGTCCGACAGCCCCGGGAACCAGAACTGCGCATAGGCAGTAATGGCGACGACATCCGCCATGCCGGTTACGACCCAGCAGAACCAGTAGGTCCAGCCGGTGAAATAACCCGCCCAGGGACCGAGCAGGTCGGAAGCAAAATCACTGAAAGATTTGTATTCGAGGTTGGAGAGCAGCAATTCACCCATTGCACGCATCACAAAAAAGAGCATAAAACCGATGATCATATAAACAAAAATGATCGACGGCCCGGCAAGACTGATGGTTTTGCCTGAGCCCATAAACAGCCCGGTACCGATGGCACCCCCGATGGCGATAAGCTGAATATGACGGTTTGTGAGATTGCGCCGTAGCGACTGTTCAGACGTCGCCTCTTCTGTCGCGGCGACTTTGACCTGATCTACCATGTAATTTTCCTGTTTATGCCTGTCTGTGTTGTTAAGGCTCTTCTGGCCTTTAAAAACGTCAAATAAATGACGGTCCCTTTGTAAGGGTTTATCGATATTAGGTAAGAATCGGCGGGATGAATACTATGATTTAGATATTATGTTAATAATATGTTGGAAGTGAGTGTCATATCACTCATACAGCGCGAAACAGCTCACAAAAATACACGCAACAGTTTCGTTTGCAAGATAAAATATTGATTCCGACGTAACTATAGGTTTTAACACTATTTTCCTCTCCCCGGACGGAGAGAGGAAATAAGAAAAGCCGATTACAGGATTTCCAGCAGCTCGACTTCAAACACCAGGGTGCTGAATGGTGGGATGGATGCGCCAGCGCCACGCTCACCGTACGCCAGGTTGTGTGGGATAGTCAGTTCCCATTTGGAGCCGACTGGCATCAGGGTCAGAGCCTCAATCCAGCCTGCGATAACGCCGTTAACCGGGAATTCAGCCGGTTCGCCGCGTGCAACAGAGCTGTCGAACACGGTACCGTCGATCAGCTTACCGGTGTAGTGCACGCGAACGTGGTCAGTGCGTGCCGGGATAGCGCCGTCGCCCTGGTTGATCACGCGGAACTGCAGGCCAGACTCGGTGCTGTTCACGCCTTCACGCTCACGGTTCTCTTCCAGATATTTCACGCCTTCTGCCGCCATCTCTTCGAAGCGCGCGCGACGCACAGCGTCCGCACGTTCGTGGATTTCACGCAGCGCACGGTGCACAACATCAACCGGAACGGCTGGCTGTTTGCCTTCCAGCGCGTCAGCGATACCCGCCACCAGCGCTTCTGGTAACAGACCTTCCAGGCCGGATTCGCTCAGTTGCTGTCCTACCTGCAGGCCGATACCGTAACTTGCCTGCGCTTCGATAGTGTCAAAAGTCGGGGTGGTCATGGGTTTTCCTTCCATCACATTTAAAGTAGCGGGCAGCATAGCAGCCATGCCCTTATGGGTAAAACTTTGTCTGAAGTTAAGGTGACAAACTGCGACGAAACAGAAACAATAGAGGTAACCAGGATTAATCCCGAATGGATGTCACGGATGTCGGGTTTGCTACGCCGTTCAGGCAGTTAGCGAACTATACTTCGGAGCACAGGATAAAAAAGACGCGGAGCAGGAGGAGAGCCATGCCCGGGCGATTTGAACTGAAACCTACCCTGGCGAAAATCTGGCATGCGCCGGACAATTTTCGCATTATGGACCCGCTACCTCCTCTGCATCGCAGAGGGATTATCATAGGCGCGCTGCTGGTGATCGTCGGTTTCCTGCTCCCTTCTGGCGGCGATGATGTCGATACCGCACCGGTTACCCGCAATGCGCAACTGGATCTTCAGTCGCAAACGCGCCCGCAGCCTGACACGCAACCCATGCAGACACAGCTTGTGACGCCGTCTAACGATCCGGGACAGGTTGCACCGGTTGAGCCAGAGCCTATTCAGGAAGAACAGCCGCAGGAGCAGGCCGCAGCCCCGTCTGAACCGCAGACGCAGCAGCCAACCGGCATTGAGCAGCAATGGCGTTCCTACCGCGTGGAGGCGGGCAAAACGCTTGCTCAGCTGTTCCGCGACCATAACCTGCCGCCAACCGATGTCTATGCGATGGCTCAGGTTGAAGGTGCGGGCAAGCCGCTCAGTAACCTGCAGAACGGCCAGATGGTGCAGATCCGCCAGAATGCCAGCGGCGTGGTCACCGGGCTAACGATTGATACGGGTAATGGCCAACAGGTGCTGTTTACCCGCCAGCCAGACGGCAGTTTTATCAGAGCACGGTAATGGCGTAGGCCGGGTAAGGCAAAGCCGCCACCCGGCACTTTTGTTCTCAGGCACTCCGTTTATTCACCCACCAGATCCCCGAGCAGACCAGCACCAGCGCAATCGCGTATTTAATCTCAAGGATGTTTTCGCCAAGGAAAATAGCGGACAGTACCGTCCCGGCGACGGGAATCACAAAGTTGAACGGGGCAATCATACTGACGCGGTTCACTTTCAGTAGCGCGCTCCACAGGGCGAAGGCGACGGATGAGAGCAATGTCAGATACCCTAATACCGCCACCGCGGTAAGGCTATGCACCTCCAGCGTCCCGCCCGTGGCATATCCCCCTGCCACCAGCGCAAGACCACCAATGCCCAGCTGCCAGCCGGTCATCACCGTGGGATCAACCGTCTGGGAAATCCGTTTGCCGTAAAGCGTGGCGGCGGAGAGGATGAACGCCGCCAGCACCACAAACCCGTCACCATTCCAGACAAAGCGGAAATCACGAATACCACTGTGGAAATTCACCAGCATCACCCCTGCAAACCCCAGAATACAGCCCAGCGTTTTGTTATAGCTGAGCTTGTCGTTGTGGTAGATAAAATGCGCCAGCAGTACGCTGAAGAAGGTGCCGGTGGCGTTCATGATCGAGCCATTAACGCCCGTGGTGTATGCCAGCCCGATATAAAAGAAGGTGTACTGAATGGTGGTCTGCGTCAGTCCCAGGATAGTAAGCTGGCCAAACTGCGTGGGCGTGAGCCTGGCGATGGGTTTACGCTGTGCCAGCGCAAACAGCAGCAGCAGTGCTCCGGCAAACAGAAAACGGTATCCGGCAAAGACGACTTTTGACGGAATATCATCGGTTGCGATCTGAAAGAGTTCATAGCCACTTTTAATGGCCGGGTAAGAGCTACCCCAGAGCAGACAGCAGAGTGTGGCGCAGGCGTAGGCCACATTGCGACGGGCAAAGACAGGCGTAGACAGAGCGGTTTCCATGGCAAATCTCAAAGATAAAATTGCGTTTCATTTTATTATCAGAGAATGCGTCAGGAATCGCGACCATACAAGCTAAAAGAGAGGTTCGTCAGGTTTTAAAAAGCAAAACGCCGGCACAAGGCCGGCGCTTCGACGCGAGCAGAGTAAAAAATTACTCAGCTACAACGTTAACAACCAGTTTAGCGAACACTTCGCTGTGAACCTGGAAGTCAACTTCGTGCTCACCAGTGGTACGCAGGACGCCGTTCGGCAGACGAACTTCGCTCTTAGCCACTTTAACGCCTGCTGCAGAAACTGCATCAGCGATATCGCGGGTACCGATGGAACCGAACAGTTTACCTTCGTCGCCAGCTTTGGAAGCGATGGTAACAGTGCCCAGTGCGTTGATTGCTTCAGCGCGAGCGTTAGCAGCCGCCAGAACGTCAGCCAGTTTGGCTTCCAGTTCAGCACGACGTGCTTCGAAAAACTCTACGTTTTTCTTGGTAGCAGGAACAGCTTTGCCCTGTGGAACCAGGAAGTTACGAGCGTAGCCCGCTTTAACGTTTACCTGATCACCCAGGCTGCCCAGGTTTGCTACTTTATCAAGCAGAATAACTTGCATTACCTTATCCTCTTAAAGTCGTATTAATGGACCGTGCCCGATTACTGATGACGATCAGTGTACGGCAGCAGAGACAGGTAGCGAGCGCGTTTGATAGCGCGAGCCAGCTGACGCTGGTATTTTGCACGAGTACCGGTGATACGGCTTGGGACAATCTTACCGCTTTCGGTGATGTAGTTTTTCAGCGTTGCGATATCTTTATAGTCGATCTCTTGAACGCCTTCCGCGGTGAAACGGCAGAACTTGCGACGACGGAAATAACGTGCCATATGGCTAGTCTCCAGAATCTATCAAATCAATCTGCTCGGCATGCAGAACCATTTTGCTCAGACCGTTCTTTGCCTTGTGGCAAGAGATGAACCCCTGAACGATTACTGCACTACCGACCGTTAAACTGTGAGTAATGGCCTGGTTTTCGTGTCCGCTAATGATAACGGGCATTTGGCACCACGCCTGCCGGTGAAACCCGGCTTCCTCTTGCACAGAACGATGCTCAAGCACGAACTGGCAATGCGGAATTCCTGATGGACTGACCTTTCGAAGGGGAGCCCTGCATACGATGCCGGACAACGCCAGACGGTTGGTCATCAGAAATTACTCTTCAGAATCCCCAGCATCAGAATCATCTGCGGTTTCGTTTGCGAAATCATCGCGACGCTCACGGCGCTCGTCTTTCGCTTTAACCATCGGAGATGCTTCGGTAACTGCGTGTTTGGTACGCATAACCATGCTGCGGATAACGGCATCGTTGAAGCGGAAGGTAGTTTCCAGCTCATCGATCACTTCCTGCGGAGCTTCAACGTTCATCAGAACGTAGTGTGCTTTGTGCAGTTTGTTGATCGGGTAAGCCAGCTGACGGCGGCCCCAGTCTTCCAGACGGTGGATCGTACCTTCTGCACCAGTGATGGCAGCAGAGTAACGCTCGATCATACCCGGAACCTGTTCGCTCTGGTCAGGATGGACCATAAAAACGATTTCGTAATGACGCATCGAATTGCTCCTTACGGATTATTCAGCCTCCTGTCTGGGTCAGCCGAGGCCCGGGGAGGCAAGGAACGTGTTAAAGGTCGGCTGAAAAATTGACGCGTCATAATACTTGCGCCCCCCAGGAAACTCAAGCTGATTGCACAAATAATTCGCACAAACCGCAAAGCTGGTCTAAGTGGGTGATTTAAAATTAACCACATCAGGAAGCGTTGTTTTTTTGAACAACTGCATCAGAAATGGTCACGCATCCTCGCCGGATAAGTGATTACACTTTAATCAGAGACCATATAAATACCGGAGGGGAGCAAACAACCGTCTCACAGCACCCAGTCGTGGAGCGCATATCATGAAAAAAATCGCAATTGCCGTAATGGCTGCGCTTTTGCTCAGTGCAAACGCGATGGCAGCCATCAAGATAGACGGCCGACAGGCCAGAAACATGGATGATGTGCAGAGCTTAGGCGTTATTTACATCAATCACCATTTCGCCACAGAGAGCGAAGCAGATCAGGCGCTTAATAAAGAAACCGATGCTCAGGGGGCAAATTACTACCACGTTATTCTGATGCGTGAGCCCGGCAGCAACGGCAACATGCACGCCAGTGCAGATATTTACCGATAACGCTTTGACGCTAGCACCAGGAAAGCCAACAAAAAGAATATAGCCATCGTTTTACTTGCCCCCTGCCCGGGGGCTTTTTTTTATGAATGGCTCTGAAATACCACCGGTTACAACTGTTTTCGGTATTCCAGAGCACTTATTCACTTCTGCCCGTAATAGGCGTTTGGACCGTGCTTGCGCATGAAATGCTTGTTCATCAGGTAATCATCAATGCCCTGAAGCTGTGGGTTGATGCCGCGAGCGATCCACGCCATACGTGCCACCTCCTCCATGACTACCGCGTTATGGACAGCGTCATGCGCATCTTTTCCCCAGGCGAACGGACCGTGCTGATAGACCACAATGCCCGGCGTATGCAGCGGTTCGCTCTCACCCAGCGTTTCGATAATGACGTTGCCGGTGTTGAGCTCGTACTCGCCTTCCACTTCTGTCTGCGTGAGTGCCCGCGTGCACGGAATGTCACCAAAGAAGTAATCCGCATGCGTGGTTCCCAGAGCCGGAATGGCCCGCCCCGCCTGTGCCCAGGCTGTGGCATGCGTAGAGTGCGTATGCACTACGCCGCCCAGAGAAGGGTAACGCCGGTAGAGCGCCAGATGGGTGGCTGTATCTGAAGAAGGGCGCCATTTGCCGTCGACAACGTTACCCTCAAGATCAACCACCACCATATCGTCAGGGCTCATAGCGTCATATGCCACGCCGCTAGGCTTAATCACCACGAGTCCCTGCTCTCGGTCGATAGCACTGACGTTTCCCCAGGTGAAGGTCACCAGCCCATAGCGCGGGAGATCCATATTAGCGTCAAAGACCTGCTGCTTAAGCTTAAGCATATTCAGCCTCCAGTAAGCCGGCCCGTGCCATACGTTCCCGTACCCAGCCGCGAGCGTTAGCCACTTCACCTGCCGGGTCATCTGACGTTTCGCTCCACATCTCAATCAGGTAAGGTCCGCAATACCCCGCCTGTTTGAGCGTCTGGAAGCACCGTTCGAAATCCACCACCCCGGTGCCGAACGGAACGTTTTTGAATACCCCAGGACGCGTATCTTTGACATGAACCGCGACGATATGGCCCATCCCCGCCAGCAGTTCCATCTGTACGTCGTTATCCCACGCCGACAGGTTACCGATATCAGGATAGAGCTGGAACCACGGATTGTTCAGGTAATGCGCGTAGCCCAGCGCCTTGCTGATCGAGTTCATTAACGGATAGTCCATGATCTCCATCGCCAGCGTCACCTGCGCGCGGCTAGCCATCTCAACGCTCTCTTTCAGGCCATCACGAAAACGACGACGCGTTTCGTCATTGGCTTCCTGATAGTAAACGTCATACCCGGCAAGCTGTATCACGCGAATACCCACATCCTGCGCAAAACGAATGGCTTTACGCATGATCTCCAGCCCCTGCACGCGCACCGTATCATCTTCACTGCCAAGCGGAAAACGACGGTGGGCACTGAGGCACATGGACGGCACGCGTACGCCCGTTTCGGCGACCGCACTCACCAGCGCCAGACGCTGCTCCTGGCTCCAGTCGAGGCGAGAAAGACGTTCATCGGTCTCATCCACGGACATTTCGACAAAATCGAAGCCCAACTGTTTCGCCAGTTTCAGCCGCTCCAGCCAGCACTCCCCCGCAGGGAGTGCCTTTTCATAGATGCCAAGCGGGACCTGTTTAGACAACATACCCGCTCCTTAGCCCCAAAGCTGAGCGATTGAACGTTTGAACTGACGTGCCGCTTCCACCGGAGACGCGGCATCACGAATGCTGCGACCCGCGATAAAGACGTGAATAGGGATACCTTTAAACAGCGGCAGATCTTCCAGTGCCAGGCCACCGGTAACGGTCACTTTAAAGCCCATGTCAGCAAGACGTTTAATGGCGCTGATATCCGCGTCTCCCCACGCCACGCCGGCGGCCTGCGCATCACGGCTGCGGTGATAAACGACCTGCTGAATGCCAGCATCGCGCCACGCCTGGGCCTGTTCCCAGGTCCAGAAACCGGTCAGTTCAATCTGCACATCGCCGTTGAACTCTTTCGCCACATCCAGCGCGCCTTTCGCGGTGTTGATATCTGCACAGCAGATCACAGTGACCCAGTCGGCATTGGCTTCAAAACACATGCGGGAGAGAATTTTGCCTGCATCGGCAATCTTGGCATCGGCCAGCACGATTTTATGCGGGTAGAGCGCTTTCAGATCGCGAACGGCGCGCACGCCTTCGCCTACGCACAGAATGGTGCCAACTTCGATAATATCCACCTCTTCCGCAATCAAGCGGGTGGTTTCATACGCATCGGACAGAGTCTGGTTATCCAGCGCAACCTGCAACATTGGTAATGACATTTTCAATTCCTTCTTAAACTGCCGCCGCTGTGGCGTTATCAATTAAATCCAGCACTTCCTGCTCAGTGCGGCAGGCGCGTAAACGATCAAAATTCGCTTCGTCATCAAACAGGTTAACGATCTGCATGATGCCAACCTCCTGATGGGTATTGGCATCGACGGCCGCCATGGTGATCAGGATGTCGACCGGGTCGTTATCTTCATGGTTAAACACCAAAGGCGTTTTCAGCGTTACCAGCGCGAAGCCGGTTTTCTTCACGCCCTCTTCCGGGCGACCGTGCGGCATTGCAAGGCCTGGCGCGATGACAAAATAAGGACCATGCTGCGCCACACCATCAAGAATGGCCTGGTAATACCGCGGCTCGACAACATCAGCCTTAACCAGCAGGTCCACGCTCAGCTTGACCGCCTCCTGCCAGGTGCTGGCCTCGGCCTGTAAAAGGATGGAGTTATTCTCTGCCAGCGAATCACGTAGTTTCATGTGACGTCCTTACTTCACGTCCTGGGGGAAGTGCGCTTTGATCACTTCCAGCAGTTTTGGGCCGAAATCCGCAGGGGAGAGCATATTGCGTACCCCCACGACATACTTGTTGCCAGAAACGCTAATTTCACCGGCGATATGGGTAGACGCGATGATGATATCGGCGCCGTTCAGTTCACTTTTGTATTCACCCACCGCGCAGCTGTTCACCGTGTGGTCAATGTTTGACTGGGTTAAAAACTGGTCCACTTTCATCTTCATGATCATGGAGCTACCTTGCCCATTGCCACACACAGCCAGGATACGTACGGTCATAATCGAAACTCCTTAGTGAGCAGAAACTTCTGCTGTTTGTTTTTCCGCATCTTCTTCAGCTCGCAGAGAACGGCCAGCGAAGAACATATAAGCCAGAGCAATCAGGATGATGACGGCCATAAAGACCAGCCCGACGGACGCAAAGCCCTGCATCATTGGCGGTGCCAGGATTGACCAGTCCGCCATGCCCATCCAGGCGCTCATGCCGGTGAGCTTGACCGCCCACACGCAACCGAAGATCTCCACCATGCCCATCACCAGACAGATCTTGAGCGCCGCGCGCCAGCCGCCAAAGTGGTTAGCAAAGACGCCAATGGTGGCGTTAGAGAAGAACATTGGGATAAAGCCAGGAATAATCAGAATGGATGAGCCACAGCCGACCAGAATGCCTACCGCAATCAACTGGCCGATGGTGCCCCACATGAAGCCCCAGACCACCGCGTTTGGCGCAAAGCTGTAGATAGCCGCACAGTCAATGGCCAGCACCGCACCAGGAATCAGGCGTTGGGAGATCCCATTAAAGGCTTCAGACAGTTCGGCAACAAACATACGGACGCCCTGGGTAATGATGAAAATGGCTACCGCGAAGGAGAAACCGGTCTGCAGGATATAAACCGTCCAGTGCGTTTTCCCCGCCATCGCCTGCACCACATCAATCCCGAAGGAGAGCAGAATGGCGCCGAAGAAGATGGTCATCACAATGGCGGTTGAAACGATGTTGTCGTGGAAGATATTCAGCCAGCCCGGCAGCTTGAGATCTTCCACGCTGTCCTCTTTTTTACCCAGGTACGGTGCGACCTTGTAAGCGAGCCAGGCGGCGAATTGCTGCTGATGGCCGATGGAGAAACCGCAGCCGTCGGTGACCTCCTGCGTCGGCTTGTACATCATGTTGGAGGTGATACCCCAGTAGAGCGATACCAGCACGGCGGTGCAGATAATCGTGGTCCACATGGGGTAGCCGAAGATATAGAGAGACACCGCAATCAGCCCGGCCTGCTGGAACATAATGTGGCCAGTCAGCATGATGGTGCGGATGCCGGTAATGCGGCGCAGCAGAACGTAAATGATGTTCAACGCCAGCGCGAGCAGTACCGCGTACCCCACCCAACTGTAGGCATCTCCCATGCGGTCAATGGTGGCCATCATCGACGCGTAGGTGTCAGAGATGGCGCCGTTGATGCCATACACCTCCGACATCTTCGCAACCACAGGCTTAAAGGTGCTGGTCAGAATGCCTGAACCCGCCTGCAACAGCATGAAACCGATGATGGTTTTGATTGTGCCTTTGATGATGACGCTGACGCTTTTGCGCAGAAGGATGTAGCCCAGGCACGTCACGATACCCAGCAAAAGCGGGGCGTTAGTCATTACCTGATTAAAGAACACGGTAAAGACGTTGTAGAGGATCTCCATAACTCTCTCCAGAAATGAGAACACGAGGGGGTAATCCCTGTTCGGTTGGTGCCATCACTCTATTAATCACAAATAATCACCACAAGATTGCATTTGATTATTTGTGACGTATCACGCAAATTATTTCCATGGTGTTAGTAATGATTTTCACTACCGATTCCCACGCATAAATTATTTCTTATAATTCATACAATTAATCATTGATAGCGGATATTCTAACAACGTAGAAATGGATTATCTGTGACATGGCGAAGATAAATTTCCTCAATTTACTCGTTGCAAACCGATTCAAAGAGTGCCAGCATTAATCATAACAAATCACCAAATGATTACTTTTGATTAAACCAGGAGTCAAAACGATGAGTAAAGTGAACACCATCACCCGTGAATCATGGATTCTGAGCACCTTCCCGGAATGGGGCAGCTGGCTGAATGAAGAGATTGAGCAGGAACAGGTTGCTCCTGGTACGTTTGCAATGTGGTGGCTGGGTTGCACCGGCATCTGGCTGAAATCCGAGGGTGGCGCCAATATTTGCGTTGATTTCTGGTGCGGTACCGGCAAACAGAGCCACGGCAATCCACTGATGAAAAAAGGTCATCAGATGCAGCGCATGGCAGGTGTAGAAAAATTGCAGCCGAACCTGCGTACCACGCCGTTTGTTCTTGATCCTTTTGCCATTCGCCAGATCGACGCCGTCCTTTCCACCCACGATCATAACGATCACATCGATGTAAACGTGGCGGCAGCGGTGATGCAAAACTGCGCGGACGACGTGCCGTTTATCGGGCCGCAGACCTGCGTGGATCTCTGGATTGGCTGGGGCGTGCCGAAAGAGCGCTGCATCGTCATGAAGCCAGGCGACGTGGTGAAAATTAAAGACATTGAAATCCATGCGCTGGACGCCTTTGACCGCACCGCGCTGATCACCCTGCCTGCTGACCAGAAAGCCGCAGGCGTCCTGCCAGACGGCATGGATGAGCGAGCAGTGAACTATCTGTTTAAAACCCCTGGCGGTTCCCTGTATCACAGCGGTGATTCTCACTACTCCAACTACTATGCGAAGCATGGTAACGAGCATCAGATTGACGTGGCGCTGGGCTCCTACGGCGAGAACCCACGCGGCATCACCGACAAAATGACCAGCGCCGATATGCTGCGCATGGCGGAAGCACTGAACACCAAAGTGGTGATTCCTTTCCACCACGATATCTGGTCAAACTTCCAGGCCGATCCGCAGGAAATCCGCGTATTGTGGGAGATGAAAAAAGACCGTCTGAAGTATGGCTTCAAGCCATTTATCTGGCAGGTTGGCGGCAAGTTCACCTGGCCGCTGGACAAAGACAATCTCGAGTATCACTACCCACGCGGTTTCGATGATTGCTTCACCATTGAGCCAGACCTGCCGTTCAAGTCATTCCTCTGATTGTGAAACCCCATCGCCAGACCTTGCGTCTGGCGATTTCATATTTATTTTAGTAATTTCACGCTATTTCAAATATCATCTTTTCAAATCAATTCTTATCGGAATAGCTCATGACGGAAGCGCAACGGCATCAAATATTACTGGAACTCCTGGCGCAAACAGGGTTTATCACCGTCGAGAAAGTGATCGAACGTTTAGGGATTTCCCCCGCGACGGCACGACGAGATATCAACAAGCTGGATGAGAGCGGTAAGCTGAAAAAAGTCCGTAACGGCGCGGAAGCCATCAGCCAGCAGCGCCCCCGCTGGACGCCGATGAACATCCATCAGGCGCAAAACCACGATGAAAAAGTGCGCATTGCCAGAGCCGCATCACAGCTGGTCAACCCGGGTGAGAGCGTGGTGATCAACTGCGGCTCCACGGCATTTCTGCTGGGCCGCGAGATGTGCGGTAAACCGGTGCAAATCATCACCAACTATCTGCCGCTGGCTAACTATCTTATCGATCAGGAACATGAAAGCGTGGTGATCATGGGCGGCCAGTATAATAAGAGCCAGTCCATTACCCTCAGTCCCCAGGATAGCGAAAACAGCCTCTATGCCGGGCACTGGATGTTTACCAGCGGCAAAGGCCTGACAGCGGACGGGCTCTACAAAACCGACATGTTAACCGCGATGGCAGAGCAAAATATGCTTAACGTCGTGGGCAAGCTCGTCGTACTGGTCGACAGCAGCAAAGTCGGCGAGCGAGCTGGCATGTTGTTCAGCCGCGCCGAACAGATTGACATGGTGATCACCGGCAAACATGCCAATCCAGAGATCCTGCAGAAGCTGGAAGATCAGGGCGTCAAAATTCTGCGCGTTTAAAGATGCTGGCGGAAAAAGTCCACCGTCGCGTCCAGCGCCGCTGGCGTGATACGGTGGCGAACCCCCGCTTCCCACAGGCAGGTCAGGTTGCCGTCCAGCCCTTCGCGCTGTAGTGCCTGCTGGAGACGGAAGGTTTCGCCAGGGGGCACCACATCATCCGCGTCACCATGCCACAACAGCAACGGGCGATCGGCCAGACGCGGTAACGCCCGGGTCACTTCCCATTCGGCCAGCAACGCATCAATCTCCGTCGCGTCTTGCGGTGGAAACAGCGTTTTTGACAATGACGTAAAATAGCCCGAGCCCATCAGGCACGCCACGGAGGTCACCTCAGGGTGACGAGCCATGATCCCGAGCGCCGTCATTCCCCCCATCGATGCGCCGGCCACCGCCAGCCGTTGATTCGCCACCAGCCCCGCCTGGTAAAGCGCATCGCGCAGCCCGGCAAATTCGGTAAGGCTACCGTGCAAAATCTGCCAGAACTGCCCCAGTCGCACCTGTTCATCACCGGTAAAACGTGCACCGTGATCGGGCGCATCCGGCATAACTACCCGAAAACCGGCCTGCGCCAGCGCCACCGCAAAGTAGCTGTACACCAGCTTCGATGAAGTAAAGCCATGATAAAAAACCACAACAGGCAGCGGGTGTGCACTTTTTCCCGCAGGGATAGCGTGTAATATTTCATGATTGCCGAGGCGGCGAGTTTCAATTTCAATCATTGTCGACCCTGTGCTGATGAATGATTCATAATGTTGAGAACTGGATTACGCTTTCACGATATTTTCATTCGAAATATACGTACCAGATAACACTTCGGGAACATTCCCCCAAAACTAAATTCGCAGACAACTACACTATGGCTATCAGGAAACGAGATATGGTTATGCGCAGGTTTGCTACTTTATTGTTGCTGTTACTGCTCAGTGGCTGTAGTGCGCTACAGGGGACACCGCAACCCGCTCCCCCGGTCGCCGACCATCCGCAGGAGATTCGTCGTAATCAGACGGAAGGATTACAACGAATGGGTACCGTCTCCGCGCTGGTTCGCGGATCCCCGGATGACGCAGAGGAGTCAATAAAGGCGCAAGCTGCCGCCGCCAAAGCAGATTACTACGTCATCATTATGATCGATGAAACCATCATTACGGGACAGTGGTATTCACAGGCTATTTTGTACCGTAAATAACGATCTTCATTTGAACGACATTTACACTGCTTTGCGTCCATAGACATTTTCCTGTCCACAATAAACTCCATGCCCGCGACAATGGAAGTGAGTTTATTTGCGAAGGAGTGCCCGGCGGATACCGGAGAAATGTGAAATGGAGCTGACAATGAAACGAACTCTTGCTTTGACCTCTCTGTTGCTCTCAGTAGGCCTTGTGAGCACGACTGCACAGTCAGCAGAATTCGCCAGTGCTGATTGCGTCACTGGCCTTAATGAAATTGGCCAGATCTCCGTCAATAACATTTCGGGGAGCCCGCAAGATGTTGAACGTGTCGTGGCACTAAAAGCCGATGAACAGGGCGCTTCCTGGTATCGAATTATTCAGATGCAGGAAGATAACCGCAGCGATCATTGGCGCGTACAGGCTATTCTCTACGTCTAATCACCTCCGATAAAAGCCACTTATTTTTAGTGGCTTTTCGTTTTTGCAAATTTTTTATCTTCTTTCAACCCCATTAAAAACAATTCAATAACATTTTGTTACATTATTTAAGTAAATGTTAGTTCTGTCCTGCCGTTGAAAAGCCATACCTTTTCAATAATGAGCAATTTATGATCACCTTTTTTCGCCGTGCGGGTCTGGGCGCAAAGCTATCGCTTCTTACCGGCGTGAGTGTCGCCACGCTGTTTCTGCTTTTCACTTTTCTGCTCAGCCATAAAGCCAGCCAGCAGCTTGAAGCCCTTGCGGTAGAAGACCTGCATAACCAGTCCACCGGTATGGTTGATATGGTACAGATGTTTAACACCAGCCTGAGCGAAGAGGTCGAGAGCTATACCCGGCTGTTCACCACATTTTTACCGCAGCCTTTGAGCGTCGACAGCAGTCAACTCCAGACCATTAACGGGCTTAGCGTTCCCCTTCTGAAAGGGGGTGAAACAGGCCTGCATGAAAACAATGCACTTTCTGACGACTTCCTGACGCGTACAGGGGCAATCTCGACCCTGTTTGTGCGCAGCGGTAATGACTTTGTCCGTGTCGCCACCTCCCTGCGCAAAGAGAACGGCGATCGGGCAATGGGTACCATTCTGGACACTGCCAGCCCGGCCTATGCGGCCGTCACCAAAGGCGAGGTCTATCGCGGTCTGGCGTTGCTGTTCGGCAAGCGCTATATCACCCAGTATCAGCCGTTCAAAAACGCAGAAGGCCAGGTCATTGGGATCATTTTTGTTGGTGTGGATATTACCCACTCCTGGAACGTGATGCGCGAAAAAATCCTCAATCGTCGTTTAGGTGACAGCGGACACTTCTTCGTGCTGGATCGCAGCAACGGTAAAACGCGCGGACAGTTCCTGTTCCACTCGAACCGGGAAGGCCAGCTTCCTGAGTGGGACAGCGCCATCCAGCAGCAGTTGCTGAACAATACCCCGGGCACGCTGGAACGCGCAAGTGAGGATGGTCGCATACTGAAAATGGCCTATACGCCGCTGCCAGGCTGGAACTGGACCATTGTGGGGGAAGTGGATAAATCGGTCCTGCTTTCAAGCGTCACCACGATGCGGGATCGCTTCCTGCTGGCAGGCGTGGCGCTGTCAGTCCTGTTTGCCGCGCTGTTTGTCATCATCATTCGTCGCATGCTGACGCGTCCGCTGCGTAACGTCATTCACCTTGCCCGACAATATGCGGCAGGCGATCTGCGTGCCAGCCTGTCCGTTACCCGCCAGGATGAGGTTGGCCAGCTTATCGACGCCATCAACGGGATCGGCGGCGGTCTGCAAAAGATTGTCCTGCAGGTACGCGAGGCCGCAGGCGAGATCCATCTGGGCACTAACGCCCTGGCCTCTGATACCGGTGAGATCTCAGAGCAGATCAACAAACAGGCCAGTAGCGTTGAAGAGACCTCCGCGAGTATGGAACAACTCGCCGCAACCGTGCAGCAAAACGCGGCCAATATGGAACAGACGCAGCAGCTGGTGGGGGAAACCTCACGCGCGGTGCATCAGGGGGGCGAGACGGTGACGAACGCAGTCTCCACCATGGACGATATTCGCGACGCCTCAAAGCGCATCGAGGACATCACGCGCGTGATTGAGTCGATTGCTTTCCAGACTAACATTCTGGCGCTTAATGCAGCGGTTGAAGCAGCACGCGCCGGCGAACACGGAAAAGGGTTTGCTGTGGTCGCGCAGGAAGTGCGCGCCCTGGCGGCACGCAGCGCTAATGCGGTGAAAGAGATTGAGCAGCTGATTGGCGACACGCTGAACAAGGTGAGTGAAGGCCATGCGCTCTCAGAGCAGACGCGTCTGGCGATGGATGCCATCATCGCGCACATCGATAACATCAACCAACTGGTGACCGAGATTAACCATGCATCCCGCGAACAGTCGGCGGGGATCCGTCAGGTGAATCTGGCCATGACCCATATTGGTGAAGCCTCCCACATCAACGCCGATCGCGTCTCGCGCAGCGAGCAAACCGCACAATCACTGCGCGAGAAAGGGTCGCACCTCACTCAACTGGTGAGCCTGTTCCAGCTTAAAAACTAGCCTACCCTGCCCGTGGCGCGTAGCAGAAGATCGCTTTGAACCTGCTCTGTCATCAGCGTGCCGCCACGGGTATCCAGCATCATGCGGCACCACGCCTGCGCGACGGGCGGAGAGGCGTGCCGCAGCATCTGGCTTCCGGCGCCCAGCAGGAATAGCTGATGCGCAATCTCCCGCCCCTGCGCCTCCTGCGGTTTACGCAGTTTTTGCTGCAGCTGCCGCCAGCTGCGATCGAAGTGTCTGTCCTGACCTTTCACCTGCGCAAAATCCTCTGCAAGCAGATCGAACATACCCGGCTGCTTCGCCAGAACGCGCAGAACATCCAGACACATGATGTTCCCTGAGCCTTCCCAGATGCTGTTCACCGGCATCTCGCGATACAGCCGGGGGAGTTCACTCTCCTCACAGTACCCGATGCCGCCCAACACCTCCATCGCCTCTGCCACAAACGGGATACCCGCTTTGCAGACGCTGAATTTCGCGGCTGGTGTGAAAAGCCGCGCCCAGGCCGCCTCCTGCGGATCGGCGCGTTTATCCCACGCCCGGGCAAGACGAAACAGCAGCGCCGTTTGCCCCTCCAGCACCAGCGCCATGCGGCTCAGGACGTCGCGCATCAGCGGCTGATCGATGAGGTTTTTTCCGAACGTCTGCCGCTGATGGGCGTGGTACAGCGCCACGGATAATGCCCGACGCATCAACCCATGGCTGCCCAGAGCGCAGTCAAAACGCGTTAACCCGCCCATGCGAAGGATCTGTCGTACCCCTTCCCCCTCTTCCCCTAACAGCCAGCCGGACGCATCCAGAAACTCCGCTTCACTGCTGGCGTTAGAGCGGTTGCCGAGCTTGTCTTTCAGCCGCTCCAGGCGCACGGCGTTGCGCTGCCCGTCAGGCAAAAAGCGAGGAACAAAAAAGCAGGACAACCCGCCTTTCGCCTGCGCCAGCACCAGATGCGCATCGCTTTGTGGCACGGAGAAAAACCACTTATGACCCACCAGCCGGTAGCTGCCGTCGCTGCACTTTTCTGCTTTGGTAGTGTTGCTGAGCACGTCCGAGCCGCCCTGTTTTTCCGTCATCCCCATGCCGATCAGCAGGCCGCGCTTTTGGGCTCCAGGAGCAAGGTGAGGATCATAACGATCGCTCAGTAGCGGCGTGAGCCAGTTCTGGAAAGGTTCAGGGAGCGCCTGTTGCAGCAGCGGCGTGGCGGCAAACGTCATGGTCACGGGGCACAGCGTTCCGGCCTCAACCTGAGCATGCAACACGAAGCGCGCGGCGCGAGCGACAAAGGAGCCTTTACGCGCCTCCTCTTCCCACGCCAGGTTATGCACCCGGTTAGCGCACAGCCCCTGCATCAGAAGATGCCAGGCGGGGTGAAAACGGACATCATCCAGCCGCTCACCGGTAGGGTCATAGCGAAGTAACTCCGGCGGATTGACGTTCGCCAGCCTGCCAAGCTCCAGCGACTCCGCCGTACCTAACTGCTGGCCTATACTGGCCAGCAGTTCGCTATCCCACTCCGCGCCTTCGCGGGCCACCGCGTCACGCAGGGCACAATCAGAGAGAAAAAGGTTGCTGTTCGAAAGCGGTGCGGGTTGGTTAAAAACGGTATGTGTTTGCCAGTGCATGCTGTCTCCCTCCTTCAGTGGCAATGAAGATAAGTATGGACAGACCCTGTGCACGCTGCATGGGAGTAAGGTCACACGGTAGCGATCCCGCTGATATCATTCGTGAAATAGCTCACAGAACATAAGAATAAACTATTTCATCACTTCACTTTTATTGAATAATTTATTCTTACCCCTTTCAGTGAGGAAAGTTATGCAACCGAATGCGCATAAGCGTGCGTTAATTGCAGGCTCCATTGGTAATTTCATCGAGTGGTATGAGTTTGCGGTCTACGGCTTTCTGGCCACCGTGATTGCGAAAAACTTCTTCCAGCTTGAAGGCGAGTCGGGGCTGACCAGCCTGATCCTCACCTATGCCTCATTTGCCATCGCTTTCTTTTTCCGCCCACTGGGGGCGGTGGTGTTTGGCCGCATCGGTGACCGGATTGGCCGCAAACCGACGCTGATTATTGTGCTGGTGCTGATGACGCTCGCCACCGCCGCCATCGGTGTTGTGCCAGTCTATGCCAGCATCGGTATCGCTGCGCCGCTGATCGTTACGTTGCTGCGCATCCTGCAGGGATTGTTCGCGGGGGGTGAGTACGGTGGTGCGGTTTCCTTGATGACGGAATTTGCACCACGCGGTAAACGTGGTCTGTATGGCGCATGGCAATCGTTCACGGTGGCGCTGGGGCTATTAGCGGGCGCGGGTATTGTCGCCTTGCTTTCTGCCTTACTGACACCGGAAGCCCTGCATGACTGGGGCTGGCGTATCCCATTTTTCCTGGCCCTGCCTATGGGGGTGGTGGCGCTCTGGTTGCGGGTGAGTATGGAAGAGACGCCGAGCTTCGTGCAGCAGCAGGAAAAACCGCTGATCGCGCAGGCCAGTACCGTCGCCACAATTAAAGCGATCGTGATGGGAATTGGCCGGGTGATGGTCTGGTCGGCGGCGGGATATACCTATCTGGTGATTATGCCAACCTATCTGCAATCGGCACTGCACACCGGATTTAACCAGGCACTGTTGATAGCCGTGATTTCGAATGTCGGCTTTGCGCTCACCATTATTCCGTCGGGGATCCTGAGCGACAGGATTGGCCGCCGCACGGTGATGATTATCGCCACCGCGTTACTGCTGATCCTCGCCCTGCCGCTGCTGAAAATTCTGCAGGCGGAGTCCAGTACCCTCGCGGTAAAAGCGATCGTGGTATTGATAGCTGGCGGTCTGGTGGGCATGCTGGCAGGTCCAGGGCCGGCAATGCTCTCAGAGATGTTCCCGACGCGTGTACGCTATACCGGGCTTGGTCTGGCGTATTCCTTGTCGAATGCCATTTTCTCGGGGTGTGCGGGGCTTATTATTACCGGGTTGATTAAGGAGACGGGAAACCTCGACATTCCGGCATATTACGTGATGGCGACGGCGGTCGTGAGTATTGTGGCGCTGATGACGCTCAGGAAGGATGACCATTTGCGGGCGTTAGAGGAGTAAGGTTGTCACCGTCTGGTGCCCTCACCCACCGGGAGAGAGATAAAACACAAAAGGCCGTCCACAGGACGGCCTTGCTGTTTATTCGCCGCGCTGACGTACCGCTTCAAACAGGCAAATACCCGTTGCAACAGAAACGTTCAGGGACGACACGCTGCCCGCCATCGGGATGCTGATCAGCTCGTCGCAGTGCTCACGCGTCAGGCGACGCATGCCTTCACCTTCCGCACCCATTACCAGCGCCAGACGGCCGGTCATTTTGCTCTGATACAGAGTATGATCCGCTTCACCGGCGGTACCGACGATCCAGATATTCTCTTCCTGCAGCATACGCATGGTGCGCGCCAGGTTGGTGACGCGGATCAGCGGAACGCTTTCCGCTGCACCGCAGGCCACTTTCTTCGCCGTTGCGTTCAGTTGTGCAGAACGATCTTTCGGTACGATCACCGCGTGCACGCCCGCCGCATCGGCGCTGCGCAGGCACGCGCCGAGGTTGTGCGGATCGGTTACGCCATCAAGGATCAGGAAGAACGGGTTATCCAGTGCAGCGATCAAATCCGGCAGATCGTTTTCCTGATACTGACGGCCTGGCTTCACGCGGGCAATAATCCCCTGGTGAACCGCGCCTTCACTTTTCTCATCCAGGAACTGGCGGTTGGCCAGCTGGATCACCACGCCCTGCGCTTCCAGTGCGTGGATCAGCGGCATCAGACGTTTGTCTTCACGCCCTTTCAGAATGAACACTTCCTGAAAACGCTCCGGTGCGCGCTCCAGCAGGGCCTGCACCGCGTGGATGCCGTAAATCATTTCACTCATTGATGATTCTCATAATAGGTATTTCCCCCTCTCCCCAGTGGGGAGAGGGTCAGGGTGAGGGGAGAATTTACTCCGCCTGCTGTTTCTTCGCTGCGCGCTTCGCTTTGGTCGCAGCAGCAATTTTCTGCGTTTTCGCGGACGGCTTTTTCGCCTTGCGAGCCTCTTTCTTCGCCGCTTTTGGCTTCTGCTTTTTCTCACCGCGGAAGGCGCTGTCTGGCTCGAAGTTCACTTTCTTACCCGCCTGACGACGTTTGCCGCTCGCGTTGCCGTTACCGCCTTTTTTCGCCTTCTCACGCGCGGTTTTACCTACGTTACGTGGCGCGCGCTCGCTGGAGATCAGACTGAAGTCAATCTTACGCTCGTCCATGTTGACGGCTTCGACTTTGACCTCCACCCGATCGCCAAGGCGATAGGTCTGTCCACCCGATTCACCAATCAGACGTTGTCCAACCTGGTCGAAACGGTAATAGTCATTATCGAGGCTGGAGACATGCACCAGACCGTCGATAAACAGCTCGTCAAGGCGAACAAAGAAACCAAACCCGGTCACGCTGGCGATAACACCTTTGAAAATGTTACCGACCTGATCCAGCATAAAGTCGCATTTCAGCCAGTCAGAGACTTCGCGCGTCGCTTCATCGGCACGGCGTTCGGTCATGGAACAGTGCTGGCCAAGCTGCAGCATCTCTTCCATTGAATAGTGGTACCCGCCGGTTTCAGTCGTGTTCCCTTTATGGCCCTGCTCCTGCGCCAGCAGATACTTGATCGCACGGTGCAAAGACAGGTCCGGATAACGGCGGATCGGCGATGTAAAGTGCGCGTAAGACTGCAGCGCCAGACCGAAGTGACCACGGTTTTCCGGGTCGTAAATCGCCTGCTTCATGGAGCGCAGCAGCATGGTCTGCAGCATTTCTGCATCCGGACGATCGCCAATGGATTCCAGCAGCTCAGCATAATCGCGCGGCTCTGGCTTGTTACCGCCAGGCAGCTCCAGACCGAGTTCAGCCAGTACGGAGCGGAACGCGGTAATGGCTTCCGTCGACGGTTTATCGTGGATACGGAACAGCGCCGGCTCTTTAGCTTTCTCGACAAAACGGGCCGCCGAGATGTTCGCCAGGATCATACACTCTTCGATCAGCTTATGCGCATCGTTACGCTGGGTCTGTTCAATACGCTCAATGCGGCGTTCAGCGTTGAAAATGAACTTCGCCTCTTCGCTCTCAAACGAGATCCCGCCACGCTCTTCGCGCGCCTGATCCAGCGTTTTGTAGAGGTTATGCAACTCTTCGATGTGCTTCACCAGCGGCGCATACTGTTCACGCAGATCCTGATCGCCCTGCAGCATATGCCAGACCTTGGTGTAGGTCAGACGCGCATGGGAGCTCATTACCGCTTCGTAGAATTTATAACCGGTTAAGCGACCTTTACTGGAGATGGTCATCTCGCAAACCATACACAGGCGATCAACCTGCGGGTTCAGGGAACAGAGGCCGTTGGAAAGCACTTCCGGCAGCATCGGTACCACCTGAGACGGGAAGTAAACCGACGTACCACGGCTGCGCGCTTCGTTATCGAGCGGCGTATGGGGACGAACGTAATAGCTCACGTCGGCGATAGCAACCCACAGACGCCAGCCGCCACCGCGTTTTTTCTCGCAGTATACGGCGTCATCGAAGTCGCGGGCATCTTCACCATCAATGGTGACCAGCGGCAAACTGCGGAGATCCACGCGTCCCGCTTTGGACTCTTCCGGAACCTCTTCCTTCAGACCCACAATCTGCTCTTCAACCGCTTTTGGCCAGATGTAGGGGATCTCATGTGTACGCAGGGCCATATCAACAGCCATGCCGGTACCCATGTTATCGCCCAGCACTTCGACGATTTTACCTACCGCTTTGGTGCGACGCGTTGGACGTTGGGTAAGCTCCACTACTACCACAAAGCCCATGCGCGCGCCCATCACCTCTTCAGGCGGGATCAGGATATCGAAGCTCAGACGGCTGTCATCCGGTACCACAAAGCCTACACCGGCATCGGTAAAGTAGCGGCCAACGATCTGGCTGGTTTTTGGCACCAGCACGCGAACCACGCGTGCTTCGCGACGGCCTTTACGATCGGCACCCAGCGGCTGCGCCAGGATCTGGTCGCCGTGAATACACATTTTCATCTGTTCGGATGAGAGGTAGAGGTCGTCTTTGCGGCCCTCTACGCGCAAAAAACCGTAACCGTCGCGGTGACCAATGACGGTCCCTTTCAACAGGTCGAGGCGTTCTGGCAGCGCATAGCACTGGCGACGGGTAAAGACCAGTTGCCCGTCGCGCTCCATGGCGCGCAGGCGGCGGCGAAGGGCTTCAGTTTGCTCTTCACCTTCAATGTTTAATTCAACAGCAAGTTCTTCACGATTGGCGGGTTTTTCGCGTTTTGTTAAGTGTTCAATGATGAACTCGCGGCTGGGGATAGGATTCGCGTATTTTTCAGCTTCGCGTTCCTGGAAAGGATCATGTGACATATCGGTTCCTCCGTTGTCAGCTCCGGTGGAAATTTTCTTCATTCCACCAGCAATAATTTATAAAGCGGTTGATTCTCTTCAACCAAATTGGCCAGCGTGTAGTTATCCAGTTCCTTAAGAAAACTTTGCACGGCCAGAGAAAGCGCCTGTTTCAGGCGACAAGCGGGTGTAATGTGGCAGAACTCACTGCTGCAGTTCACCAGAGACAAAGGCTCCAGTTCACGCACCACATCCCCAATACGAATACTTTGCGCCGGTTTACCGAGACGGATCCCACCATTTTTCCCGCGGACGGCAGCAACGTATCCGGCACGACTAAGTTGATTGATTATTTTGACCATATGATTACGGGACACGCCGTAGACCTCTGTCACTTCAGAGATACTGGTCATTTTCCCATCGGGTAACGACGCCATGTAGATTAGCGCGCGTAAGCCGTAATCGGTGAAACTTGTTAACTGCACATCAACCTCAGGAAAAAAGGGAAAACGCGGTAAAACCGCAGAGATATTCATTAATGATGATAAACCAGCCAGATAGTTAGGGGCTAATTTATTTGACAGACGGGGCGAAAAAGCGGATATCCAGGAGCGGTCGCCGGATGGCGCTACGCTTATCCGGCCTACGGGTTTCCCCGCAGGCCAGCAGTCACGAAGATTATGCGTCGAACGGGTCGCGCAGGATCATCGTTTCAGTACGATCCGGGCCGGTAGAGATAATGTCGATCGGCACTTCGGTCAGTTCTTCAATGCGCTTCATGTAATCCAGCGCTGCCTGTGGCAGGCCGCTACGCTCTTTCACACCGAAAGTGGTCTCAGACCAGCCTGGCATGGTTTCGTAGATTGGCTCGATACCTTCCCAGTCGTCAGCAGCCAGCGGAGTGGTGGTCACTTCACGGCCATCTGGCATGCGGTAGCCGACGCAGATTTTCACCTCTTTCAGGCCGTCCAGGACGTCCAGTTTGGTCAGGCAGAAGCCAGACAGGGAGTTGATCTGCACTGCACGACGCACAGCCACTGCATCCAGCCAGCCGGTACGACGACGACGACCGGTGGTCGCGCCAAACTCGTTACCTTGCTTGCACAGGAACTCGCCGGTTTCATCAAACAGCTCGGTCGGGAATGGACCCGCACCCACGCGAGTGGAGTACGCTTTGATGATGCCCAGAACGTAATCCACATAACGTGGACCCAGGCCAGAGCCGGTCGCCACGCCACCTGCGGTGGTGTTAGAGGAGGTTACGTACGGATAGGTACCGTGGTCGATATCCAGCAGCGTACCCTGCGCACCTTCGAACATGACGAAATCGCCACGCTTGCGCGCCTGGTCCAGCAGATCGGACACATCAACTACCATGCCGGTCAGAATGTCTGCAATCGCCATGACATCATCCAGCACTTTCTGGTAGTCAACAGCGTCTGCTTTGTAGAAGTTCACCAGCTGGAAGTTGTGATATTCCATCACTTCTTTCAGTTTTTCAGCGAAGGTGGCTTTATCGAACAGGTCGCCCACGCGCAGACCGCGACGAGCCACTTTGTCTTCATAAGCCGGGCCGATACCACGACCGGTAGTGCCGATCGCTTTCGCGCCACGCGCTTTTTCACGCGCAACGTCCAGCGCCACGTGATAATCAAGGATCAGCGGGCAGGCTTCGGAGAGCAGCAGACGCTCGCGAACCGGGATACCACGGTCTTCCAGACCTTTCATCTCTTTCATCAGCGCAGCCGGAGACAGCACTACGCCGTTACCGATGATGCTGGTGACGTTTTCGCGGAGAATGCCTGATGGAATAAGATGGAGGACGGTTTTTTCACCGTTGATTACGAGAGTATGGCCTGCGTTGTGACCGCCCTGGTAGCGTACAACATATTTAGCCCGTTCAGTCAGAAGATCAACAATCTTCCCTTTACCTTCGTCACCCCATTGGGTGCCCAGTACGACGACGTTGTTACCCATTTTTTTCAAAATCACCGTTTGCTTAAAAATGGATTCTACCATCGCTTTTTCAGATATACAGCACTTTTTGACCCCAAAATATGCCGAAACCGATCACTTTTTGATCAGCCAATCGTTTTCCTCAACATGTAGTAGATAACAATGCCAGCAACCACAAGACCGCCGCCGAATCGGCGCAAAATATTATCCGGCAACTGGCTCAGGGTGGCGATCATGCGACGCCAGGCGCGCGGATAGAGCATCGGGCCCAGGCCTTCCAGGACCAAAACTAGCGCCAGTGCCAGCCAGATCGTTGAATTCATTTTTAATCCTTATAAAAGAAAACCACCGCTCCGTTAAGAGCGGTGGTTTGAATACTCAAACGAGACTGAGTTTATCGCGTTGCGTTAGTCGGCGTCTTCATATAACGGAAGAAATCGCTGTCCGGGCTGAGCACCATCACATCCTGGTTGCTCTTGAAGCTATTCTCGTAAGCACGCAGGCTACGGATAAAGGCGTAGAAGTCTGGATCCTGGCTAAACGCATCGGCAAACAGCTTCGCGGCTTCCGCATCACCTTCACCACGCAGGATACGGCCCTGACGCTCAGATTCCGCCAGCGTCTTGGTCACTTCGTAGTCCGCGGCTGCACGCAGTTTTTCCGCTTCTTCCTGACCCTGTGAACGGTGACGACGGGCTACCGCTTCACGCTCGGCGCGCATACGGTTGTAGATCGCCTCAGACACTTCAGCCGGCAGGTTGATCTGCTTAATACGCACATCCACCACTTCGATACCCAGCGCCGCCATACTGTTCGGGTTGATTACAGGCACTTTACCATTGGTTTCAGCCTGAACACGTTCCGCAGCTTTAGCAATTGCATCGTCCGCTGCTGGCGTTTCAACTTCGTCTTCCGTACCCGCGGTGCCGGAGTTCAGCGCATCGCGCACTTCCAGCGTCAGACGACCACGAGAGTCGGTTACGATGTCTTTCACATCCAGACGACCAATCTCAGAACGCAGACGGTCAGAGAATTTACGTTTCAACAGCACTTCCGCCTGAGAAACATCACCGCCGCCCGTTGCCAGGAAGTAACGGCTGAAATCACTGATACGCCACTTGATATAAGAGTCAACGATCAGGTCTTTCTTCTCTTTGGTCACGAAACGGTCGGCCTGGTTATCCATGGTCTGGATACGCGCATCAAGCGTCTTCACTGACTGGATAAAAGGAACCTTGAAGTGCAGACCCGGCTCATAAATCACCGGACGCTTGTCACTGTCACGGACGACGCTGCTGAACTGGAACTTAATCCCGCGCTCGCCCTCTTTCACCACAAAGATAGAGGTATAAAGTACGACCAGTACGATGACGATGATCGCAATAACTGACTTACGCATCCTTATTCCCCCTGACGCTGGTAGTCGTTACGCTGCGCGTTAGCACGGCGTTGGTCCATAATGTCACCATCGTTCGAAGAAGGCGTGGTTGTTGCGCTGGAGCTACCGGACGATGCAGGTGGCAGACGCAGCAGGTTATTCGCACCGCTGTTATCTTTTGCTGCCGGTGCAGAACCGCCTTTCAGCATCTGATCCAGCGGCAGTACCATCAGGTTTCCACCTTTGCTGTCGTTAACCAGCACTTTACGTGTATGGCTCAGCACTTTTTCCATGGTTTCGATATAGAGACGCTCGCGGGTAATTTCCGGAGCCGCTTTATATTCCGGCAGGATTTTCGCGAAACGAGCCACCTCACCCTGCGCTTCCAGGATGGTCTGGGTCTTATACGCGCGTGCTTCTTCAAGAATACGCTGCGCCTGACCGTTAGCACGTGGCTGAACTTCGTTGGCGTACGCTTCCGCTTCACGGATGTACTGCTGTTCGTTCTCACGCGCGGCAATCGCGTCATCAAACGCGGCTTTCACCTCTTCCGGCGGACGAGCAGCCTGGAAGTTGACGTCCAGCAGGGTGATACCCATGTTGTACGGACGAATGGTCTCTTCCAGCTCACGCTGGGTATCGCTACGAATAACGGTACGACCTTCAGTCAGAATGCGGTCCATGGTGTATTTACCGATCACGCCACGCAAGGCGCTGTCGGTCGCCTGACGCAGGCTGTCATCGGCACTGGTCACGCTAAACAGATAACGTTCTGGGTCCGTAACACGATATTGCACGTTCATCTCAACGCGCACTACGTTCTCATCAGAGGTCAGCATCACGCCGGAAGCGGCCAGCTCACGCACCGACTCCACGTTCACAGCAGTGACGTCGTCAATGAAGGTCGGTTTCCAGTTCAGGCCCGGCTCAACCAGATGGCTGAACTTACCAAAACGGGTGACCACGCCGCGCTCGGCTTCTTTAATGGTGTAGAACCCGCTGGCAGCCCAGATGATGACCACGGCAGCGGCCACAATGCCCACGATGCGACCACCCATTTGCGGGCGCGGACCCTGGGTAGAATTGCCACCCGAGCCAGACCCTTTTCCTCCACCAAGCCCACCAAGCTTCTTGCTTAGCTTGCGGAAGATATCATCCAGATCCGGCGGCCCCTGATCGCGACCACCTTTGTTGCCATTTCCCCCAGAGTTGCCGCCTTGATTATTGCTGCTTCCCCACGGGTCGCGGTCCTGTCCGTTATTACCGGGCTGATTCCACGCCATGTATATGCTCCATATTTGTTATGCAAGGGCGAATTATTCAGGCATCCCCTTTCCGATCAGACGATATAGTCGACCAGCGCAGGTTCTTGTTTACAGAGGCGACGCCAGTCAACGATCGGCATACGCACCTGCATCCCCACGCTGCCGTCATCCTCCATCCACTCTTTTTCTATCGCCTGAAGCTGATAAAACCGGCTGCGCAGCCTGCCTTCCTGTGGTGGCAGTCGCAGCGTGTGCTGGGCTACCTCACCGGAAAGACGTTCTGTCAAAGCCTGGAAAAGCAGTGGCACGCCAATACCGGTCTGGGCGGAAAGCCAGACCCGAATTGGTTTGTTCTCTTCATCACGATCGATACGCGGCTCAAAATCATCCAGCATGTCGATCTTGTTCATCACCAACAGCGTTGGGATCTCGTGGGCCTCGATCTCTTCGAGCACCACATTCACCGCGTCGATGTTTTCCTGCACGCGGACATCTGCAGCATCAATCACGTGCAGCAGCAGGGTCGCCTGACGCGTCTCCTGCAGGGTGGCTTTAAACGCGGCCACCAGATCATGCGGAAGGTGGCGAATAAACCCTACGGTATCCGCCAGCACGGTTTCACCCACATCCGCCACGTCGATACGACGCAACGTCGGGTCCAGGGTCGCAAACAGCTGGTCTGCGGCATAGACCTGGGCCTCGGTAATCTGGTTAAACAGGGTGGATTTACCGGCGTTGGTATACCCCACCAGCGACACCGTCGGGATGTCGGCTTTCGTACGCGCCCGACGTCCCTGCTCACGCTGTTTCTCGACTCTTTCCAGACGAGAGAGGATCTGAGTAATACGGCCGCGCAGCAAACGGCGGTCGGTTTCGAGCTGGGTTTCACCCGGACCGCGCAAACCAATCCCGCCTTTTTGTCGTTCAAGGTGGGTCCAGCCACGTACAAGACGCGTGGCCAGATGGCGCAACTGCGCCAGCTCAACCTGCAGCTTACCCTCGTGGGTACGTGCACGCTGAGCAAAAATATCTAAAATCAACCCCGTGCGATCGATAACACGGCATTCGCAAAGCGCTTCCAGGTTACGCTCCTGAGCCGGAGACAGCGCATGATCAAACAACACGACTGACGCACCGGTTGCTTTTACGGCATCCGCAATTTCTACTGCTTTACCTTCACCAACAAAATACTTTGGGTGCGGCGCTTTACGGCTACCGGTAATCACCTGCATTGCTTCGACACCGGCGGAAGAGACCAGAGATTCAAACTCCTGGAGGTCTTCCATATCTTTGTCTTGCGAAAAATAGATGTGTACCAGCACCGCCTGCTCACCGGCATCATAACGGTCAAACAAGCGTAAAACCCTCTAAAAATATCAGCGGGGAACGCAGGATCCCTGGCTCCCCGTGTGGATAACAGTGCGAAACCTTATTCGGTCTCGTCGCTGTCCTGCGCAGGAGCAGAAGAACCCTGCGCGTTGCTGCCATGATGGTAGTTACTACCAGTGCCGCCGCCAGCGTTATTGCTGTGATGAGATACCGGACGGGACGGAACAACAGTAGAAATAGCGTGCTTGTAGACCATCTGGCTGACCGTGTTTTTCAACAGGATCACGAACTGATCGAAAGACTCAATCTGACCTTGCAGCTTAATACCATTCACCAAATAAATAGAAACTGGAACACGTTCCCGACGCAATGCGTTCAGGAACGGATCTTGTAAAGATTGCCCCTTAGCCATTCTATCTTTTCCTTATATGCTTGTTTTGTACTTAGAACCTTGCGATTCTGAAAAATTGCGCACGATACGTCTCAATTGTACACATTCAGTGAGCGATATCACCAATAACCTCAATCACTTCGTTTAGCGCCTGTTGCGGTTTTTCGCTGTCTAACCAGTGAACCCCTTCCCAACCGCGCAACCAGGTGATCTGGCGCTTCGCTAACTGTCTCGTGGCGCAAACACCTCTATAAACCATTTCATCATATGAAATCTCGCCTTCAAGATATGACCACATCTGGCGGTATCCCACACAACGAACGGAAGGCATGTCCGTATGCAAATCTCCACGGGCAAATAACGCCCGCACTTCTGCTTCAAAATCTGAAGCCAACATCTGATGAAAACGCTGCTCAATTCGTTGATGGAGCAGTTCACGGCTCGCCGGGGCGATAGCGAACTGATGCACCTGATACGGCAGAGCGTCTCCTGACGTTTGCGTCAGTTCCGTTAAAGTTTTACCCGAAATGAAAAAAACTTCCAGTGCCCGGGAAAGCCTTTGCGGATCATTTGGATGGATCCGTGCTGCGGCAACCGGGTCAATCTCTGCCAGTTGCTGATGCAAAACGTCCCATCCCTGCTCTGCCGCCTGCTGTTCAATTTTTGCTCTTATCTCAGGGTCCGCCGATGGCAGAGGAGAGAGCCCCTCCAGCAACGCCTTGAAATAGAGCATGGTGCCGCCAACCAACAGCGGTATACGTCCCGCCGCCGTTATCTCGGCCATCTCGGCTAAGGCATCGCGGCGAAAATCCGCTGCGGAGTAGGCCTGCGCCGGGTCGAGAATGTCCAGCAAACGATGCGGAGCCGCGCGCAGTTCGGCTGCGTCGGGCTTCGCCGTACCAATGTCCATTCCTCGGTAGATGAGGGCAGAATCGACACTAATCAACTCTACGGGCAAAACTTTACGTAGCTCAATGGCTAACGCCGTTTTGCCGGAGGCCGTAGGGCCCATCAAAAAAATCGCCTTAGGCAGGCTCGCCTTACTGACATCAATCATCTTTAAGGGCAGTCATCGCCGTTTGTAAATCAACAGGTTGTAATAATCCACCCGGCGGTGCTTTCACCAGATGCGGGCAAAGGCGTTCCACCTCTGCCAGCACGCTAATCGCCTGCGCCATACTCCACGGTGTATGTTCGCTGGCCAAATGGCGGGCGATCCACTGCGCGGTGTTGGCGGCATCAAACATTGTTTGTTGCGCCAGGTAGCCTATCAGTTCAGGAATCAAGTTTTGTAAATTTTGTTGGCGTAAGGGTAAAGGCACTGCGCGAATTGTCACATGCTGTGATTCCAGTACCATTTCAATCCCCATCTGCGCCAGTTGGGCCTCTGCGCGCTGCAGTACCCTTGTTTCTTCAGTGGATATTTTTAGTCGAACCGGGATCAAAAGCGGTTGCGCACAAGCCGCGTTTTCTCCTGGGGTCAGTTGCACCTGTTTTAGCCAGCGTTCAGCAACCGGCAGGGCCAGGAGCATGAGCTTGCCCTCGCGTTCGAGTAACACCATATCCGGCGCAATAATCGTCAGCACCCGGCCAAAGCTCTGACTATGCCCTTCCAGCGAAGGCGCTTGTACCTCACTGTGCTCTTTACGCGTGACTGCGGGGGTTTCCAGCAGTTTACGGTACAACGCCCCCTGCTGCTTTTGATAGCCGGGCTGAGCGTTGGGATAGTTCGCACCGGTGGGTCGCGGCGCGCTTCCTGCCGACGAGAAACGTGGCGCTTCCGGTTCACGCGCGACAGCGGGCTCGGCAAAATGGTTACGCCCCGCCGCAACACGGTTTTCCGGTATTGGACGCGGAGCGGGCTCTTCTTTTTCCAGCGGCAGCGTGGGTTCAACCTGCTGCTGCAAAACGCTCAGCACGCCCTGATAGATGAAATCGTGCACCAGCCGCGACTGATGGAACCGAACTTCATGCTTGGCAGGATGGACGTTAACATCAACCTGATGCGGGTCGATTTCCAGATAAAGCACAAACGCAGGCTGCTGATCCGCGCCGAGCTTATCTTCACAGGCCTGACGAATGGCGTGGTTGATCAGACGGTCGCGCATCATGCGGCCGTTTACGTAGCAATACTGGATCTCCGCGAAGGCGGCGCTGCTGGCGTTCGGGTCGGCAACCCAACCGCGTAAGGCCAAATCACCGTGCTGCCATTCAATGGCCAGCGCCTGTTCCAGAAACGGCGTGCCGCAGATTGCCCCCAGACGACGCTCTTTCTGCCCGCCCTCCGCTACTGCGCGGTACTGGCGCATCACCTTGCCGTTGTGGCTGAGGTTGATGGTGACATCGAAACGCGCCAGCGCGATACGGCGGATAATCTCATCGATATGACCGAATTCGGTCTTCTCGGTGCGCATAAACTTACGGCGGGCGGGAGTGTTGTAGAAGAGATCCAATACTTCGAGCGTCGTGCCAACAGGATGCGCCGCAGGTTTAATCGTGACGTCCATATCGCGCCCTTCGGCATAGGCCTGCCAGGCTTCCTGCTGTTCGGCCGTACGGGAGGTTAGCGTTAAACGGGAAACCGAGCTGATACTGGCCAGCGCCTCGCCGCGAAACCCGAGGCTGATGATCGCTTCCAGGTCGTCCAGAGAGGCGATTTTACTGGTCGCGTGACGCGCCAGCGCCAGCGCCAGCTCCTCTTTTTTGATACCGCACCCGTTATCCCGAATGCGAATCAGCTTTGCGCCACCACGTTCGATATCAATATCGATGCGGGTGGCTCCCGCATCAAGACTGTTTTCGACCAGCTCCTTCACCACCGACGCAGGGCGCTCCACCACCTCACCGGCGGCGATTTGGTTCGCAAGCTGCGGCGGTAGAACCTGAATCGGCATGAATTCTCCTTAGTTGGTCGCGGTCATCTCACCCGGCAGCACGGCGCTGGCCGTCTGGGCTGCACCGCCCTGCGGCGCAGACTGCAGCGGATGAGCCTCAAAATATTTACGCAGACCGTTATAAATCGCTTCGGCAATTTGCTGCTGATAGCTGTCGCTGCCCAGCAAACGCTCTTCGCTGTTATTACTGATAAAGCCCGTTTCCACGAGGATCGATGGAATATCCGGCGAACGCAGAACCCCAAGGCTCGCATGCTCCGGACGGCGTTTATGCAATGCCCCGATGCCTTGCAGCTGATTCAGTACGTTGGTGGCGACATCATACCCGACGCGCTGAGAATGACCGAACTGTAAATCGAGCACCGCCTGGCTGAGATACGGGTCAGACTGGCTGTTGGCCAGCACATCGCCCGCACCACCCAACAGTTCGGACTGCTTCTCATGCTCTTCAAGCCAGTTAGCCATTTCACTGTTCGCCCGACGGTTTGACAGCACCCACACCGATGCCCCCGTGGCGTTACGGTTTGGTGCGGCATCCGCATGAATGGAGACCAGGAAGTTAGCATTTTGCTTACGCGCCACGTCTGAGCGTCCCATCACGGAGATAAAATAATCGCCGTCACGGGTCATTACGCCCTTAAACATCGGGTCATTGTTCAACAGCGTCCGTAGCTTACGGGCAATGGCGATGGTCACGTTTTTCTCGCGCGTACCACCTGGACCAATTGCACCCGGATCCTGCCCGCCATGACCGGCATCAATGGCGATAATCACTTTATCACCGCTGACCACACGACGCGCGCTGGCCGCCGGGCGTGTCACGGTATTACTGCTGGTGACGCCGGTGATGCGATCGTTGTCGGTTTTAAACGGATTCCGCGCAGGTTCAGACGGGCGCGGGGTATAAACCGGCTCTTCCACCCGTTTCGCCACAACCGGCGGCGGTGGCGGTGGCGGAGGGGCATCGGCATTGATGGTAAAGACCACCGTATAATTCGCGCCGTTTTGCTGCTTCACCGCCCGCGTTTTACCCTTTTCGGTCAGATCGACCACCAGGCGCAATGACTGACTGTCTTTTGGCGTACCGGAACGAATACTTTTGACCAGGTTGTTACCGCTGAACTGCAAGGGCAACCCCTGGATCACACCCGTCTGTTTGATATCCAGCGCCACGCTGCGGCTGTCTGGTTGAGAAAAAGCATATTCAGGGTCGCCCATAAAACTGAACGTGATCCGGGCCTGGCTCTCCCCGTTAGACACCTGAATATCCGAGAGGCTTGCCGCACCAGCCTGCGCGCACAGCAGCACTGTGGCAGCCAATAACCAACCTTTAACGCGATTTATCATCCCGTCATCCCTACGCTCAACCGGCTAAACGCGCCAGTAAGGAACTGCCTGATGAGGAAACAGCACTGATGCGCGCCTCACGCCCTTGTGCCTGGTAATCTAAGTGAATTTCGACATCCGGGTCAGGCAACACACCCGCACCTTGTTGCGGCCACTCCACCAGGCAGATGGCATCATTGGCAAAATAATCACGGATCCCCATAAATTCCAGCTCCTCAGGATCCGCAAGTCGGTATAAATCGAAGTGATACACCATGAGATTTTCAAGAGTGTACGGCTCTACCAGCGTGTAGGTTGGGCTTTTCACATTCCCGTTATGGCCTAACGCCTGCAAAAAACCCCGGCTGAAGGTGGTTTTACCCGCACCTAAATCACCATAAAGATAAATGACAGTCGCCCCCTGACAGGCCTGCGCCACGCGCTTGCCGAGTTCTAAAGTGGCTTGTTCATCAGGTAAAGGAATCGCTCGATTAGTCATTTTCTACGTCAATCACATCCGGGTTAACAACACGCCGCAGCGTGCAAAAAAGATCGGTGGCCAGCATACCGCGTGTGCCATACCGTGCAGCCAGGCTGTCAGCCGCCGCACCGTGAGCCACGCAGCCGGCACAGGCTGCATCATAAAGGGGAAGTTTCTGCCCGAGCAATGCGCCGATGATACCTGAAAGCACATCGCCCATTCCGCCACTCGCCATGCCCGCATTTCCGGCATCAATAATGCCCAGTGCCTCATCGCTTGCGATGACGGTTCCCGCCCCTTTGAGAACGGCAACACCTCCGTAACGTTTTACCAGACGGCGAGCAGAAAGTAAGCGATCGCTTTCAATTTCTGCCACGCTGCAGTTAAGCAGCCGCGCGGCTTCGCCGGGGTGTGGCGTCAGGATGCGATTGTGACGCTTATCCGGGTTGATTGCCAGAAGGTTCAGCGCATCGGCATCCCAGAGCATCGGTTTACGAAAATTCTCGACCTTTTGCAGCGCCTGCTTACCCCAGGCCTGTTGCCCGAGTCCCGGGCCAATCACCACCACATCCGCCCACTCAAGACTCTCTTCAAGGGTCTGCGGCGTAAGCTCATGCACCATCAGCTCTGGTCGGGCCGTAATAATGGGCGGGATATTTTCACTGCGTGTCAGCACCCGGACCAGCCCCGCCCCGCTGCGCAACGCAGCTTCCCCCGTCATCCGGATAGCGCCGGCCGTGCCGTGATCGCCGCCAATGATGACCAGCCTGCCGTGGTCGCCTTTGTGCGACGTTGGCCGACGCGGCGGCAGCCAGTGGCTAAGTTGAGTAGCATCAAAGCGGGAAAGGTGTGTCTCCTGCCCGGCAAGCCAGCTCTCCAGCCCCAGGGCGTTATGGTGCAACGAGCCCACCACATCCCTCGCTTTCCCGGTGAGTAACCCGGGCTTTAGGGCAATAAACGTGACGGTATGCGCGGCCTGGATCACCGCTCCTGGCGTCGCACCGGTTTCCGCCATCAGACCAGAGGGAATATCCAGTGCCACCACCGGCGCGGTATGGGCATTGGCGCGCGCAATCAGAGCGGCTACGTTATCACGGGGCGCACTACGTAACCCCGTGCCCAGCAGACCATCAACAATCAGATCAACATCCTCTGGCCAGACGATATCGGATGCATGAATCACTCCGCCTGCATTAAGCCAGGCTTCCCGCGCGGCGCTGGCTTCTTCCGGCAGCGGCTTATCGCTCTCCAGCGCCAGTAACGTAACGCGGAGACCTGCCGCGACCGCCAACCGGGCGACAACGTAACCATCGCCGCCGTTATTGCCGTGTCCGCATAAAATGAGCCAGTGGCCGGATTGCGGATACGCACTACGAGCAATGTTGAATGCCGCCTCGCCCGCCCGTTGCATGAGCTCATAAAGGGTAATGCCAAGACTGTCTGCAGCCTCTTTTTCGGCGCGTCTGAGGTCATCCGCATGCCAGATGGAATGTGGTATACTTGCGGGGTTTTTCTTCACAGTATGGTCCGTCATGTCACAGCCCCTCGATCTCAATCAGTTAGCGCAAAAAATAAAACAGTGGGGTGCTGAACTGGGCTTCCAGAAGGTGGGGATCACCGACACCGATCTCTCCGCCAGCGAGCCAAAACTGCAGGCCTGGCTGGATAAACAATACCACGGCGAAATGGAGTGGATGGCGCGTCACGGCATGATGCGGGCCCGTCCACACGAGCTGTTGCCGGGTACGTTACGCGTTATCAGCGTACGCATGAATTATCTTCCCGCCAACGCGGCTTTTGCGCGTACGTTAAAAAACCCCTCTCTCGGTTACGTTAGCCGGTATGCCCTGGGGCGTGATTACCATAAGCTTCTGCGTAACCGGCTAAAAAAACTCGGCGAAACTATTCAGCAGCACTGTGTTTCGCTGAATTTTAGACCGTTTGTCGACTCCGCGCCTGTTCTTGAGCGCCCTATCGCTGAAAAAGCCGGGCTTGGCTGGACTGGTAAGCACTCACTTATTCTGAGCCGCGACGCAGGATCGTTCTTTTTCCTTGGTGAACTGCTGATTGATTTACCACTGCCGGTAGACGGCCCGGTAGAAGAAGGTTGTGGGCGCTGCGTGGCCTGTATGACTATCTGCCCGACGGGCGCTATCGTTGAGCCCTATACGGTGGATGCCCGACGCTGCATCTCTTACCTCACCATCGAACTGGAAGGGGCGATCCCTGAAGAATTCCGACCACTTATTGGCAATCGCATCTACGGCTGCGACGACTGTCAGTTAATTTGCCCGTGGAACCGCTACTCGCAACTCACGGACGAAGAGGATTTTAGCCCGCGTAAGGCGCTGCATGCGCCACAGCTCATTGAACTGTTTGCCTGGAGTGAAGCCTGGTTCCTGAAAGTGACGGAAGGTTCGGCCATTCGCCGTATTGGCCATCTGCGCTGGCTGCGTAATGTCGCCGTTGCGCTGGGAAATGCCCCGTGGGATGAAGCGAATATCCGGGCGCTTGAGAGCCGTAGAGGTGAGCACCCACTTCTCGACGAACACATAGAATGGGCGATTGCGCAGCAAATCGAGAAGCGAAATGCCTGCGTGGTTGAGGTACAACCACCGCAAAAACAACGCCTGGTGAGAGTGATAGAAAAAGGGCTTCCGCGGGATGCGTGAACTATTCACAGCCTGTGAATAAAATTACAAACTCAAGCAGCATCAGGGCTGGAGATGAGGTCAAGTGATCTCAATAACATTTTGAAATCAAATTTTCTCAAGCATATACAGCAAGTTACAGAGATACTATTCACCCTGCTAACTTTTTACACGGTTTCGGCCACACCCAAAATCTGTGGATAACTCTGTTTACAAGAGTATTTCGGAAGTAATAGAAAACGTCCCCAACGAATCTTACCGCTGTGGATATTTTTGATATCAAGAAGAATTTGGAGCGGGAAACGAGACTCGAACTCGCGACCCCGACCTTGGCAAGGTCGTGCTCTACCAACTGAGCTATTCCCGCTTGGGTGTTCTGAAGCTGTGCGTATCTTGCGATACTTTCAAATTTTGGAGCGGGAAACGAGACTCGAACTCGCGACCCCGACCTTGGCAAGGTCGTGCTCTACCAACTGAGCTATTCCCGCTTGGGTGTTCTGGTGCTGGCGTATCTTGCGATACTTTTCAAATTTTGGAGCGGGAAACGAGACTCGAACTCGCGACCCCGACCTTGGCAAGGTCGTGCTCTACCAACTGAGCTATTCCCGCAAATTTGTACTGCTTTTGTTGCTGTCGTAACGCGTATTTCTCTGTCGTTACGGGAGGCGCATTATACGAGAAATCCTTTTAGCTGCAACCCCCCTCAACGCGATTTTTTCGAAAATCAGTTCAAGTGCTTATTTAATCGGCAAGCTGAACAATTTAACGACAAAAACCCGGCCACGCAAGGCGCCAGGTCTCAAAATCACAGCTTAATAAAGTTTTCGCGATAGTACGTCAGCTCCGCGACGGACTCACGGATATCGTCCATCGCCTGATGCGTACCCTGCTTTTTAAAGCCATCGAGGATTTCGGGTTTCCAGCGGCGCGCCAGCTCTTTGAGGGTGCTCACGTCCAGATAACGGTAGTGAAAGTAAGACTCCAGCTCCGGCATGTACTTAAACAGGAAACGACGATCCTGGCCAATGCTATTACCACAGATAGGGGATTTGCCCGCCGGGACCCACTTTTTCAGAAACTCAAGCGTCGCCAGCTCCGCCTCGCGGTCGCCCATCGTGCTCGCCTTCACCCGTTCAACCAGCCCGCTGCCGGTGTGGGTACGCACGTTCCACTCATCCATCAACGCCAGCTGATCGTCGGACTGGTGCACCGCAATGGTTGGCCCTTCCGCCAGAATATTCAGGTTTGCATCGGTGACCAGCGTGGCAATCTCAATAATGCGATCGCGCTCGGGATCCAGCCCGGTCATTTCAAGATCGATCCAAATCAGGTTGTTTTCATCCGCGCTCATGTTATTTTCCACCCTTCTCGCATAACCGGCTGTAGCAGGTTAACTAGTATTAATTAGAGTGTATCATAGAGGTTTTGCCCCTTACGGGCGACCAGGAGCCAGCGCGATTGAGTAAAAATAAACTCTCCAAAGGGCAGCAGCGCCGCGTGAATGCCAATCACCAGCGCCGTCTTAAAACCACTTCGGAGAAGGTCGATTACGACGACAACCTGTTTGGTGAGCCGACGGAAGGCGTCGTCATCAGCCGTTTCGGTATGCATGCCGACGTGGAATCCGCCGACGGTGAGATCCACCGTTGCAACATTCGACGAACTATTCGTTCGCTGGTTACCGGCGATCGCGTTGTCTGGCGTCCAGGTAAAGAGGCGGCGGAAGGCGTAACGGTCAAAGGTATCGTTGAAGCGGTTCACGAGCGCACGTCGGTACTTACCCGTCCCGATTTCTACGACGGGGTAAAACCCATTGCCGCCAATATCAACCAGATCGTCATCGTCTCGGCGATTTTGCCCGAGCTGTCGCTCAATATTATCGACCGCTACCTTGTTGCCTGCGAAACGTTACAGGTTGAGCCAATCATTGTTCTGAACAAGATCGATCTGCTGGATGATGAAGGTATGGACTTCGTGAATGAGCAGATGGATATCTACCGCAAGATCGGTTATCGCGTGCTGATGGTCTCCAGCTACACCAAAGATGGCCTGAAACCCTTAGAAGAAGCGCTGACCGGGCGCATCAGTATCTTTGCGGGTCAGTCCGGCGTGGGGAAATCCAGCCTGCTGAATAATCTTCTCGGTCTCCAGCAAGAAATTCTGACTAACGATGTCTCTGATGTCTCGGGCCTGGGCCAGCACACCACTACCGCTTCTCGTCTCTACCACTTCCCGCATGGCGGCGATGTGATTGACTCTCCGGGCGTGCGCGAATTCGGTTTGTGGCACCTTGAACCGGAACAAATCTTCAACGGATTTGTCGAATTCCATGATTATTTAGGGGCTTGCAAATACCGGGATTGCAAACACGATAACGACCCGGGCTGTGCCATCCGCGAAGCGGTCGAGAAAGGTGAGATTGCGGAGACCCGCTTTGATAACTACCACCGCATTCTTGAGAGCATGGATCAGGTAAAAACGCGTAAAAACTTTTCTGATTCTGATAACTGACAACTAAGCTAAGCATCGCTAAAATCGTCCCCTTTTTTCAGGTTCCGGCTGATTACAGCCGGATCAGGAACGACAAAAAATGGCCTGGAGGCTACCTTGTTAAACGCATTTAAACTTTCGCTTCAATACATTCTGCCAAAACTGTGGCTCACTCGCCTGGCGGGCTGGGGCGCGAGCAAACGAGCGGGCTGGCTGACCAAACTGGTCATCGACCTTTTCGTAAAATATTACAAGGTCGACATGAAAGAGGCGCAGAAGCCAGATACCGCCAGCTATCGCACCTTCAACGAATTCTTCGTGCGCCCACTGCGTGACGAAGTCCGCCCGGTTGATACCGATCCTAACGTGCTGGTCATGCCTGCAGATGGCGTGATTAGCCAGTTGGGTAACATCGAAGACGACAAAATCCTGCAGGCAAAAGGCCACAACTACAGCCTGGAAGCGCTGCTGGCGGGCAACTACCTGATGGCGGATCTGTTCCGCAACGGTACCTTCGCCACCACCTATCTCTCTCCGCGTGACTATCACCGCGTGCACATGCCGTGCAACGGGATCCTGCGTGAAATGATCTACGTGCCGGGCGATCTGTTCTCCGTGAACCACCTGACCGCGCAAAACGTTCCCAACCTGTTCGCGCGTAACGAACGCGTCATCTGCCTGTTTGATACTGAATTTGGCCCAATGGCGCAGATTCTGGTGGGTGCAACGATTGTCGGCAGCATCGAAACGGTCTGGGCTGGAACCATCACCCCGCCACGTGAAGGCGTGATCAAACGCTGGACCTGGCCTGCCGGTGAAGAAGAAGGCGCGGTCGCTCTGCTGAAAGGCCAGGAGATGGGTCGCTTCAAGCTGGGTTCCACGGTTATCAACCTCTTTGCCCCTGGCAAAGTGAAACTGGTTGAACAGCTCCAGAGCCTGTCGGTCACCAAACTCGGCCAGCCGCTGGCGGTCTCGACTGAACCTTTCGTGACGCCGGACGCAGAGCCTGCACCGCTCCCGGAAGAAGAGATCAAGGCCGAACTTGACGCCAGCCCGCTGGTTGACGACAAAAAAGACGAAGGCTAACAACAGAAGGAACGCTGACGTGCGCCCGATTATCGTACTACTGATGGCCTGGTGCCTCAGCATGGGGGCGTACGCAGCGACAGCCCCCGACGCAAAACAGATAACCCAGGAACTGGAGCAGGCGAAAGCGGCAAAACCCGCTCAGCCAGAGACCGTGGAGTCGCTCCAGTCTGCACTGAATGCGCTTGAGGAGCGGAAAGGCTCCCTCGAGCGCGCTCAGCAATATCAGCAGGTTATCGACAACTTCCCCAAACTCTCGCAAACGCTACGCAATCAGTTGAGCAATCTGCGCGATGAACCGCGCGATGTGCCTGCTGGCATGACCTCTGACGCGTTGAATCAGGAGATCCTGCAGGTTAGCAGTCAGCTTCTGGAAAAGAGCCGTCTGGCACAGCAGGAGCAGGAACGCGCACGTGAAATCGCCGACTCGCTGAGCCAGCTTCCGCAACAGCAAACCGATGCCCGCCGTCAGCTCAACGAGGTTGAGCGCCGTATCGGTACCCAAACGGGTAACACACCGCAGAACCAGGCGCAAAATCTGTCGCTTCAGGCTGAATCAGCCAGACTTAAAGCACTGGTCGATGAACTGGAGCTGGCGCAGCTCTCGGCAAACAACCGCCAGGAGCTGTCGCGGATGCGCTCCGAACTGGCGCAAAAGCAGAGCGAACAGCTCGATGCTTACCTGCAGGCTTTACGTAATCAACTTAACAGCCAGCGCCAGCGTGAAGCTGAGCGCGCGCTGGAAAGCACCGAGCTGCTGGCAGAAAACAGCGATAACCTGCCAGCGGGCATCGTTGACCAGTTTAAGGTTAACCGTGAACTCTCTGCTGCACTGAATCAGCAGGCGCAGCGTATGGATCTGGTGGCGTCCCAGCAACGTCAGGCCACCAATCAAACCCTTCAGGTTCGCCAGGCGCTCAACACCCTGCGCGAGCAGTCTCAGTGGCTGGGCTCGTCCAACCTGCTGGGAGAGGCATTACGCGCCCAGGTTTCACGCCTGCCGGAGATGCCAAAACCGCAGCAGCTGGATACCGAGATGGCGCAGCTGCGTGTTCAACGCCTGCACTATGAAGACCTTCTCAATAAACAGCCGCAAATCCGCCAGATCCGTCAGGCCGATGGGCAGCCTCTCACCAGCGAGCAAAACCGTATTCTGGAAGCCCAGTTGCGGACCCAGCGCGAGCTGCTGAACTCCCTGTTACAGGGCGGGGATACGCTGATTCTGGAGCTGACCAAGCTGAAGGTCTCCAACAGTCAGCTGGAAGATGCGCTGAAAGAGGTGAACGAGGCAACGCACCGTTATCTCTTCTGGACCTCTGACGTGCGCCCAATGACCTTCTCATGGCCAATCGAGATCGTTCAGGATCTGCGCCGTTTGATCTCGCTGGATACCTTTAGCCAGCTTGGAAAAGCCAGCGTGATGATGCTCACCAGCAAAGAGACCATTTTCCCTCTTCTGGGCGCGTTGATTCTGGTGGGCTTTAGCATTTACTCACGCAGACACTTCACCCGCTTCCTGGAACGCTCCAGCGCCCGGGTGGGTAAGGTTACGCAGGATCACTTCTGGCTGACGCTGCGTACCGTGTTCTGGTCAATACTTGTCGCCTCGCCGCTGCCGGTCCTGTGGATGACGCTCGGTTATGGACTGCGGGAGGCCTGGCCCTACCCGCTCGCGGTCGCCATTGGCGATGGCGTGACCGCTACCGTCCCCCTGCTGTGGGTAGTGATGATTTGCGCCACGTTTGCGCGACCGAATGGTCTGTTCATTGCTCACTTTGGCTGGCCGCGTAACCGCGTGGCGCGCGCCATGCGTTACTACCTGATGAGCATCGGGCTGATTGTGCCGCTGATTATGGCACTGATCATGTTTGATAATCTCAATGACCGGGAGTTTTCGGGATCGCTGGGCCGTCTCTGCTTTATGTTGATATGCGGTGCGCTGGCCATCGTCACGCTCAGCCTGAAACGGGCTGGTATACCGCTCTATCTGGATAAAACCGGCAGCGGCGACAACATGTTTAACCGCATGCTCTGGAACCTGCTGCTGTGCGCCCCCCTGGTTGCCATGCTGGCAGCAGCGGTGGGTTACCTGGCGACCTCGCAGGCACTGCTGGCGCGACTGGAAACCTCCGTTGCCATCTGGTTCCTGCTGCTGGTGATCTATCACGTCATCCGCCGGGGGATGTTGATCCAGCGACGCCGTCTGGCGTTTGACCGCGCCAAGCACCGTCGGGCAGAGATCCTCGCCCAGCGTGCGCGAGGCGAGGATGAGCCAAACCACGTCAACAGCACCGAAGGCACGATAGATGCGGACGAGGTTGAGCTGGATCTCGACGCTATCAGCACCCAGTCTCTGCGTCTGGTACGCTCCATCCTGATGCTGATTGCGCTGCTGTCGGTGATCTTCCTGTGGTCAGAAATCCACTCCGCGTTTGGTTTCCTGGAGAACATCTCGCTGTGGGATGTGACGTCCACGGTGCAGGGTGTGGAGAGCCTGGAGCCCATAACCTTAGGTGCGGTGCTGATTGCCATTCTGGTGTTGATCATCACCACGCAGCTGGTGCGTAATTTCCCGGCACTGCTGGAGCTGGCGCTGTTGCAGCACCTGGATTTAACTCCTGGTACGGGCTATGCCATTACCACCATCACCAAATACCTGATTCTGCTCTTTGGCGGGATGGTGGGGTTCTCTATGATTGGTATTGAGTGGTCTAAATTGCAGTGGCTGGTTGCCGCGCTGACGTTTGGTCTGGGCTTTGGCATGCAGGAGATTTTCGCTAACTTTGTGTCCGGCCTGATTATCCTGTTTGAAAAACCGATTCGTATTGGCGATACGGTGACGATCCGCGATCTGACAGGCAGCATCACCAAAATCAACACCCGCGCCACCACGATCAGCGACTGGGATCGCAAAGAGATCATCGTGCCCAACAAGGCGTTTATCACCGAGCAGTTTATCAACTGGTCGCTGTCAGACTCCGTCACGCGTGTGGTACTGACGGTACCGGCGCCCTCGGATGCCAATAGTGAAGAGGTCACACAGATCCTCTACACCGCCGCCGAACGCTGCACGCTGGTCCTTGATAACCCGGCGCCGGAAGTGTTCCTGGTCGATCTCCAGCAGGGTATCCAGATTTTCGAATTGCGTATTTACGCCGCCGAAATGGGGCACCGTATGCCGCTACGCCATGAGATCCACCAGCTGATTCTGGCTGGCTTCCGTGAGCACGGTATTGATATGCCGTTCCCACCGTTCCAGATGCGTCTGGAAAGCCTGGACGGACTTAAGACAGGAAAAACATTAACCTCTGCGGCGCGTAAACGCCCGGCGGGGAGTTTGTAAGCCAGCCAGTACCCCCTCTCCCATGGGAGAGGGGGTACTGCCGTCAGGCTCGATCGACGGTAAAAGCAATCACATCGCCCAGCTGTTCCGCGCCCAGCGCCAGCATCACCAGACGATCCACACCCAACGCCACGCCAGAACAATCCGGCAGACCCGCTTTCAGGGCCTCCAGCAGGTTAGTATCAATAGGCTGCTGCGGCAGACCGCGCGCGGCGCGCTTGCGGTTATCCTGCTCAAAACGCTGCTGCTGTTCGCGGGCGTCGGTCAGTTCATGGAAGCCATTCGCCAGCTCAATGCCCTTGTAATAGACCTCAAAACGCTCCGCCACGCGGTGATCTTCAGTGCTGATCTGCGCCAGAGAAGCCTGGCTTGCCGGGAAGTGGTAGACGAAAGTCGGACGATCTTTGCCAATCTGCGGTTCAACCCCAAAGGTGAAGAGCAGTTGCAGCAGCGTGTCGCGATCTTCTTCAGTATCCGCCACGTTGCTCAGATCCAGTTTTGCCGCGACTTCGCGCAGCTGGGTTTTATCCGCTGACAGTGGATCAATTTCCAGATAACGCTGGAAAGCCTGCTGATAAGAGAGCGTTTCCGCTTCTGAGCAGTCGAGAACCTGCTGCAGCAGATCGTCTACCTCGTTCATCAGGCGGTACATATCGTAATGCGGACGGTACCACTCCAGCATGGTGAATTCCGGATTATGGTGACGCCCCATCTCTTCATTACGGAAACTGCGGCACAACTGATACACCGGGCCACACCCTGCCGCCAGCAGGCGTTTCATGTGGTATTCCGGGCTGGTCATCAGCCAGAGGTTCATGCCCTGTGAATGGCCGGGGCCAACAAAACGGGTTTCAAACGGCACCAGATGAATATCCGTTACCGTAGCCTGACTCATGCACGGCGTTTCCACCTCAAGGACTCCGCGGTCGGCAAAGAAGCGGCGAATCTCCGCCATAATTGCAGCGCGTTTCAGCAGATTGGGGATGGATGCGCTCGGCTGCCAGGTGGCCGTTTCGCTCATGGGTAATTCTCCGATTTCAGACAAGGGCACGAAGTCTACTCGTTAGCACGGACAGAGACAAATTTTGCGCAATAAAAATCGCATTTCATTTAGGGCAACTATCACGTGACGGAATTCATCATTCACGATGATAAATCACCGCACAGAACAGCAAAAAAATCGAACACGTCAAATTTCCCTGCCGTTCGCGCGGTTATACTTCTTTACCCATAAAGGAGCAGTGGAAACGCTTTCGCAATCGTCCTTGCGGACAGGTGGGCTACCTTTAGTTTATCGCGTTGCGAAATAACAAAAATCTGGAGGAATGTCGTGCAAACTTTTCAAGCCGATCTTGCCGTAATAGGCGCTGGCGGAGCGGGATTACGTGCTGCGATTGCTGCAGCACAGGCTAATCCCAACGCTAAAATCGCACTGATTTCAAAAGTCTATCCGATGCGCAGCCACACGGTTGCCGCAGAAGGAGGATCCGCCGCCGTTGCGCAGGATCATGACAGCTTCGAATACCATTTCCACGACACGGTTGCAGGGGGCGACTGGCTTTGCGAACAGGATGTCGTTGACTACTTTGTACATCACTGTCCAACGGAGATGACCCAGCTTGAACAGTGGGGCTGCCCGTGGAGCCGCCGTCCGGACGGCAGCGTCAACGTTCGCCGCTTCGGCGGAATGAAAATAGAACGCACCTGGTTTGCCGCTGATAAGACCGGCTTCCATATGCTGCACACCCTGTTCCAGACCTCCCTTCAGTTCCCACAAATCCAGCGTTTTGACGAACATTTTGTCCTCGATATTCTGGTCGATGACGGTCACGCGCGTGGTCTGGTGGCGATGAACATGATGGAAGGCACGCTCGTGCAGATCCGCGCTAACGCGGTGGTGATGGCAACGGGCGGCGCGGGCCGGGTTTACCGCTACAACACCAACGGCGGCATCGTCACCGGTGACGGTATGGGCATGGCGCTCAGCCACGGCGTACCGCTGCGCGATATGGAATTTGTCCAGTATCACCCTACCGGCCTGCCGGGTTCCGGCATTCTGATGACGGAAGGCTGCCGCGGCGAAGGCGGTATTCTGGTCAACAAGAATGGCTACCGTTATCTGCAGGATTACGGCATGGGCCCGGAAACGCCGCTCGGTGAGCCGAAAAACAAATACATGGAGCTCGGCCCACGCGACAAAGTGTCTCAGGCCTTCTGGCATGAGTGGCGCAAAGGCAACACGATCTCCACGCCGCGTGGCGATGTGGTCTACCTCGATCTGCGTCACCTCGGCGAGAAGAAACTGCTGGAACGTCTGCCGTTCATCTGCGAGCTGGCAAAAGCCTACGTGGGTGTCGACCCGGTGAAAGAGCCGATTCCGGTACGCCCAACAGCGCACTACACCATGGGTGGGATCGAAACCGACCAGCAGTGTGAAACGCGCATCAAAGGGTTGTTCGCCGTCGGCGAATGCTCCTCTGTCGGCCTGCACGGTGCCAACCGTCTCGGGTCAAACTCGCTGGCGGAGCTGGTTGTCTTTGGCCGCATGGCGGGCGAACGCGCGATGGAGCGTGCCGCAACGGCGGGCGAAGCCAACGGCGCAGCACTGGACGCGCAGGTCGCTGACGTTGAGAAACGGCTGAAGGATCTGGTCAACCAGGAAGGCAACGAAAACTGGTCGAAAATCCGCGACGAAATGGGCATGTCGATGGAAGAGGGCTGCGGTATCTACCGTACACCAGAGCTGATGCAGAAAACTGTCGATAAGCTGGCGGAACTGCAGGAGCGTTTCAAACGCGTGCGCATCACCGATACCTCCAGCGTGTTCAACACCGACCTGCTTTATACCATCGAGCTCGGTCACGGCCTGAACGTCGCGGAATGTATGGCGCACTCTGCGCTGGCGCGCAAAGAGTCACGCGGGGCGCATCAGCGTCTTGATGAGGGCTGCACCGAGCGTGACGACGTCAATTTCCTGAAACACACCCTCGCCTGGCGCGACGCGGATGGCACCACTCGTCTGGACTACAGCGACGTGAAGATCACAACGCTGCCACCGGCTAAACGCGTTTACGGCGCAGAAGCAGAAGCCGCCGAGAAGAAGGAGAAGGCGAATGGCTGAGATGCAAACACTGAAAGTTGAAGTGGTGCGCTACAACCCGGAAGTGGACACCGCGCCACACAGCGCTTTCTATGAAGTGCCCTATGACGAGCAAACCTCTCTGCTGGATGCGCTCGGCTATATCAAGGATAACCTGGCACCGGACCTGAGCTATCGCTGGTCCTGCCGCATGGCCATCTGCGGCTCCTGCGGCATGATGGTGAACAAAGTACCGAAACTGGCCTGTAAAACCTTCCTGCGTGATTACACCAAAGGCATCAAGGTTGAAGCGCTGGGCAACTTCCCGATTGAGCGCGATCTGGTGGTCGATATGACCCACTTTATCGAAAGCCTGGAAGCCATTAAGCCGTACATCATTGGCAACCCGCGCACGCCGGATCAGGGACCGAATACCCAGACACCCGCCCAGATGGCGAAATACCATCAGTTCTCCGGGTGCATCAACTGCGGTCTTTGCTACGCCGCGTGTCCACAGTTTGGCCTGAACCCTGAGTTCATCGGCCCGGCGGCGATCACGCTGGCGCACCGCTACAACGAGGATAGCCGCGACCACGGTAAAAAAGAACGTATGCCGCAGCTTAACAGCCAGAACGGCGTCTGGAGCTGTACTTTTGTGGGCTACTGCTCCGAAGTCTGTCCGAAGCACGTCGACCCGGCCGCCGCTATTCAGCAGGGTAAAGTGGAAAGCTCGAAAGACTTTCTTATCGCCACCCTGAAACCACGCTAAGGAGTGCATGATGACGACTAAACGCAAAGCCTACGTGCGGCCGATGCCGTCCACCTGGTGGAAGAAACTGCCGTTTTATCGCTTCTATATGCTGCGTGAAGGCACTGCGGTGCCTGCGGTCTGGTTCAGCCTTGAACTGATGTATGGCGTCTTTGCCCTCAAACATGGTCCTGAAACCTGGGCCAGTTTTGTCGGGTTCCTGCAAAACCCGATCATCGTGATCCTGAACCTGATTGTGCTCGCGGCCGCCCTGCTTCATACCAAAACCTGGTTTGAACTGGCGCCAAAAGCGGCGAATATTATCGTTAAAGGCGAAAAAATGGGGCCTGAGCCGGTCATTAAAGGGCTTTGGGCAGTGACGGCAGTGGTCTCTGTGGCCATTCTGTTTGTCGCACTGTTCTGGTAAGGAGACTATTGTGATCAATCCAAATCCAAAACGTTCAGACGAGCCGGTCTTCTGGGGCCTCTTTGGCGCAGGCGGCATGTGGAGTGCCATCATTGCACCTGTCATTATCCTGCTGGTCGGCATTATGCTGCCGCTGGGGCTGTTCCCCGGTGATGCGCTGAGCTATGAGCGCGTCCTGGCATTTGCAGGTAGCTTTATTGGCCGGGTATTCATCTTCCTGATGATTGTCCTGCCGCTGTGGTGCGGCCTGCACCGTATCCATCATGCGATGCATGATCTGAAGATCCACGTACCGAGCGGTAAATGGGTGTTCTACGGTCTGGCAACCATCCTGACCGTGGTCACACTGATTGCCGTAGTCACTATCTGACACACCAGGCCCGCCCTCCGGCGGGCCTGTTATTTCTGCATCTTCCCCACCAGCCACTGAGCAAATTCACGCATTGCCGGGGTTTGGGCGCGTGACTGCAGCCGCGTTAGCCAGTAACTGCCAAGATCAATCTGCGTCGTAAACGGCTGCACAATGCGCTCGCTGTTCAGCAGATGGGTAAACATATCGACAGGGGCGATAGCAATGCCTGTGCCTGTCTGTGCGGCCTCCAGCATAGTGACCGACGAATCAAACACCATCACCCGATGCGTGGGTGAAGGCGGGTTTTCTCCGGCGGCCTGCATCCAGGCTGTCCACTCATCGCGCCGGTAAGAGCGCAGCAGGGTAAACTTCAGGATATCGGCAGGGGTGTGCAGCGCGGCTGCAATGTCCGGCGTGCAAAGTGGTGCCAGCGGCGCTGAACAGAGGAACGTCGCCTCCGTGCCGTGCCACGCTCCCCCACCGTAGCGAATGGTGTAATCAAGCCCCTCAGCTGCCGGATCGACGCGATTGTTGTGCGTGGAAAGCTGAAGATCGATATGCGGATAACTGCGACGGAAATCATCCAGCTGTGAGAATAACACCCCAGTGGCAAAGGTCCCCACCACGCCAATTTTCAGCTTCTCCTGCGCCCGATGGTTAGCAAAGCGATCCAGCATGCCTGCGATACGATCGAAGGAGTCATTCAGCACCGGCAGCAGATTCTCGCCTTCGGTGGTTAACATCAACCCGCGCGAAACGCGGACAAACAGCTGGCAGTTAAGGTGTTGTTCCAGCGCCTTCACGTGCTGGCTAATCGCGGAATGGGTCACATTCAGCTCAATCGCGGCATGAGTAAAACTGAGGTGCCTGGCGGCGGCTTCGAACGCCCGAAGCGAATTAAGAGGGAGATAGCTGCGTGTCATGGTCCCTTCCGTTAGAAAAATTAACAGCTAATGCTAAATTTAACCGTTTGTCAGCCTCAGTCAAATCACCCAGACTACGAACGTCTGACGGGCCCGGACATCCCCTTGACTCGCTATTACGGAAGATAACTGATGATGAAAAAATCCCTAAGCTGCGCCCTGCTGCTCAGCGTTGCCTGCTCTGCTTTTGCCGCGCCGATGTCAGAAAAACAGCTGGCTGACGTCGTGGAACGTACCGTTACGCCCCTGATGAAGGCGCAGGCCATACCCGGAATGGCCGTGGCCGTCATTTATCAGGGCCAGCCACACTATTTTACTTTCGGTAAAGCAGACGTCGCGGCGAATAAGCCCGTCACGCCGCAAACCTTATTTGAACTGGGCTCCGTCAGTAAAACCTTCACCGGCGTGCTGGGTGGCGATGCCATTGCCCGCAAAGAGATTTCGCTGGCCGACCCGGTCACGAAATACTGGCCTGAATTGACGGGCAAGCAGTGGCAAGGCATTCGCCTGATCGACCTGGCAACCTATACCGCAGGCGGATTGCCGTTGCAGGTACCGGATGATGTCACCGATAACGCCTCTCTGCTGCGTTTCTACCAGTCCTGGCAGCCAAAGTGGGCCCCGGGTACCACGCGTCTGTACGCCAACACCAGCATCGGTTTGTTTGGCTCACTGGCCGTTAAACCGTCCGGCATGCGCTTCGAGCAGGCCATGGCGGAGCGGGTCTTTAAGCCCCTGAAACTCAACCATACGTGGATAAACGTTCCACACGCTGAAGAGCCGCACTACGCATGGGGTTATCGTGAGGGAAAAGCGGTCCACGTTTCGTCTGGTATACTGGATGCAGAAGCCTATGGCGTGAAATCTAACGTCAAAGATATGGCGAGCTGGGTGATGGCCAATATGGCACCTGAGACACTCCCGCAGTCCACTCTGCAGCAGGGTATTGCGCTGGCGCAGTCTCGCTACTGGCGCGTGAGTGCCATGTATCAAGGGTTAGGCTGGGAGATGCTCAACTGGCCGGTCGACGCCAAAACCGTGGTGGATGGCAGCGATAATAAGGTTGCACTGGCGCCGTTGCCGGTCGCAGAAGTGAATCCTCCGGCTCCGCCAGTAAAAGCCTCCTGGGTGCATAAAACGGGCTCTACGGGTGGGTTTGGCAGCTACGTGGCGTTTATTCCTGAAAAACAGATCGGTATTGTGATGCTCGCAAATAAAAGCTATCCGAACCCGGTACGGGTGGAAACGGCTTACCGTATTCTCGAGACGCTACAGTAAACCTTTGCCGGGTGGCGCTGCGCTTACCCGGC
>NZ_JAYJLI010000021.1:0-58442 GCF_051948675.1 Enterobacter sp. Lyrl_3
TCCACTGTCACAACCAGAATGCTAAAGCTACTGCCTGTGCTGCACGCATGCAATACCTTTCCCCGATACTCATCATTGCTCTGACCGTGTTGCTGACGCCGGTCGCCCGGGCGCCCGTCGTCGCGGGTTAATTCTGGAATTTATCGGCCTGGCACTGTCCAGGGTGTGGAGATGGAGGAGATGGATATGAAAATCGGATGGTTGTTTCCCGTTGCCATTTTTGTGGCGGCGGTGGTTCTGCTGTTGTGGTTTGTCCTGGGCGGGTATGTGCAGCCTGGGCAGTGATCTGGATACCAGATATCAATGTTAAGGAATGAGTAATGGATGAGGTGGATCAGGCTTGCCTGGCCGAAAAGATGAGACTGTCACAACTGCTTCACAGCAGAACCCGGGCGTCGCTGCCGCTGACCGGGCTGTGTCACAATTGTTGGGCCCCCCTGAAGGGCGTGCATTTTTGTGATGCAGACTGTCGGGATGATTATGAAAAGCGACTACAGCCCCATCTGCATCGCTGAAACAGGCGCATTAGCCGGGTTGGCGGTACGGGTTCACTCTCATATGCAGCGCCATGCCTGCGGTTACGAACTCGCCGAAAAAGGGATAGATACGCGGTTAATCCAGGATGACCTGAGGCATCGTAACATTCGCCACACCGTGCACTACACGGCAGGTAATGCAGCCCGCTTTGCACAGACCTGGAAAAAGCAGCGCCTGGAGGCGGTGAGTGAGGAGAATGAGCGATACGGGATGATGCGCGATAGCGTTGCCGGTGTGATGCGAACGATTATTGCTCAGTGCCAGTTTGCACTGAGCGTATTCAGAACGGTACTACTGTTCTGCTATAGCGACACCTGGCGTATTGCGCATCCGGTACTGCTTTACCTGCGACTTAATCAGCAGCGTACCGGTAAGCCCGCACAACGCCGCAAACGTTATCCATGCTCCTGGCATCGCCTTATCCCCCGTAATGTGAATCAGATAGCTGGAGATGGCTGGCGTGAAGCCACCAGACAGCGCGGTGGCAAGGCTGTAGGCCAGTGAGAAGCCGGTTGCCCGTACTTCCGCTGGCATGATTTCGGTCAGACAGACCACCATCGCGCCGTTATAGCTGCCGTACAGGAATGACAACCACAGCTCCGCTTCCAGCAGATGCGCAAACCCCGGATGGGTGACCAGCCAGTGCAGTACCGGCCAGGCGGTCAGCAGCGTCAGTATACTGAATGTCAGCAGCAGGGGCTGGCGTCCGGTTCGGTCGGAGAGTGAACCCATCACCGGCAACCAGAACAGGTTTGATACGCCCACGCACAGTGTGACCAGGAAGCTCGCCCTGTCACTCAGGCCCAGCACGGTTTTACCAAATGTCGGGGTGTAGGCCGTAATGGTATAGAACAGCACCGTGGTGGTGACCACCATCAGCATACCCGCCAGTACCAGCTTCCAGTTCCTGCCAACGGAGCAGACAATGGTTCTCATCGACGGATGCTGTCTGCGCTGGCTGAACGCATCGGTTTCCATCATCATCGTCCGTATCCGGAACAGAAACGGCACCAGAATACAGCCCACCGCGAACGGAATACGCCAGCCCCAGTCAGTGACCTGGGTTTTGTCGAGCGTATGGTTTAGCAGCAGTCCCAGCGTTGCGGCGAATATCACCGCCATTTGCTGGCTGCCGGACTGCCAGCTGACGTAAAAGCCTTTGCGGTTTGCGGGTGCCACTTCCGAGAGATAAACGGATACGCCACCCAGCTCAGCCCCCGCTGAGAAGCCCTGTAGCAAACGCCCGCACAGAATTAACACCGGAGCTGCCGCCCCCAGGGTGCTGTAACCCGGCATACAGGCGATGCTCAGTGTACCGACGGCCATCAGCGCCAGCGTCAGCAGCAGCCCTTTGCGGCGACCATGGCGGTCCACATATGCCCCGAGCACCATTGCCCCCAGCGGGCGCATCAGAAAACCGGCCCCGAAGGTCATCAGCGTCAGCATCAGTGATGTAAAGGGGTTATCGCCGGGAAAGAAGGTGTGGGCGATGGCACTGGCGTAGTAGCCAAATACCATAAAGTCATACATTTCGAGAAAATTGCCGCTGGTCACGCTGAATATGGTCCGGGCACCCTGTGATTTTGCCGGGAGAGGCTGTCGTTCATTCTTCATGTATTCTTGTTCCCTGAAGTAATCATGTGTGCAGTGTCAGGGAGTCAGCCCCCTTCTGAATGTGAGTTGAGTCACCTGAACATGTAAGAGAGGATATATTTTGGTAACCAGTTGTTATCAATAATGAAACAAAAGAGGGCGTGCAGTTACTTTTCAGATTGTCCACCTGTGCCTGGTCCTGCATATTCTGGCCTGTCGCATGCCGGGCACATGCGCTCATGTTGCTCCCGTTTTCAGATATCAGGGCTGGTAATAACAACGGAGACGCGGATATGAAACGGTTAACGGGTGTATTTATGGTGACTGTTGCGCTTTTCAGCGCGGCAGGTATGTCTGCCGATAAAGCGGTGACGGGCTGCTTGTTGGGTGCCGCTGCCGGTGGTGTTGTGGGGAAAGCAACTCACTGAATACAAACGTCGGGCGGCCAGGCTGCCCGGAGGTTTCTGCAAAAATACCCAACTGACAAACTTTTCCGTCAGCAGTGTCCTCGTTATAATTCTTCGCATGAAAAAGAATCACACCGCATTACCTCCCGAAGAATCCCTCGCCGCTCTCGCCCATTTTTCATGGTGTGCGCTGGTGGGCTTGCGAATGGCTCAGCAGGACGGCCAGGCGCTGTCGCCTTTGACCATCCACACCTTTTTAGTACGCTGGCTTGCTGATGTGCAAAAGCAGCGGCGTTTTCCGCGTTCTGTGGCATCCGACATCGACAGCCTGCTCCGACTCGGACGCCAGAAAGGTCCCGCCGCCGGATTGTTAAAGCGGCTGGAATATCTCCACCAGTCCTGCACGGAGCCGCTGGCGAGGCAGTCTGACCTCTTCAGGCTAACGCACGCTATCGAATATCTGCGGGCGCAGGGCTGGGTGAATGCGGTGGTATCTGATGAAGAATGGGTGCCCAGGGTTCTGTTTACTGAATACGCAGGCGAGTCAGCACTACTGGTGAGAAAATCCGAACTGCAGCGCCATTTTACTGAAGAGGGTAAGCAGTCCGCGCCGGTGGATTTTATCGTCGTTGGTGACAGTCGCGTTGTGGGGGATGCGCGGGAGCTGTGTTACACGACGGGTGAGCAACACGCGGGATGGCGTTTGCTGTCACTGTTGCCAGCAGCAGATGCGGGTGTCTCCGAAGAGCAGGCGGCTACCTGTTAACACAGAGGAGATTGACCGTGGGGCGAATTGACTACCAGATCGAGAAGTACCAGTTCTTATGCGCTGATGAAACGCCCCGTCTGACCCGGTAGTGGGCGGATGTGCTGGAAGAGTGTCGCCATCTGAAAGCCGGAGCAGCAGAACGTCTGCGCATTGCCCTGCTGAACGTCGATTACGTTACCAGCTTCGAGCTGCCTTTTCGGCTGCTGTTAATCCGCACGCCCCAGTTGATCGCCGGGCTGCGCGACGAACTACAGCTTAGTCAGAAAGAGGCGCTTTTTAACGGGAAGCGCTTTGGCTGCGTCTGGAGTCTGTGCTCCGATCTCAGTGCGATACCGGACGAGTTTCAGTACCGTATGGTCACTCGCATCCGGCGTCTGGATCCCACTGGTGTAACGGCCTCGCCTTATCAGCAGATTGCGAAAGACGTGAAAGCGCCACGCGAACGCCTCAGGCTGGCGCTGGAAAGCGGGCTACAGGTAACCGCATTCGACGGGCTGTTCTGGTTTGGCATTCAGCGGATCGCCGCCGATGTGCAGCGGTTACGCAAAGCGGGTATGACGATCGCGACCTCCGAAACAGAGGTGTCTGATAATCTCACCGGTACGATCCGCCGGATCCCGGTTTATTCCCTTTCCACGGATCATTGATTCCCAAGCGATATTCCAGACGCTGAGAAATCTCCCCGGGTTCACTCCAGAGATGTCGTTGTGTGGGCAGGACGATGACGTTAAAGCCGTCGTGATAAAGGCTTTCGTGTGATGTGTGTCACAATTAACTGCAATTCACATTTGGTTGCAAAAACATAACGTGATGCCGTAAGTGATAATGGGATTAATTACACCCGAAAATTGCCTGGTTTTTATTCTTTTCAGGATGATGTCAGCCAACGGCAGCTTTATTTGTGCAAGGTATTTATTCGATGTGTTTAATAAAATAAAAGGAAATTTCCATCCTGGTGTAAAATTCCGCACGTATAGCTTAAGACAGCTAAATATTCCGTAAAATTGCTTTTCCTGTTCCCCCTTTCCTAACATCCGCGCTTCTCTAATCATTCTCAAATAACGCGAAGGATGTGCCATGAGTAGCTATCAGTCCGAAATACCCAAAGCGCGAATTAATCTTCAGTTGGATGTACATACCGGAGGCGCACAGAAAAAGCAGGAATTACCCCTGAAAATGGTGGTTGCCGGAGACTTCAGCAATGGCCGGGAAACGGCTCCGCTGTCAGAAAGGAATAAGATCAATATCAATAAGCTGAACATTCAGCAGGTGGTGGCAGAGTTCGCACCTTCCGTCAGCTTCGATGTGAAGCATACACAGGACGGCGAAGAAACGGAAGAGAAGATTAATCTGACGTTCCGCCAGATGAAGGATTTCTCCCCTGAGCACATTGCACGCCAGGTGCCCCGGCTGCAGGCGATGTTAATGATGCGCAATCTGCTGAAAGACCTACGGGCCAATCTGTTAGATGACGCGGGCTTCCGCCGTGAGTTGCTGGACATCCTGCGCAACCCCGCTCTGAGCGACGAACTTCGCGCTGAAATTGCCGCCCTGGCACCACAGGACATCTGATCCCCTATTTTGCACGAGAACACGATTATGTCAGCAGAACAAAATACCGCCGCCGCGACGGCAGACGTCCTGGAGCAGGAGCAGTCTGCCGGGGTCTACGCGTCATTACTCAAAAAAATCAATCTTGCCCCCGTTGACCAGCTCAGCGACATCAGCGCCTGGCGCGATGAAGCCGATATGGCTGAAGCCGGTGCCAGCCAGCGCGTGACCGCCGCTCTGGGTATCTTTCTGGAGCAGCTGCGTCAGTCCGGTACGCAAAAAGTCGATAAGCTGGATAAAGCCCTGCTGGATCAGATGATTGGCGAACTGGATCGCCAGCTCAGCCAGGATCTGGATAAAATCCTCCACCATCCTGAGTTTCAGAAGGTGGAAAGCCTCTGGCGCGGCGTGGAGCACCTGGTCACTAAAGTGGATTTTAGAAAAAATATCCGCGTAGAGTTGCTGGATTTGTCCAAGGACAATTTGCGGGAAGATTTTGAGGATGCGCCGGAAATTATCCAGAGTGGATTATACCAGCACGCGTATTGCTCGGAATATGACCAACCCGGAGGAGAGCCCATTGCGGCGCTGATTTCGGCTTATGAATTTGATGCCTCGTCGCAGGATATTGCCCTGCTGCGTAACATCTCTAAAGTCGCCGCCGCCGCCCATATGCCGTTCATTGGCTCGGTAGGACCGAAGTTCTTCATGAAAAACACGATCGAAGAGGTGGCGGCCATTAAGGACATCACCAACTATTTCGATCGTGCGGAGTATATCAAATGGAAGAGCTTCAGGGAAAGCGAGGATTCTCGCTACATAGGCCTGACGATGCCGCGCGTGCTGGGCCGACTGCCGTATGGCCCGGACACCGTCCCGGTACGCAGCTTCAACTACGTGGAAGAAGTCAAAGGTCCGGACCACGACAAGTACCTGTGGACGAATGCCTCTTTCGCCTTTGCCGCCAACATGGCCCGCAGTTTCGCGAACAACGGCTGGTGTGTGCAGATCCGTGGCCCGCAGGCCGGTGGTGCCGTGGAAGATCTGCCTATCCATCTGTTCGATCTCGGTACCGGCAGTCAGGTCAAAATCCCGTCTGAGATCATGATCTCCGAAACCCGCGAGTTTGATTTTTCAAACCTGGGATTAATTCCGCTAAGTTACTATAAAAACAAGGATTTTGCCTGTTTCTTCTCTGCCAACTCCACGCAGAAACCGGCGCTGTATGACACCCCGGACGCCACGGCCAACAGCCGTATCAACGCCCGCCTGCCCTATATCTTCCTGATGTCGCGGATTGCGCACTACCTGAAGGTGATCCAGCGCGAAAACATCGGCACCACCAAAGATCGTCGCGTGCTGGAGCAGGAGCTGAACCGCTGGCTGAGCGGCCTGGTGACCGAGATGACCGATCCGGGCGATGCGCTGCAGGCTTCGCACCCGCTGCGCGAAGGCAAAGTGGTGGTGGAAGATATTGATGACAACCCGGGCTTCTTCCGCGTGAAACTCTTTGCGGTCCCGCATTTCCAGGTTGAGGGGATGGACGTCAATCTGTCTCTCGTCAGCAAGATGCCGAAAGGCAAAGCATAACGGGTTGATGTCATGAAGATTTTTCGTCCGTTATGGAATGAGGGGGTGTTACTGTCCCCTCAGCAGTTTCAGCAGCAGTCGGCCATGGACGCTTTTATTCGGGCGGGTGTGTCAGCACTGGCATCGCCGTACCCGTGGGGCGTTGAGCGTGCTGAGCTGGATGAACGTCTGCTTTCTTTCGGGCGTATTCAGTTCACTGCGCTGCGTCTCTGGCTGCAGGATGGCACGCTGGTGGATGTGCCGGACATCGATCCGGGGCCGGATGTCCGGGAACTGGACGAACAGGCACTTTCAGGGCGGGATTCGGTAACGGTATTACTGGGATTACCCCTGATGCTGCCGGGGAGGGTGAACGTGCAGACAGAGGGGGCCATGAGCGGTCAGCCGTTGCGCTTTCGTGAAGCGTGGATCCCGGTACCGGATATGTTTGGTCAGGAAGAAGAAACCATTGCGGTCGCCCGTTTAAATCTGTCCATCCGGTATGCGCATGAAGACAATGCGGCATGGCAGACCTGCCCGGTAGCCCGACTGGTGCGGGATAAGCAGGGACACTGGCACAGCGATCCGGATTTTATTCCGCCGCTCGCACTTTTTTCTGCCAGTGCGACGATGTGTGAGCGTCTGTCATTACTGAACCGGCAACTGCGCTCCCGACGGGCCCGGCTGATGTCCATGCGGCGTGAAAGTAACGCCCGTCTGGCTGATTTTGCGGTAGCGGATGTGTCACTGTTCTGGTTGCTCAATGCCCTGAACTCTCATACCCGCGTGCTGACCCGGTATGAACAGAAGCCACAGCGTCAGGCCGAGGTGGTCTGGGCTGAACTGACCCGTCTGGCCGGGAGCATGCTGACGTTCTCGCTGGAGCACGATCCGGATGTGATCCCGGAGTATCACCACGACGATCCGGCGCGAACGTTTCCACCGTTATTTGATCTGATTGCGGAGTTACTGGAAACCAGCCTGCCGTCACGGGTGGTGGTTCTGGAGATGTCACGGCCTGATGACCATACGTGGAAGGCAACGCTGCATGATATTCGTCTGCGCGAAGAGGCGGATTTCTGGCTGTCTGTCCGCTCGGATATTCCGCTCTGGCAACTGGCAGAACAATTCCCCGATCTGTGCAAGGCCGGTAGCCCCGATGATGTGAATACGATATCCAGTGTGGCCCTCGACGGGATCCCGTTAGTTCCGGTTACCCGGGTGCCTGCGGCCCTGCCTGTCCGTATGGAAAATCAGTATTTTGCCCTCGATATGGATAACCCGATGGCCCGCGACATGCTGGAGCAGGGCGTTTGTCTGTTCTACGTCCCGGCGGTGCTGGGCAATGTGGAACTTGAACTGTTTGCGGTGCTGCGTTCATGAGTGGGGTGGATATTGACGAGGTGATGACCAGGACCTGGCTGATTGTCACGATGCTGCGTCATGGTGCGGCGGTCCCGGAAGGCAAAATCCTGTACCAGCGCTGCTGCGGAGAGATTGAGCGGGTTCGAGAGGTGCTGGAAAAAGCGGGGTACGACAGGACCAGCATTGAGCATATTTCATTCGCACAGTGTGCGCTGCTGGATGAAGCGGTGCTGAGGCATCACGCGAGCATACAGGGTGATAATGACATTTCCGGTGACGCGTCACCACGCCCTGAGGCCGTACCGAAAGAATGGAAAGCGGTGCCGCTGCAGAGCCGGTATTTCAGCACCCTGCGGGCCGGAGGCACGCTCTGGCAGCGTATCACGGAAGTGCTGCATCAGCCCGCCCCGGTAGAGGCGGTGCTGACCTGCTATCACCGCGTGCTGGCCTTTGGGTTTCAGGGACTGTACACCCGTAAAGATGAGGATGTGTCTCAGCGGGACGCGGTGCTGAAGGCGCTGGCGGCCCGAGTGCCCCCGTTACCCTCAGATCTTTCTCTGGTGGTGCATCACCGTGCCCGTTATCGCTTCGGGTGGCTTCGTTCCTTCGGATTCTGGCTGGTTATGGCGCTGCTGGTGACCGGGCTTGCCTGGTGGGGCGGCCATCTCTGGCTGCAGTCATTGCTGACGACGCATTTGTCGGGGTTCACCTCCTGATGCCGGTATTGCTGATTTCCCGGATGGCGCTGTCTGCTGCACTTTGCTTTTGCTCGGCGATGTGGTTGCTGTGGGGATTTGTGCCGCTTTCAGTGCTGAGTCGCAGTCTGTTAACCGTACTGACAATGATGGCGGGCATGGGATGGGCGTTTCGTCACAGACAGACGGCGGAGGCGGCAGTACCTGATGATGAATTCGCGGGTATTGACGTGCACGGACCGGTGGTACTGGTCTGCGGCGACGGGGTGGAAGCGATGTTCGCCGGGCAGTCGCTTCGCCGGACATCCACCGGGTGCTGGTTACTGGCCGGGGCACCGGGGACACTGTCAGCTCAGGTCAGTCGCCTGCTCAGACACTCGCCAGCCCTGGCGGGGCGGTTATCGGTAGTGTACTGCTGCCAGCCGGACGGACAGGAAGATGAGGTGACCCTCCGGCTGTCGTTGAAAACCCTGCGCCAGCAGATTAAGCGGATAAAGGATGCGCACACGGTTTTGCTGCCGGTGGTGTTGCAGTGTCGCTTCGCTGGCCCCGACACGCCCTGGTTTATGGTTCAGGGGGCAGAGGTGAATGCCTGTGCAGATGATGGTGAAGTGTATGCCTTCAGTGAATGGCAGCAGCAGGATAATCACCTGGCCTGCATCCCGGTGTTGTCGCAGGCGATGGCGTTTTGCCGGGATATTCTGCTCAGTGAGCTGACACGTCCTGATGACTATTTTCCTGTGGTCTCTCCCCTTGCTGTGGTGCTTCGTCTGAACGCGCAACAGGCTGAAGACACCGCGCTCTGGCAGCGCTGGCTGATACGTGCGGCGGCAGTACGTTACCACGTTACCTCAGCACCTGCCTGCGAAGCCATGACCTTCGTGGATGCGCTGTTGCCGGTGCTTGCCCGCGCATCGTCACCGGTCGGTCATTCAGTTGCCGCGCGTTATACGCTGGCTTTTCTGACGGGCTGCCTGCTGGCTGCTCTGGCATTTTCCACCGTTAACAACGCTCAGTTGATTAACAGCACCCGGGATGTGCTCACCCGGTGGCGTGTACAACCCCCAGCCAGCCGGTCGCAGGTGTTACCTGCTGTGACGCAGCGCAGGCTGCTGCTTGAGCGCTGGCAGCGTCAGGGGGCACCGCTTCGCTACGGGCTGGGCCTGTATGTCGGAGAGCCGCTGCTGCTGGCGCTGCAGCAGGTGACGGATGGTGTGGTACCTGTTGCGCCACAGGTTGCGCAGGTGCCTTCCCGGACATCGGCCACGCCAGCGCAAACGATACGCCTGGATAGCCTGTCGCTGTTTGCGCCGGGCGAGGCTTCCCTGAAATCCGGCTCCACGAAGGTGCTGGTGAATGCGCTGGTCGGTATTAAGGCCAGGCCCGGCTGGCTGATTGTGGTCAGCGGGCATACCGACAACACCGGCAGCCAGCAACTTAACCAGACGCTGTCCCTGAAGCGTGCTGAAGCCGTGCGCGACTGGATGCGCGACACCGGCGGCGTGCCGGAAAGCTGTTTTGCGGTGCAGGGCTACGGGGCAACGCGTCCCCTGCAGACCAATGACACGACGGCGGGCCGGGCGGCCAACCGTCGGGTTGAAATCCGTCTGGTACCGCAGGCCGATGCCTGCCGGATACCGGGCTTAAAACCGGTGCCATCACAGGGTGGTGGCGCTTCTCAACGTAATCAATAAGGAATCAACAACATGGCAATTCCGGTTTATCTGTGGCTGAAGGACGATGGCGGGGCGGACATCAAGGGCTCCGTTGACGTGAAGGACCGCGAGGGCAGCATTGAGGTGGTGGCTCAGGAGCATAATCTGTACATCCCGACCGACAACAACACCGGCAAGCTGACCGGCACCCGTATCCACACCCCGTTTAAATTCACCAAGGAAATCGACGCCTCCAGCCCGTACCTGTACAAGGCGGTGACCACCGGCCAGACCCTGAAATCAGCCGAGTTCAGATGGTACAAAATCAACGATGCCGGTCAGGAAGTGGAGTACTTCAACACCCTGCTGGAAAACGTGAAGGTGGTGAAGGTCAATCCGGTGATGCATGACATCAAGGACCCGACCTACGAGAAGCACAACCACCTGGAGCAGCTTGAACTGCGCTACGAAAAAATCACCTGGACCTACAAGGACGGCAACATCATTCATTCCGATTCCTGGAACGAACGCGCCACCGCGTAACACACCGGCAGGCGGGGTTATCCCTGTCTGCTTTTTTTTTGCTGAACGCCTGTCCGCACGGACGCTCTGCAAAAAACTACAACACAAAAATCTGACCTGATGCGCTTACGGGCTCCTGAACACCAGGACACAGCGAGGGGCGGTAGCGTGCCCGAAGGTCACCGACTGCGAGTAAATAAATATGGAAAATCCTGCCGTACTGCTGCGTCGCCTTAACCCGTTCTGCGCCCGGGCGCTGGAGGATGCGGCCACCCTGTGCCAGACCCGCGCCCATGCGGAAATCCACCCCGAGCACTGGCTGCTCAAACTGCTGGAGCAGGGCGAAGGCGACCTCACCGTGCTGGCCCGCCGCTATGAGTGGGACATGGACACCGTCTGGCAGGACCTGCTGACGTACCTGGACCGTCTGCCCCGGTCGGTGAAAAGCCGCCCGCAGCTGTCCGCGCAGTTTAATGAACTGCTGCGTCAGGCGTGGCTGTGCGCCTCGCTGGCGGGCGAAACGCAGATACGCAGTATTCATCTGCTGATGGCGTTCCGCAGCCATCCGTCGCTGCTGCACTGCGACGGCCTCTGGCCGCTGCTCTCCCTGACCGCCGGACAGATAACGCAGCTGCGACCGCTGCTCGATGTGCACTCCGATGAACGTCCGGAAGAACAGGAGAAAGAATCGGCGCTGATGGCGGGTGACGGCGGCGATACCGGAAACGGTAATGTGGAATTCGTCGGGCGTCCTGTGGGTGCAGATGCGCCCGTAATAAAAGAAGGCAAACCCACCACGGCATTACTGGCAGTTCTGGACCGTTTCACCACCGACGTCACCGCAAAAGCCAGGGACGGTAAAATCGACCCGGTATTTGGCCGTGACAATGAAATCCGCCAGATGGTAGATATTCTCTCCCGTCGGCGCAAGAACAACCCGATTCTGGTGGGCGAGCCGGGCGTCGGCAAGACCGCTCTGGTGGAGGGGCTGGCGCTGCGCATTGCGGAAGGTAACGTCCCGGAGTCGCTCAAGCCGGTTATCCTGCGCACCCTTGACCTCGGCCTGCTGCAGGCGGGGGCCGGTGTCAAAGGCGAGTTCGAACAGCGCCTCAAAAACATCATCGATGCGGTACAACAGTCCCCGTTACCGGTGCTGCTGTTTATCGACGAGGCTCACACCATCATCGGGGCGGGCAATCAGGCGGGCGGGGCCGATGCGGCCAACCTGCTGAAACCGGCGCTGGCCCGGGGCGAGCTGCGCACCATTGCTGCCACCACCTGGAGCGAATACAAACAGTACTTCGAGCGCGACGCTGCGCTGGAGCGCAGGTTCCAGATGGTCAAAGTCGATGAACCGGACGATGACACCGCCTGCCTGATGCTCAGGGGCCTCAAGTCCCGCTACGCGGAGCACCACGGCGTACATATCAGCGATGAGGCGGTCCGTGCAGCGGTTACCCTCTCGCGCCGCTATCTCACCGGACGCCAGTTGCCGGACAAGGCGGTGGACCTGCTGGACACCGCCGCCGCCCGCGTACGCATGAGCCTCGATACGGTCCCGGAAGCCCTCACCCGGCTGGCAGCGCAGGAGAATGCCCTGGTGCTGGAAGAGGAGGCCCTGCTGGAAGACCAGGCGGTGGGGCAGTCAGTATCAGATACCCGGTTAGCGGAGATTGCGCAGCAGACCCGCCAGCTTACCGCCGAACAGCGGACACTGGAAGCTCGCCATCAGAAAGAGAAGTCGCTGGTCACGCAACTGCTGGAAAGCCGCAACGCTCCCGAATCACAACAGCAGACCGCAGAGCTGCAACAACAACTGCACACCCTGCAGGAGAACAGCCCGCTGCTGTGTCCGGACGTCGATGTACGCATGGTGGCGGAAGTCATCGCTGACTGGACCGGTGTTCCTCTATCCTCGCTGCTGAAAGACGAACAGACTGAGTTGCTGCATCTGGAGAACCTGCTGGCTGAACGTGTGGTGGGGCAGGCCGCTGCCCTCGCCGCCATCGCACAGCGTCTGCGGGCGTCGAAAACCGGGCTGACGCCGGAGAACGGCCCGCAGGGCGTGTTCCTGCTGGCAGGCCCCAGCGGCACCGGCAAGACCGAAACTGCCCACGCGCTGGCGGACGTGCTGTACGGCGGTGAAAAATCGCTCATTACCATCAACCTCTCGGAATACCAGGAGCCGCACACCGTCTCGCAGCTCAAGGGTTCCCCGCCGGGCTACGTCGGCTACGGCCTGGGCGGGATTCTGACCGAAGCGGTACGCAAACGCCCTTACTGCGTGGTGCTGCTCGACGAGGTGGAAAAAGCCCACCGGGACGTGATGAACCTGTTCTACCAGGTGTTTGACCGGGGCTTTATGCGCGACGGCGAAGGCCGGGAAATCGATTTTCGCAACACCGTTATCCTGATGACCTCGAACCTCGGCAGCGACCACATCATGCAGCAGCTTACAGAAAATCCGCAGACCACGGACGCCGAACTGCACACGCTGGTCAGACCGCTGCTGCGCGACCACTTCCAGCCCGCGCTGCTGGCGCGTTTTCAGACGGTGCTGTATCGCCCGCTCGGCGAAGCGCCGCTGCGCACCATCGTGGCGATGAAGCTTGAGAAGGTCACCCAACGGCTCGCCCGTCACTACGGCATCACCACCACCCTTGACGAAAGCCTGTATGACGCGCTGGCAGCAGCCTGCCTGTTGCCGGACACCGGGGCGCGCAATATCGACAGCCTGCTCAGCCAGCAGATACTGCCGGTGCTGAGCCAGCAACTGTTGCATCATCTTGCTGCCGGACAGAAGCCGCAGCACCTGACGCTCGGCTGGCATGATGAGGAAGGTATCGTGATGGCGTTTGTGGCCCCGGAAAAAGAGGTGAACCATGAGTGAGATACTGACCGGTCTGGCAGACCTGGCCGCTCAGACGCTTATCAGCCAGTCCCGTTATCGCCTGGACGTGCATGAATGCCCGCATTTTCTGGACGTGCTGTCGTTCAGGGCAGAAGAATCCCTCAGTGCGCCCTGGCATTATCATATCCGGGTGACCTGCGGGGCTGCGGATATTGCCTGCGATGCGCTGTTGCTGAAATTTGCGTCATTTACGTTTCAGGTGCCGGATTTTAACGGCAGGGCCGCCACCCCCTTGCGTACCCTGCACGGCGTGGTGAAGTCTTTCAGACGACTTTCCACCTCGGCGGATGAAACGACGTACCAGCTGACCCTGGTGCCGCGTATTGCACTGCTGCAGTTCACCCGCCAGAGCGCCATTTACCAGAATGTTACCGTGCCGGAGCTGGTGGAGCAGATACTGCGCTCTCACGGTCTGGAAGGCCCGGACTTTGCGTTTCGCCTGACGCTGGACTACCCGGTGCGCGAACTTATCACCCAGTGGCAGGAGACGGACCTGGCGTTTGTGCAGCGCATTCTGGCTGAGGTCGGGATTTTCTGGCGTACGGAGATGGATGAGAAACGCCAGATGGATGTTGTGGTATTCATGGATACCCAGGCGCAGTATCTGTTCGGGACCCGGCTACCATTACGTTCTCCATCGGGGACCAGTGATAACGGCCAGGCGAGCATCTGGGCTGTCCGCACCTCGCATCAGGTGGTAAGCAGCCGCGTGACCACCCGTGATTACAACTACCGGCAGGCGCTGATACCTCAGGACAGCACGGAAAGCCTCAGCGGTGACGACGGTATCACGACAGGCGAGGTCTACCACTATGCGGAGCCTTTTCTGTCGGCTGGCGATACGGCAACCCCGGAGGCCGGGGCGTTTTATGCCCGGCTGCGCCATGAACGGATTCTGAACGCACAGCACCAGGTCACCGGGCGTTCGACCAGCCCGCAGCTGTTACCCGGCCAGGTGCTGGAGAGCGACGTTTCCCTGCCGGAGAGCCTGAAAGAGGGGATGGTCATCACCCGTATTCGCAGTCGTGGCTCCCGACGCAGCAGCTTTATTCTGGACTTTGATGCCATTCCCTACAGTGAAACGGTCTGTTTTCGTCCTCCTCTGGTCGCCCGCCCGGTGGTTGCCGGAACGCTGGTGGCGCGTGTGGAAAGTGAAACCACGGGCGACAGCTATGCCTGGCTGGACCTGCAGGGGCGCTATCGCGTCCGGCTCAACGTGGACCGCAGCGACAGCGGTGCCGGAGAAGCGTACCTCTGGCTGCGGCTCGCGAAGCCGTACGCCGGATATGAATACGGCTGGCACGCCCCGCTGCTGGACGGCACGGAAGTGGCGGTCGCCTTTGATGCAGGCGACCCGGACCGGCCTTATATCGCCAGCGCCCTGCATGATTCAGAGCACCCGGACCCGGTGACGCAGGACAACCATACCCGTAACGTGCTGCGTACCCCGTCCAACAACAAGTTGCGTCTGGAGGACCAGCAGGCGCAGGAGCACATCAAACTGGCGACGGAATATGGCAAGAGCCAGCTGAATATGGGGCATCTGGTCAACGCTGAGCGCCAGGTCCGGGGAACCGGCTTCGAGCTGCGCACCGACGAATACGGTGCCCTTCGTGCGGCACGGGGACTGTTTCTGAGTGCTGACGAGCAGCCAAAAGCGCAGGGTCAGGTGCTGGAGATGAGCGCGGCGGTCGGTCAGATAACGCAGGCAAATAACGAAATGCAGGCGCTGCATGACGCGGCACAGGCGGCTCAGGCGCTGACCTGTGATATCCGGGCCCAGAGAGCGCTGCTCGATGAACGGCTCAAACAGCTGCAGTCAGCGGTACTGCTGGCAAGCGCCCCCCGTGGCGTGGCCTTCACTTCGGGTGAGCATGTACAACTGACGGCCAGCCAGAATGTGATGGTCAACGCCGGTCAGCACCTTGACCTCGGGGCAATGAAAAACGTCTCGGTGGCGGCAGAGACGTCGCTGGGGCTCTTCGCGCATAAAGAGGGTGTGAAACTGATTGCCGGTCAGGGGGATATCGCCATCCAGGCCCAGCACAATACGATGGCGCTCAGCGCGGAGAAGCAGGTCACCATCACCAGTACCGACGATGAAATCATCATCAGCACGCCGAAAACGCTGACGCTGAACGGCGGCGGCTCTTACCTGAAGCTGAGTGAGAATGGCATTGAGCATGGCTCAGAAGGGAAGATGATCATGAAGGTGGCGGAGTATCTGGTTCCTGGCCCGGGAGCGAGTCTTTCTGCAGATACCTCAGAGTTCGGCGTATCCACGCTGACGGAAGTGAAGCATATCGACAGCAAGTCATTTCACGACTGACGGAGATAAAACATCGTGTCTGTTATACCCAAAATTGTATGGCCGGTTCCTGCCGATCGCAGGGGAAATGCGTTTAGTCATCAGGAGGATGTGCTTGCTCATCTGAACGGAGAGCCTACGGGACTTTTTCTTGTCGGGCGTAGTGGGATGTGGCATCCAGGGATCCATATCACGCAGGTCACGACCCCCTGGTGTGCACTTAGTGGCAAAGCGGTATCAGAGCACACAGACTTCCCTGTGGCGTACAAAGGGGAGCAGGCTGTGCGTTGTATGGCTGATGGAGAAGTCGTTGCCTACCGGATCTGCCAGGATTATCTCGATATTCCATGGGAATCCGGGCCGCTATTGTTTTCCGGCTCATTTTTGCTGGTACGTCACTATATTCAGCTGGGAGAGACAGAAAAAAGTGGCCTGCATTTTTATACTCTCTATATGCATCTGGCTCCTTATTCAGCTTATGACAAACAGCAGGATAAACCCCTCTGGACAGTTCAGAATGCACTGTCGGTTTATCACCCTGACTGGCTCATGGTTGCGGCAAGCCATAACCCGGATTCAGTAAACAGTAGTTACCGGGCTGGAACGATCCCGAAAGGTGCCATTGTCGAATGGGATGAGTCTGACGACAGTCTGCACGTGATGGGCTTCAACCAGCGCAAATACGGTCTGGTGACTTACCAGGGGCTGAATGAAGAAGCACAAAAAAACAATGTAAAAACATCACTTAAAGCCGGACAGCAGTACTGGATGCTGGTTGATAACCACAATATCGCTCCGGGGGCCGGTTCTGTGGTGCTGCCTGCATGGTGGCGTTCCTTGATGCCACCGGCGAAAGATAGCATGATATTTGACCAGGTCGTATGTCCGGAGCCTTTCGCTATCCACGCGGGTGATCCGGTTGGGCATCTGGGATATTATCAGTCGCCGAAAGATGGTAGTTATGTTTCGCGTTATCAGGTGCATATTGAGTGCTTCAGTATGGATGAGAACCTGCCGCAGTTTCTCAACAATCCGGAAAAGGTCGGTGCTGAACATCCGCTGTGGCTGAAGTATTCGCCGGATCTGGAGCTGTACAGCAAAAATATCCGGGCCGGAACGTTTGCGGAAGATGGTCGGGTGACCAGCCGGTCCGGATTGCTGAAACTGAGCGACCTGAGAACAGAGACGGATGACACGACAAAAGAGGAATACTGGCAACTGCCCCCTGAAAATGGCTATGTCCCTAAAGGTCTGGCTCAACTGGAATTATTATCTCAGTATGACCTGTGGAAACTGGGTTTCAGAACGGAAATTGTAGACCCTCCGAGTTTTGATTACCTTGATGGTAAAACCCAGCCAGTGGGGCTGGTGCGGCGTATTATTGAATGGATTCTGGAAGTGGCTAAAAACGATCCGCGTCCCAGCCATGCAATGGCAAAACACGGTTACCAGTACCTGCTGAATAAGATTGACAGCGGGGAACCGTATTACTCTTCTGGTGAATACCTGCGGGCGGTTCACCGACCGGACTACCAGGATGTTGTGCAAAAAGCGATAGTTAAGCATCCGAGCGACTGGTATCACAAAAAAGGCGATGCAATATGGCAGTCATTTCTGGAACCGTTAAAGAAAGAAGCACCGGAGTGGAAGGCTTATAGTGAGGCTTTTATCGACAAGATGGCCTGGATGCAGGATGCCAGTAAATTAAAACTTGGGCCATCACTATGGCATATGCATCCAGTAATGTTTTTAGGTTTCTTAATGCCGCGAGCCAAACACATCGGGAAAATCACAGGGAAGGATTTTGTTAAATATGTATTTGCAGAGGCTAAAGAAAATGAAGAAACGTCGCGCGTGCCCGCAGCAATAACAACAGCACAGGCTATCTTAGAAACAGGCTATGGTAAATCGGTCCCTACTGACATTAAGTCTAAAAAATATAGCTACAACATCTTTGGAATTAAAGCTCATGGTAACCAAGATTATGTTGAAGACTATACTCATGAAGTGGAAAATGGGAAGCGAGTTAGAATAATAGATAAATTTCAAGCTTACGATTCTTATTCTGACAGCATCAAAGGGAGAGCCGATTTCTTTAAAAAGAATCCTCGATATCATTTTTTGTTTAATAGTTCAGATCCCATTAAGTGGGCTAAAGGTTTACAAAAGGCTGGATATGCTACAGATCCAAATTATGCAAATTCATTGATTAGTGTTATGAAAAGTCAGGGGCTTATAAAATGAAAGCTTTAATTGTATTGTTACTCTCATTTGTACCATTAATTTCCAATGCCGAGGATTTTTGTTCAAGCGTATCTGCCAAGGCAGATATAGAAAGAGCTATAATCCCAAGTAGTGATTCTGGTTATAAAGTATCAGGGAAAGGGCGGGCTTATTTCTATTTTGCCCCGAATGAAAAATGTGCAATCAAAAACTTATTTATAATTCCTGGTGATCTTGTGAACGGATATGCGGATTATAATAACTTTACATATATAATGTATTTCACAAAAGATGGCAAAGACGTAGAGGGGTGGATGAAGTCTAATCGGTTGGCACCAACAGGTACCGGCATTGGACCATCAGAAAAAAAGCTAAAACAGCATAGCGATTGAAATCGCTCATTCATAAAGAAAACAACTTTTAATGGATTAGGTTTTAACGAGTTACAATACTGATAGTATTAAAGCATATTACATAGAGGAAGTCCTAGCAGCCTGTACATCACCTGACTTTAGGGTGCAAGAAAAAGCATGGTTTAACAAAAATGTAATTCATGCTTTTCCCCTGGATATAGAGGTTAACATGAGAAAAACTGTGTCTTTGATAGTTTCATTTTTGCCTATGTATGGCATGGCCAACAGTTTCGACTTGCCCACAGTTCACTCAATAAAAAATGGAACCCAATGTGAAATATCTTTTAATGATAATGGTCACTTCCAATCGACGCAGTATAAACGATGTGGTGCGGGTGGCATGGAGGTATCAGGTAGAAATCCTCAACCACCAGGATATGGTTGGAATGAGTCACTGTTTTCATTACATCCAGAATATACACCTATTGGAATTTGGTGGGCTTTTGAAAATAAAGGGTTAAGTGGTCATGGTGGGAATCGGCAAGTAACAAGCAGGAAAAAAGGTTATATAATTTTCCCATCAGTTTTAGCTGCAATGGAGTATAAAGTTGATTATATAAACAGAAATGGTGGTAATTGGGCGCGCTGGCACTCACGAGATCCTTCAGTACAAGAACATTATAGAACTGCAATTTCTAAAATGAGGCACCCATTTATCGATGAAATCAATAAAGAGGATAAATGAAAATTCATATCAAAATAATAATTCCATTGCTTTCCTTGCTTCCTTTGTCTGTGTCATATTCAGCAACTCCAGAACAGTGTTATTCATACTTTACTGAGTTAGTGAGAAGTAGTAATTATCCATTCAATGACTGGGGTGTTAAGCCGCGAAAAGTAAATTTAATAATTGATGAGGATGATAGTGAAATCATTAGAGCGAAACTAGAGGTTGATACTGATGGTACAGGAACAATAGGGTGGATAGTGTTTGATAAGAGTAATGGCGAGTTACTTAACACGACTATCGATCCAGAAAAACCAATCAAACTAACTTATAATAGAGAATATGAGAAAGCTCAAAAATACTGTCTTTTAGGTGATGTTGTTTATCGGGTTAGAAGTAAGGAACGGGTGTATTTCTTTGATAAAAAAGACTCAGATATGAGACAAACTAAAACATTTATCATTAATGGAGATTATGTTCATCTTTTAGGAATAGAAGGAGAGTATAGCAAAGTATCGTATCAAACAAAATCAGGGCGTACAATCACGGGCTGGGTTGAATCAACCTTGTTGAGTCAAATCGATTTTAAAAACACCTGGTAAGCACAGGGTGAGACAATGAAATCTATTCGCATTTTTTTTGATTTTTTAATAAGGAATTTACTCATGTTACCTATTATTCGTAAGGGTGATAAAACCACCCACGGTGGTGCGGTTCTCACTGGTTCAGAAACAATGAAATTTGGTGGGGTTGGTGTAGCCCGTAAAGGTGACAAAGTTTCCTGCCCGGTTAACGGTCATGGTCCTACCACGATTATTGAGGGTAACCCTGATTATCTTGATCATGGTGTTCCCGTGGCGTTTCACGGCCATAAATGTGGCTGTGGTTGTACACTGATTAGCTCCTTCACCCCGGCTAAGGTGGGCTGAAGATGCCTGTCTGGCTGGATGCTATTCCGGAGAAAGCGGCGAAGGTCCGGCGTCCAGACACCCGGCGTTGGCTGCTGTTTCTCGCATTTGTCATGCTGAGTGGAATTATACTGACGCTCTGGCGATGGACGTCAGAACGTACAGGATTTGTTTTCTGGTTCACCGCGCTGGGATTACCTTTTTGTTGCTGGGGCCTGATTTTTTCAGTCCGGCGTTTTGGTTACAAAATTCAGCAGGTTGCCGCTGAGTCCCGAAATGTGGCACGTGAAGCGCTTATTGACCAGGAGGTTCGTCGTGGGCAACGTTGCGCCTGGATCCTCGCCACACGTATCCAGCTTGCTGCCGGAAATAAACCAGGGCAGTTACTGTCTGCCATCAGCAAAGCTGCCCCCGTCGCGGAACTGTCACCATCACGGGGCAGTTCCGCACCGGTCAATTATGCCGCTATGATTGATTTTCGACAGGATTTGCCGAAAGCGCTGGATGACGCAGTGAACAAACTGTCATCGAGTCTGGCTGGAGTGGTAAAACATCTTCCCCGGGGAATCGCCTGCTGGCTGGCGCTGGATTGTGACACTGACCTGGAGTCTGAGGTTAAGCCTCTTCTCATCAGTAAATTTTTGCAGGTGACCGGTAGCACTTTTCATCTTCTCTCTGAAAGAGGGGCGGCTGCGTTTGATTTCTGGCTGGATCAATGTCATGAGGTGCCGGGGATCCTTGTTGCTGTCACATTTTCTCTTCCGTCCATTCCCCGGGCGGGAGAGGCTGATGCTGTGACCATGATGGTGCTCTGCAACCGCAAATCGGTGGCATTTCCTGACGCCCCTCGTCTCCACAGACCTGAAAAAGGTCGTAATACTACCCTCGTGAAAACCCTGAACAGAGCCCTGCTGTGGGCCGGAATTGATGCCTGCGCGTTACAGGGCGGGTGGAGTAGTGGCCCACTACTGGAGACGGGAGCGAGCTGGAATACGGCCTGTGAAGAAAATGGACTGACATACAGTCTGTCAGAAAACAACGTTTGCTTCGATCCTGTCCTGGGGTATTGCGGTCAGGCGGCTCTGTGGGTTGCCGCAGGGCTGGCGGAAGCAGTTTGTGAGACAAGGGGACCCCAGCTTATTGCCGCCCAGCCAGCAGCTGATATTGATGAGATTTGGGTCATGGTTATCACTAAAGAAAAAATGCACGAGGAACGGCAAGGGAATGTCTAAAGTAAAAGTGAAAACACTGATTGGCACGACTGTTGCTGTTCTGTTTTTTCTGACGGTGATCGTGGCTTTTTTGTTTTATGCCTTTCCGGAAACAATGGTGTCCACTACGGGGCTTGGTCCCTGGGACGGTCAGCGGATCTTCACCTGTTGTTCGCTGATGGCTGCTATCTGGTTTTTAGTGGGCTGGCTGACTGAACAGATGTTCAATGCTTCAGGTAAATCCGGTCTGTATTATCAGTGGGGCGCAAACCGGAAGCAGGGTGTCGGGGTTATATTAACCGACCTCCCCGAGGTCGGAAGTCGTGAAAAAAGTCTCTGTGTTGAAACTATCCGCGATCACCTTCAGCTCCGCTACGGCCCTCGCTGGCAAAAGAAGGTCCGTATTTTCCTGGTGACGGGGAGTCCGGAAGATACGGAGAGCGCTGCCCCCAGGCTGAGCAGTGAGCACTGGCAGGAAGCGGAGGGGTGTCTGCTGGTTTACGGTGGCGATGCGCAGTTGCCGCCGGATGAAAACGTCTTATCCGTGCTCAGACAACTTCGTCCCCGCCAGCCGGTGACCGGGATTGTCCAGATAGTGCATACGGACGCTTTCCCCGATGAACAGGCGCGTGATGCCTGCATCCGTTACCGCCAGAAAGCCGACCAGCTCCTGGGCTGGCAGGCTCCGGTCTGGCTGTGGCTGCCGCTGGCGCATCAGGGGTTTCCTGAGGGAGGATCCAGCCAGGCGGTTGCGGCTCTGTCGGGACCGGGATGCACACCGGAAGCCTTACTGTCACAGGTGGATGCGCTGGTTCCCCGTCTGCGTCAGGTGGGGATGACGGCGGTGCTGAATGACCTGCGCCACGACGGGTTGTTGAGCCTGTCGTCCCGGTTGCGGGATGCCTTACGCAGCGATATTAAGACGCTGGTGACCGGGGTGTTGGGTGCAACGGCACCTTATCGTCTGCGTGGCCTCGTCTTCAGTCCGGCACAGACCCGTACCGCATCGCTTCCTCACAGTGCGATGTCCTCGCCGGGATGGCAGACCATTGCACAGGACAGCGTGGTGGTTCGTGCCCGAAAAATCACGGCGGACTGGAGAACCCGGGGGAAAGCATTTCTGCTGGCGCTCATCGTGCTGTGGGGCGCGGGCACCGGTCTGTCGCTTGCCGTGAACCGTACACAAATTTATCTGGTGCAGAAGACCGCCAGCCAGGCGGCGGATACCCACAGTTCGCTGGCCGTTCGACTGCATCACCAGATGGCGCTGCAGCAGGCTATTGCCCGTCTTCAGTACCGGGAAGCCCGGGGAGCGCCGTGGTACACCCGTTTTGGCCTCAATCAGGACCACGATACGCTTGCGGCTCTGTGGCCGCTTTATGCCCGCAATAATACCCTGCTGATGCGTGATGCCACCGCACAACAGCTCATCGCCCGTCTTCGTGCCTTTGTTCGTTTGCCGCCTGCGAGCGATGCGCGGACGAAGGAGGCGCAGCAGGCTTACGGGCTGCTGAAAGACTATCTGATGATGTCGCGGCCGGACAAAGCGGATGCTGCCTGGATGGCAAAATATATCCTGACGGCCTGGCCGCAGCGTGATGGCGTGCCTGCGGGCACCTGGCAGACGCTGGCACCCTCGCTGGCGGCGTTCTGGGGACAGAATCTGGCGGCCCATCCTGAATGGGCGGTGACCCCCAATCGCGAACTGGTGGGGACGGTGCGCCAGATCCTGCTTAAGCAAATCGGTCAACACAATGCGGACTCCGGGTTGTACCAGCAGATGCTGAAACAGATTGCCAGCAACTGGCCGGACCTGACGCTGGCCGATATGACCGGCGATACGGATGCGTCTTCCCTGTTCTCCACAGACGAGGTGGTGCCGGGGATGTTCACCCGTCAGGCCTGGGAGTCACAGGTGCAGAGCGCCATTGATAATGTCGTGAAATCCCGCCGGGATGAGATTGACTGGGTGCTGACCGACAAGGCGCACAAATCTGGCGGTGAGGTGTCGCCGGAGGCGTTAAAGGCCAGGCTGACGGAACGCTATTTTACCGATTTTGGTAACGCCTGGCTCGGCATGCTCAACAGCATTCGCTGGCATCCTGCCTCGTCACTGTCCGGCGCGATGGGGCAGCTTAACCTGCTGTCCGATGCCCGGCAGTCTCCCCTGGTGGCGCTGATGAACACCCTCAGCTACCAGGGAAAAACCGGCCAGAAAGGCGGTGCGCTGGCAGACTCGCTGGTGGACTCAGCGAAAAAGCTGATGGGGAAAGTGACGGACGGCGAGCAGTTCGCCGCGCAGGCCCGGGGGCCGGAAGGTCCTCTTGATGGCGTGTTTGGTCCCCTGCTGGGACTGATGGGGGGGCATGAGGGCGTCGACAGCGGTGACACGCTCAGCTTTGGGACATGGCTTACCCGCGTCACGCAGTTGCGGCTGAAACTGCAGCAGGTGACCAGCGCACCCGATCCGCAGGAGATGGCGCAGGGGCTGGCCCGGGCGGTGTTTCAGGGAAAATCCGGCGATCTGACCGATACCCGGGATTATGGAAGCCTGGTGGCCGCGAGCCTCGGGCAGGCGTGGGGCGGATTCGGGCAGGCCCTGTTTGTGCAGCCGCTGGATCTGGCCTGGCGTCAGGTACTGGCTCCGGCGGCGGGCGGGCTGAACGCCCGCTGGCAGAGCGCCATCGTGAGGCCCTGGAATACCGCCTTTACCGGACGCTATCCGTTCAGTGCCACCGGCAGTGATGCCTCTTTACCGATGCTGGCACAGTTTTTACGGGCGGACACGGGGCGGATTTCCACCTTCCTGCACGCGAATCTGGGGGGCATGCTGCGTCTGGAAGGCAACCGCTGGGTGGTGGATCCTGCGGCAAGCCAGGGGATGCGTATCAACCCGGCGTTTCTTTCGGCGGTGAACCAGCTGACCGCGCTGTCCGACATCGTCTTTGCGGGCGGTGACGCCGGGGTTCATTTTGAACTCCTGCCCCGGCCGTCGAAAGACGTGGCCCGGATGCAGCTGACGGTGGACGGACAGCAACTGGATTACTTTAACCAGATGGAGAGCTGGCAGAGCTTCGCCTGGCCGGGTGACACCTACAGTCCGGGCGAGACGCTGAGCTGGCAGAGTAACCATAACGGGGGGCTTCAGCTGTATGACAGCCAGCAGGGCGTATGGAGTCTTATCCGCCTGCTGGAGAAGGCCAGAACCACGCCGCTGGACAGCAGCCGTACTCAACTTCTCTGGCTGACGACTGACGGTCACCCGCTCAGTATGGTTCTGCGCAGTGAACTGGGCGGTGGGCCCCTGGCATTACTGGAACTGAGGAACTTTCGGCTGCCGGAAACGATTTTTGCGGGAGGACATGATGCGGTATCCGATAAGCATGATGCGTCCCTTTTATCCGGGGAGGACGACGAGTGAATACCCCTGAACACCTGCTTCGCCTGAGCGCACCTGATGCAGAGACACAGCAGCGATTACTGCTGGTTGCACAGGAGACGCTCTCGGGGCTGGAAGAGTGGCTGCAGGCTTTTGGCGACGTTGCGCCAGCGGGCGAAGATCCGGCCTACGAGGACGATTTTTTGTGGATGCGCGAGGAGATAAACAAAACCTCGGGCGGGGATCTGCCGCAGCTTTGTCTGCGGGCGGCATCGTTCCTTTGCCATACGGCCAAAGATATCCGCGTGGCGACCTGGTATACCCTGGCCCGCCTGCAGGATGAAGGGCTCCGGGGGTTGAGTGAAGGACTGTTGCTGCTTGCCGGACTGGTGTCACGTTTCGGCGTTCAGCTGCATCCTCAGCGGGCGAATGCCCGACGGGCATCGCTGGAATGGCTCAACAGTGAGCGCATTATCGACGGTCTCGGGCGTTTCCCGGGCGTGGTGGCGGAAGACACGGCCACGGTGGCGACGGCCCTGGTGCAGTTACACCAGTCGGTGAGTCAATGGCCGGAAGCGGAACGACCTGTCTTTACGGGGTTATGCCAGGCCCTGCGTGTACAGCTTGAACGTGCGGGCGGCGCGGGTGCGATGCTGCCCCAGAATGTCAGTCATCAGGTGGTGTCTCCTGCTCCTCAACCCTTTTCCGGGGGCGCGGTACCGGGAAAACTGTCCGCGAGGGAAGTCCTCGATCAGGCCCGTCATCTGTCACGCTGGCTGGGCGAACAGCCGTCAGGCTGGCTGGCCGCACACCGTCTGATGAAAACCATCCGTTGGGACACCGTTGAGCAGTTGCCTCCGCTGGCGGCGGACGGTACAACCCGGCTGAATCCCCCCCGTGCCGATTACCGGGCACAGTTGATCCGCCTTTACCGTCAGCAAAGCTGGTCGGCGCTGGTGACCCTTGCCGATCAGTTTTTTGCGGAAGGCGTCAATCATTTCTGGCTCGATCTGCAGTGGTATCTCTGGCAGGGGCTGAGCAAGGCCGGGGAACAACCTGAGGTCATTGCAGAGGCGGTGCTGGCGGATTTACGGCTGTTTCTGACACGACTGCCCGGTATTGAGACGCTGGCCTGGAATGACGGCAGTCCGTTTGCTGATGAGGTCACTCTGCACTGGATAGCGGAACACGTGAATGCCTCCTCCGGGCATCCGGGCCATGAGCCTGCCGCGACGACGGTTGCGGTGGATGAGGACATACAGACCCTGGAAGCGGAGGCGATCGCGAAGGGGGACAGCGACGGCCCGGAGGCCGCTCTGGCGTGGCTGCAGACCCGTCCGGGGTTTGAGACTCCACGGGGCCGGTGGCTGGTGCGCCTGCTGATGGCCCGCGTGGCGGAGCAGTACGGCCGAAATGACATGGCAATGCATCTGCTGGGCGAGCTGGCTGCGCAGGCACCGCAGCTGACGCTGGCGGACTGGGAGCCGGGGTTGCTGTTTGAAGTGCTTGCCCGGCGTCTGAAGCTGCTTCGCCTGCGGGCGGGGCGTCACGACAGTGAGCGTGCACGGCTGGCTCCGGAGATGGACAGCCTGCTGGCCTCGCTGGTTAACCTCGATCCTGCCCGGGCCATGGTGCTCTGCAGTTGACCCTTTTTTGACAGGCTATCAGGAAGACAGGAATGGATGATTTAACCCTGCGTTATTACGAGGCCGAGATGCGCTATCTGCGCGAGGCCGGAAAAGAGTTTGCCCGCGCCCATCCGGACAGGGCGGCGATGCTGCATCTTGATAAACCCGGCGCCGTTGAGCCGTATGTGGAGCGCCTGCTGGAGGGATTTGCGTTTCTGATGGGGCGTCTTCGCGAAAAGCTGGATGACGATTTACCCGAACTGACGGAAGGCCTGGTGAGTCTGCTGTGGCCGCATTATCTGCGCACCATCCCTTCCCTGTCGGTGGTGGAGTTTGCGCCACCGTGGCAACAGCTGCGCCAGGCGGAACGGTTGCCTGAAGGGTTTTCCGTGCTCTCCAGTCCGGTGGGGCCACGGCAGACGGCCTGCCAGTACCGGACCACCCGGGCGCTGACGCTTCAGCCCCTGCATCTGGCACAAGCCCGTCTGCAGACGGAAACCGACGGTCGTTCTGCCATCCGGCTGCGCTTTGAATGCCCCGCCCGGGCTGATCTGACACAGGCGGAGATGGAGCAGGTTGTTCTGTACCTCTGTGCGGATGCACCGGTCAGTTCAGCCCTGCATCTGGCGCTGACGCGTCAGGTTCAGGCGATGTATGTCCGCCATGCGGGGACAGCGGAGCGACAGCCCTTTGACGGCTGGTGTAAACCGCTGGGCTTTGATGACGACGATCGTCTGTGGCCGAAGGGCGCGTCTGCGTTCAGTGGCTATCAGCTGCTGCTGGAGTATTTCAGCTTCCGGGAAAAATTCATGTTTGTCGGGCTACGGGGGCTGGAGCAGCTTGTGCTGGCACCAGAGAGTACGTGGTTTGAGGTGGATATCGTGCTCAGCGAGGCCTGGCCTGCAGAGTTAACGTTCGGCACCGGTAACGTTCGCCTGCACTGTGCGCCGGTCATCAACCTGTTCACGCTGGAAGCGGATCCGATGCCTCTGGATCCACTGGAAAATGAATATCTGCTGCGTCCCCTGCGGATCCAGGACGGGCATACCGAGATCTACAGCGTGGATGAAATCCACGGTACGGTGAAAAATGGTCAACAGCGCTATGTGCCATTTACCAGCTTTCGTCACCGTGGCGGAATGATGCGCCATGGCGCTCCGGAACGTTACTTTCATACCCGGGTGAAACGCGGCCCCTCTGGCCTGTATGACACCTGGCTCATTCTGGGTGGGGACGCCTTCGATGCTGACCAGCTGGCGAGAAAAACCGATGCACTGTCGATGAGAATGACCGGGACCAACGGTCAGTTGCCCCGCATGGCGCTGAGAAGCACGCGTCTGGACAGGCCGGTGAAAGCCGGAAAGATCCCCGTTCAAATTCTGAACCTGACCGCGCCCACGCTGCCGCTGTATCCCCCTGCCCGTGACCGGTTCCACTGGCGGGTTATGAGTCATCTGGGATCAAACTTCCTCAGTATGATGGATAACCCGGAGGTACTGCGGGGAACGCTGGCGCTGTATGACTGGAGCGACGATGAAATGAACCGCCGCCGTCTGGAGGCCATTGTGGATGTCAGGCATAGCCTTATCAGCCGCTTTGAACGGGGTTTTATGCTACGGGGGGTTGATATTGAAGTGACTCTGGACACCGGAAATTTTGCCGGTAAAGGGGATGTGAATCTCTTCGGTGAGCTGTTACATCGTTTCTTCAGCCTGTATGCCGACATTCATCTTTTCAACCAGCTGACGCTGGTGCTGCAGCCCACAGGAGAACGACTGAGATGGCGCGAGAATCACAGTCAGCATGTACCCGGCTGACGGAACAACTGCGGGACGAGATCTGGCGGGTTAATTTCTACCGTTTCTGCCGGTTACTGGAGCTGGCTGCCCCCGACGCGCCGCTGCTTGGCAGTACCAGTCACCCCGGAAACGATCCGGTTCGCTTTCGCCCGTGGCCGGGGATGGGATTTCCGGTCAGCGAGTTGCGGGTCGTGGAGGATGATGAGAAGGATCCGGATGCGCCACTCTCGGTGCGGACAACTTTCCTCGGGATATACGGTGTTGACTCCCCGCTCCCGACGCACTATCTGGATGATATTGCCACCCGGCGGGAAGGGGTTGAAGCCGTCACCGCCTTCCTGGATATGTTCAGCCACCGTATTACCACGCAGTATTACCGGATCTGGCGCAAATATGCGTACCCGGCCACGTTTGAAGCGGGCGGTACCGATGCGACCTCACAGTGTCTGCTGGGACTGGTCGGGCTCGGGATCCCCGGCACCGCCGGACGGATTGCCACCCCGGTGTCGCGCTTTCTGGCGTTGCTGGGCAATATGCGTCTGCCGACCCGTAATGCCGAAGGTATTTGCGCCCTGGTCAGCCTGCTGGCACCGCAGACGCAGACGACGGTAAGTGATTATGAGGTGGTGCATGTTCCGGTTGCCGTGCGCAGCGGACTGGGGCAGGCAAACCGCGTTATGCTGTCTGCGCGTCCCGTGCTGGGGCATACCGCGCCGGAAGCCCTCAGCCGGGTGCGGGTGACACTCAGTACTACGAACCGTGAAGAGGCGTCGGGCTGGCTGCCGGGAGGAGCACTGCACACTGACCTGCTGGTTCTGCTGCGGGTTTACCTCGGGTATCGCAGCGATGTCCGTCTGCAGCTTCGTGTGCCCCTGTCCCTGTTACCGGAACCCCGGCTTGACCCTGACCGCGCCCGTCGGGTCCGTCTCGGTCAGACCGGCGTGCTGGGGCGCCAGGAGAGCAAAAGTCCCCCTCCCCGTGACATCACCGTCAATACCGGCTGCTATGAGGGTCTGTGCATGGCTGCACGGCACCCGGCCAGCGACGGTCAGTATCGCTTTGACCAGGAAACACCATGAACATTATGAATCACTGGCGGGCAGTGCCCCCGCTGCTGTGCTGTCTGCTGAGCGGATGCGGTCTGGCCCAGAGTGTCCATGACGGTACGCGCAGCATGGCTGCCTCGCTGTTTTACAAAAAAATCAAAACACTGCATCTGGATCTGTCACCCCGTGCGGCGCTGAATGCCGATGAGGCCCAGACGCCGCTGGCAACCATGGTCAGGGTGTATCAGCTGAAGGACCGGAAAAGCCTGGACTCCGCTGATTATCAGACGTTGCTGCGTGATGACAGCCCTGTCCTGAAAGAGGATATGCTGGCCTCCCGTTCGCTGCTGGTGATGCCCGGCGGCAACGTGACGCTGAATATGCCGATGGACGAAAATGCCGCTTACGTGGCGGTGGTGGCGCTGTTTCGCCAGCCGGATCTGAAGCACAACACCTGGCGGCTGGTGCTGCGACGTGACGAACTGGATCCGGACAAGGCCCGGACCGTTGAACTGGGTGACGGCAGTCTGAGCCTGGTACCGTTGAAGGGGAAACAGGGTGGATGATAAGAATACCGGTCGCGAACAGAACCCGTATCAACTGGTGATAAGCGACAGCACGGTCAGGGCTGATGTTCAGCGATTTCGCGGGACAGAAGCGCTGAGCAGGCCGTTTTCATGGCGCATTGAGTTTACCACCCACCGAACGGTGGATGCGCAAGCCGTGCTGCTGAAGTCAGCGAGTTTCAGTCTGCGCCATCACAAAGTGGTGCAGGGGGTTATCACGGGACTGGAATGGCTTTCCACAAACGCAGACCAGTCCCACTATGCCGTGACTCTTGGGTCCCGTCTGGCGCTGCTGTCGCGCTCCAGGCGTTGCGCCATTTATCAGAATGTCACCGTACCGGAGCTGGTGGCTCAGATACTGCGTTCGCACGGTCTGGAAGGTTCCGACTTTGATTTTCAGCTGACCGGCGACTACCCGGAACGCGAACTCATCACCCAGTGGCAGGAGACGGACCTGGCGTTTGTGCAGCGTATTCTGGCGGAGGTCGGGATCTGGTATCGCCAGATGATGCACGATGTGACCGGACTGGATGTGACGGTCTTTGGTGACAGCCAGCAGCAGTACCGGCCTGAGCAGCCTCTGCCATACCATGAACCGTCCGGTCTGTATGATGGTGCTGAACTCTGCTGCTGGGGGCTGCGTACCTGGCACAACGTGGCGACGGGGAACGTCCCGGTTCGTGATTACAATCCTCGTACCGCACGTGCCCCCATGGATGCCACTGCCTCTGTGCGTGCTGCGGGCGTGACGACGGGCGGGCATTACCGCGACAGCGAGTCTTATCTTCACCCCGGAGAGGGTACCGCCCCCGCCCCTGAAACCGGGGGATTTTATGCCCGCATCCGCCATGAGCGCGAGCTGAATAACCTGGCTTACCTTCATCTGTTCAGTAACGCTTACTGGCTGAGTCCGGGGCAGGTGGTAAATCCCGTGGGAGCGGGGCTGCATGACCTGAATGAAGGCATACTGGTGACCTTCACCTCGTTTCGTGGGGCGCGTGACTCACGGCTGTACGTGTCGCTGTGGGGCATGCCGTACCGGGAGGCGTACGGCTTCCGGCCTGCGGAATGTCCCCGTCCTCACATCACCGGCACGCTGCCGGGCCGGGTGGAAAGCGTTACCCCCTATGACCGCTACGCGCATATTGATAGCACCGGGCGTTACCGGGTACGGATGGATTTTCATCCGGATGAGGGCGAACCGGGCTACGCGTATCCGTGGCTGCGGCGGGCTTCACCCTTTGCCGGAGATACATATGGCTGGCACATGCCCCTGACGGACGGTACGGAAGTGGGGGTGGCATTCCATGGCGGCAACCCGGATCGCCCTTATATTGCGCACGCTTTTCATGATTCTGAACACCCTGACATCGTAACCCGTGATAACCGCAGCCAGAATATTCTGCGTACCGGCGGTGGCAACGAGCTGCGCATGGAAGACCAGAAGGCGCAGGAGCATATTGCGCTGACCACCCCGTATGGGGCGACACAGCTGAATCAGGGGAAGATGACGGATGCACAGCGCCAGCCCCGGGGGACCGGCTTTGAGCTGCGCACCGACGAATACGGTGTCATCCGGGTGGCAAAAGGGTTGCTGGTGACCGCCGACGGGCAGAATAAAGCCGTCGGTGAGGTGCTGGACCAGGCTGATGCGCTGCGTGAAATTGACGTCTGCCTGCAGCAGCGCCAGCAACTGGATATTGCCGCTGAACAGGCTCAGGCGCTGCAGGCGGATATCACCGCTCAGGTACAGATGTCGGAGACGCGACTGCAGACCTTAGACCGGATGCTGCATCTGTCGGCACCGGAAGGGATGGCGCTGACCAGCGGTGAGCACCTGCAACTGTCGGCGACTAAAAATGTGGCGGTCAATGCAGGTGGGGATATCAGCCTCGGGGTGACGGGAGCGATGACGGCACAGGCAGGCTCGGGCCTCGGGCTGTTTGCGCACATGGGGGCACTGAGCCTGCAGTCGGGGGAAGGGCCGGTTGTGGCACAGGTGCAGCATGGACGTATGCAGTTGTCGGCACAGAAGGCGATGAGCCTCAGTGCTGGCGATGATATCACCCTGACCGGTAAGAAACGCATCACGCTTATCGGTGGGAGCAGCTATCTGACGCTGGAGGAGGGGAAGATTGAATTTGGCACCGTACATACGTATACCCAAAAAACATCCGGCACCATGAACTGCAGCGCCAGTTCGTTACCACAACAGAGTTCAACGTATCCTGCAGGGGCTTTGTCTGATATTCAGAATAGTGAATCGATCCCGGGGACATCCTCTTTACCAGAGGGGGGGGAAGTTGCTGGGCACGGGAATGAAAACACAACGGAAGTGTTCTCCGGAAACTATGATGCCAGCCGGGGTGATCTTATTTATGGACTGGAAAAACCCCGGTCAGAATATATTCATGACATATACCCGGGATATTCACCTGAGAACAAGCAATGTCCGCCTCTGGTAATCGACGTTTATAATAACAACGTGAGTAAGTCAGTAACAGAATCTGTCAGTCAGGATAAACTCATTCGGCTCAGAGGAAAGCGTAAATCACTGATGCGTGTGCTTCGGGTCCCGGATGATATTGAGGAAACGGTGACCAAAAAAACGGGCGGAGCTGACAGTAAGTATCTCTGGAGCGATTATTTCTCCGTCGGAGATGTAAACCCTAAATTTAATATAAAAAAAATTTATAAAGAGGTCAGGAAGCACTACGGAAAGGATGATTATCATACGCTATATACCGATGCACCTGGTATTGCCGGGTATGCACCAAAGTTATTATGGAAGCGGGGAAGTAAACTTGGTATTGAAATGGTCGCACGGGGGGATAACTTCCATCTGCATTTTATCCTGGATGGTCTTGATATGAACTGCGTGATAAATAAGATCCCTCCTCACGGGCAATCGGTTACCGCCTCAGAGCTACGTTATGCGTACCGAAACCGTGAGCGTCTTAAAGGTAAAATATTTTTTTACGAGAAAAAGGTGAGATGTCCGGCCCCCTGGGAATCACCAGAGAACGACTGGCAGAGTTATAATCCATCCGATAAGGACGACTCTCCCGGTGAAATGTCGTGGCTTTATAAATTACTCTTCTGTAAATAAAACATCATTTTTTATTATATCGCTATTTTTATAATGGTTTGTTTAATTTATGTCCTATTCTCTTTATGAAACTTTATTCGGTAATTTTGCAGGAGAACTTGAGCTGCATCATGTGAGCGAAGAAAATCAGTACATTATGTCGGTGCTGGATAATCTGCAGCGGGTGCTCAGTACCCGGGCCGGTTCCGTGGCGCACCTGCCGGACTACGGTCTGCCGGATATGACGCTGATTTTGCAGGGCATGCCCGGCACCGTCCATGAACTCAAATCCACGCTGGCAAAAGTGCTGCTGAAATACGAGCCGCGTATTCAGGACATTAACGTGGTCATTCTGGAACAGAGCCAGCCCGGTGAACTGCGCTATGCCATTGAAGCAGAGCTGCACGACGGCGGGCTGGTGCGTTTTGGCACCGAGTTTATGCCGGAAGGTAAAGTGCTGCTCCGCCACCTGAAACAACAACGCATCCTCCTCTCCTGAATTAAGGACGTCTGAATATGTTTTCCCGAAACCTGCCCGTACATGCGGGCCAGGATCCCCGTGCATGGTCTGAATACACCCAGGTGCGTGATGAACTGAGCAAGCTGACCCACCCCGCTCGCCCCGATGTGGACTGGCGCAACGTGGAGCAGCTCTGCGTCACCTTGTTTCGCCACAACGGCACCGACCTGCAGACTGCCGCCTGGTTCTGCGGTGCCCGCCTGCAGCGTTCCGGTCTCGCCGGGCTGTCTGAAGGGCTGGAACTCATCGATTCGCTGATTTCTCACCAGTGGAGCGTGATGTGGCCGCCGCAGATGCCGTTTCGTAAGGAGGTTCTGGTGTGGCTAAGCGACCATCTGATGCTGAACCTGCGCCGCTTTACGCTCGGTCACCAGGACCTGCCGGTGGTCTATCGTCTGGAGCAGCAGTTTCGCCACCTGTGCGACCTGCTGCAGCGGCTCGAATTGCGCCAGGTCAGTAAAATGGACGCACTGCTGCACTGGATGCACGCGGCGGTGGTCCGGCTGGAGAACGCGAAAGATGCGCCACTGCCCGCCACTGTTGAGTCCGCCTGGCAGCACACCGCCAGTCCGGTTCCGGACCACACTGTGCAGCCGTATGGCGACAGTGACCCGGTGGTGCTGGTGGTCCGTGATGACGGCACGCAGCGGATCACGCAGACCTCCATACTGAAACGCCATCGTCGCGGCATCTGGTCGGGATTTGCCGGTGGTATTGCGGCAACACTGCTGGTCACGGCGATAAGCGCCTGGGGCTGGCTGAGCTGGCAGAACAACCAGCCGGAGACGCTGATTGACACCTCGCTTTCTCCCCTGCCGGTAGTACTGAGTGCCTCAGAACAGGAAGCGATGATTGAGGGCAATGCCGCCGCGCTGCAGGCGCAGGGCCGGATGGCGACGGAGCGGACCCGCGACCAGCTGGATGAACTGGCACAGCTTTCCCCGTCATGGGCGCAGGACTACGGTTTCGCGCTGGTGGCGCAGACACAGCGACTGTGGCCGCATCAGCCGGAAACCGCTGCGCTGGCGAAACAGTGGCAACAGCAGGTGGAAGCGAATGCCCTGCCGGAAGCCCGTCTGCAGGGCTGGCATCAGGCCATGGTACAACTGCAGTCGCTGACGAACCGGCTCAACAGCACCGATATGCAGCGGGGAAAATACATCACGGTCTCAGAGCTGAAATCGTCGGTGTTTGCCATCACGCAAACCCTGAGCCAGAACGTGCCGCTGGAGGAGCAGTTGCGCCAGCTGTCACAGCAAAAAAATAACGACGGCAGTCAGACGGCGACGGAACAGCAGGCTGCACAGCATCTGAATCAGCTTATATTTCGTTACGCATTTATCAGGAATACTGTCAACAACACAGTTCCGTGAATATCACCCAATATGGTTTAAATGAGTCGGAAGGTGTCAGCCAGAACCGACTTAAGGATTTCTATGTCAGTATTTTTCTCTCCGGAGTTTTTATTCTGTTTTATTGTTTTTTTTGCGGCATACTGGTTATGCCAGCCATGGAGTAAAATCCAGAATGTATTGTTACTGGTGGCTGGTTACGGATTTATTGCATCGATAAATGTCAGATCTTTTATTATTCTGATTATTTATAGTGTGCTTGTTTTATTTATGACTGGTATGGCTCATGGGCAAAAATCAAGAAAGTTTGCAGTCCCGCTTCTGCTTTTTGTTGTGTTAAGTTTTTTTATTGCCTTCAAGTATTATTCACCTGTAAGTGAATGGATACAGACTGCAACTGGAGGCTGGCAAAAGTATTTCCCTCTCCCTGTTCTGACTATACTGATGCCTGTGGGGTTGTCATTCTATTTATTTAACTCCATATCGCTGGTCATGTCTGTGGTTCGTGGTGAACTCAGGAATATTCGTGGGATGGACATCCTGCTCTACATGAGTTTTTTACCGACATTTACCGCAGGTCCGGTTAACCGTGCCGTACAGTTATTCCCTCAACTGGAAAATCAAAAACGGCATATCCTTCATTATAAAAAAGCGTTGTTTTTAATCGTCCTTGCCATCATCAAACTGTTTCTTTTTAGTTCATGGCTAAACGATAATCTGGTCACGGATGTTTTTAATAATCCTGATGCAGCAAGTGGCTGGGATTGTCTGTTGGGGGTATTTGGCTGGGCATGGGAAATATATTTTAATTTTTCTGGTTATACAGATCTGGTTACAGGTATGGCATTGTTACTCGGTTACCGGCTGGGCGAAAATTTTAACCACCCATATCGAGCCAGTAATTTGCAGGAATTCTGGCGACTCTGGCACATCAGTTTATCAACATTTATCCGTGATTATATTTATATTCCCCTTGGTGGAAACAGAAAAGGCTGGTTGCGTGCGCAGGTGAACATTTTTGTAGCAATGGTGCTGTCCGGTGTCTGGCATGGTGCCGGGTTGACGTTTATTATCTGGGGGGCGTTGCATGGTTCTGGTATGGTAGTGAATAACCTCTGGCGGCGCTACGTTTCAGAAAGAACCGGTTTTATGCTCCCAGCAGCTCTCGCACGCCTGATGACCTTTCTTTTTGTCTGTCTGGCGTGGGTATTTTTCAGGGCATCATCCATAAACGATGCGTTACTTATCTGTGACAACATTCTGTCGGCATGGCATACGATGCCGACTACCAGCACATTGTCAGCACTTCTGGCATTTGTCTCGCTCATTATTTTTTATCCAGTCCTGGTTAATGTGAGAAAACAGACTGGGATCATTATTGGCGGGTTACCCTGGTATGCACTACCACTGATCATTGTGCCAGTACTGGCTATAACTTTTTTTATTTCTCCTTCAGGTATTCCCGGATTTATTTATGCAAGCTTCTGATTATCAAAATATACTGAGCCGTTCGTTGCAGATTATTATTGTCGTGAGTGTAACTTTTATCAGTTTGTGTTGGTTATATCAGCAAAACCTCAGTCAGTACTGGACACTTCATTTTCATCAGGATGCCCCATGGGACACAGTCACCACAGGTTACTGGCGCGAGGGGGCAGTACTAATGAATGCTGCCACGCTTTCTGAGCATACGTTTATCAGTGCCCTGCACAATGAAAATCAGGGACAAAACAACAACAAGGAGCAGGATACCTCAGTATCAGAGAATGATTTATCTGTGGTTCCCGCAGAGCATAGCTCCAGGGATACATTATCGTTCCCCCTTTCTCAGGAACCGTCTGGACTACTGCAACTGAGCCGACGAGTCACCGGAGCACACGATTCGAATAATCAGTCATACATACTGGCCGGAATTCCGGCATCCACCTCGCCAGACAGAGGAGAGACAGTTGGGGTTGAAGGACCTCTTTATGAAAGTGGCACTGACGGAATGCATAAAGCTATTCTGGGCAGCTCCGAAAAAGTACTGCTGATTGGTGATTCCATGATGGAAGGTGTTGCGCCGAGAGTGCTGAAAATTATACGGGAGAAACATCAGGTCACCGGGATCAACCTGAGTCGTCGTAGTACTGGTCTTGCATACCCAGGCTTCTATAACTGGCCTGCAACGACCGCAGAAACACTGCGTCAGACCCCATCGATTGGTCTACTGGTCGTTTTCCTTGGTCCTAATGATCCCTGGGATATGCCTGCCGGAAAAGGAAAACCTTTTCTTAAATTTGAAAGTGATGACTGGGAGCGGGTTTACCGTGGTCGTATAGATCAGATCCTGGATTTGACGAAGGCATATCATATTCCGGTGATCTGGGTTATGCCTCCTTCAATGAGGAAGTCAAAACTGAGTCATGGCATGAAATATCTGAACACTTTGTATTCTTCTGAAGTTCAAAAATATGGTGGTCTCCTCGTTGATGTGAATGACATATTTAATTATAGCCCTGATATTTACGCTCCTGATATTTTACTTCGTGGAAAAATGACACGGGTACGGGCTGATGATGGTATTCATTATACCCCTGCCGGAGAGAATCTGATTGCACAAGCTATTGTTTCCCACATTCATTTTGAACAGCAAGAAGGTCTGTCAACTGATGAAAGATAAACGTATTTTTATTCCCTGCCTGCTTGCATTATGTGTGGCAGCCACGGTAATCACCTCCTGCCAGAGTACAGGCAATCCTGACCGCCGGGTCACCTCTTTCGAAACAGGGACAAATGGACGGATGATCAACTATGGTGAAAAACAACTTACTGACTTGTCAGAAAAACTAAAACGAAGTAATACTGAAACAACCCACATTATTGTCATTGGTGACTCACATACAGCTGCTGATTTTCTTTCAGGCCAACTTCGAAGCCTGTATCAGCGTCATTATGGGAATGGTGGACCGGGATTCATCAGCCCGATGAGAGTTCCGGGAAATCGGTACAGCCATGTAAATTACAGCAAAGCAAGTGGCTGGCAACTGGAAACCAGTCGAAAAACAAAAGATCCGGCATTTACGCTCGGAGGAAACATTGCAACGCCGACATCGGTAAACAACTCAGAACGTATCACCATTTCTGACGGAGAAACGGAGCTTCAGGCCCGGGCACTGTACCGTTCAACGGGAGATGCAATGTTGCAACTGGGGGGAGAGACAGTAACCCTGTCCGGTACCCAGGGGAGATGGACGTTATCCCGTGCGGTGCCGGTTGCCGATGCATTTGCAGTTTCAATGAAAGGAAATGGCACTCAACTGGCTGGATTCTGGCTGACATCCCGTCATTCAGGCGGTGTGATTGTCAGTGCGCTTGGTATCAATGGGGCTCAGATCTCGATGCTTGATAAATGGGCCTCAGACTGGCCCGGAACGCTAAGCAATCTGACGCCTGATCTGGTTATTCTCGCCTTCGGTACTAACGAAGCATTTAATATTTCAATGTCAGCAGAGGAATATCAGCAAACGCTGCTCAGGCAGATCAGAAAAATTCGTCAGGCTGTTCCAGATGCGGCGATACTGCTTGTAGGACCAGGAAGCAGCATCATGAACAAAAGTGCATCAGGTTGTTCAGCCCGTCAGTCGCCGGTGTTAAAGACGATCATTGAGGTTCAGAAAAAAGTGGCTGCGTCCGAACATACGCTGTTCTGGGACTGGTTTGCCTTTATGGGAGGAGATTGTTCTATAGAGCGCTGGGCTGACAAGGGGAAAGCGCGGCCTGACCTGGTTCATTTAACTTCTGACGGATACCAGGAAACGGCGAGTGCGCTTTGGCAGGATCTTGAAAAAACGATGCAGTAATTATGTAAAAATTTCAATGTTATTGATCCTTCATCAGATAATGAATGATCAATTTTTGTTTGCTTCTTGAACATAATTATCAGGTGTTTATTAATATTTTAACAGGATGTATTTATGCTTTTTTCCAAAAGAGTATTTTCAACTACTTTTATATTTTTTTTCTATGATATTTGCCCTACAGGCTCATGCCATTTCGTATCCGTATAAAGCCATTAACAATATACTGACTTATCAACTGGACAGTAATGCGGAACCGGAAAAACTGGAGGGGGCAAAAACAGACAGCTTTAATGTTATTTACAGTGGTGATTATACCCATGTCATTCAGTCCGGCGGACACTATTTCTGTAATGCTACCCGACTTCCGGCATCATTCGATCCTGACAACGCTCACTTTGATAATTTATTTTTACTGACCGAGGGTAAATCATGGGTTAACTGCAAGGAAATGAGTTTTCCAGTCAATAAAAATACCTTCAGATCATTAAAGCATCCTTACTATACCGATAATAAAGTTGTCTTTACTGCAGACGGGAATATTATCAAAGGAGCGGATGTAAGAACGTTTGTGGCCTTATCTAACAATCAGGCAAAAGATAAATTAAACTATTATTTCTCAGCGATGGATGATGTAATAATCCCATACCATAAAAGTGTTCAGACATGTACAAGCAGTTACGGATGGGCAAAAATTGATGGTAAGTGGTATTATGAAAGGAAAAAGAGACCCGAAGTGGAACCGAACTCCTTCAGATGTTTATCTTTTCCACTTGCTGTAGATAATAATGGGTTTTACACATCAGGGAAACTCAGTTATCTGTTTACAAAAAAGATAAAGGTAGCATCACTCCACTTTCTTTCTGAAAATGTATTAACGGACGGACACAATGTCTGGTTTTCTCGTGCTGGCATAATGAAACTGGATAGTCTGGATCCAAAGACAATATCGGTTTCAGGCATGGGTAATATTACGGTAACGGATGGCAATGTGTCATGGTTTTGTCCATCAGGGCATCAGACAGGCCAACCTATTTGTCAGAGAACCGAAGAGTAGTAATTGTTAAACCAGAACGTGCCGCTGGAGGAGCAGTTGCGCCAGCTGTCACAGCAAAAAAATAACGACGGCAGTCAGACTGTGACGGTGCTACAGGCCGCGCAGCATCTGCGCCAGTTGCAGAACCGTTACGCACTGACCGTACAGGCAGGAAAGTTAACCCCATGACACACGACGATAAAACACAACCCGATAATCATTTCTTACTGTGGACGGTGAAGGATTTATCCTTTCTGGAAAATAACTACGGCACAATGCCCGTGGCAGAGCTTGCCACCATTCTGAAACGTACCCCGGGGGCGGTAGGACTGATGGCCGACAGACTGGGCTGTCGCGGCAAGAGAAGCCGCCCCTGGAGCGAAGCGGAAATGGAGATTATCCGCCATCACTACTCGCAGGGGGTTGAGGCTGAAGAGCTGACCCGGCTGCTGCCGGGCAGAAGCGTCAGCGCGATATTTTCACGGGCCATCATTTTAGGCGTGCAGAGCGGTCGCTTCTGGCGTGAAGATGAACTTCGTATTCTGAAAGCACAATACCCGGTGGTCGGTATTGAAGTCATGCGGCAGTTGCCAGACAGGAATGAGGTTGCCGTCAGGTTGATGGCGAGGCGGCTCGGCCTGAAAAAATCTCGTGAAAGTCAGGCAGGATTTCGCCCCTGGAGCGATGAGGACTGGGCGCTACTGGAGAAAAATATGCACCTGAGTATTGCTGAACAGCAGGCGACGCTGTTTCCTGACCGGACCAACCGGGCGGTGGAGAAGGCCCGGGGACGACTGCTTCGGAGACAAAGGAATAATACGACCAGCACATGAATCTGAACACGGAATATTCATATTCCATACGTTTTTATATTGTCAGATAAAATAAATACACCACGAATATTGAAAGTGCCATTTAAATTATCAGCAATAACGTACTGCTGCCATCCATTAAATAACCGGGTTGCAATATTTTTTTATTTTAACTGTTTTAAACCAGAGTGGCTGGTCTGTGAGGTCGGAATATGATGGCATATTACTTCATGCTCCCGGCAGTCGATGATATTTTATTACTGTCGGTGATGTTATCATTACTGGTTATGTCGTCGTATATTGGCCGTTATCTTCGTCATTATTCCCGGGGAAATGCCAGTACAGGCAATGATATTGTTATCACTGCAGGAACGCTGGCGCTATCCCTGCTGCTTATCGGATTTGCCTTTTCGGCGGCGATAAACGGCTTTGTGATGCTGAAGCAGTCGCAGGTCCGGGAGGCGCAGGCCATTGAACAAGCCTGGCAGTATACGCAGCTGTTACCGGAACCCACGCTGCAGAAAGCTCAGGGACTGCTCCGAAAATATCTGGACGCACGTATTCATTTTTTCAGGGACAGCACCCTGCAGGGCGGAAGGGTCTGGAACCGGCAGTCGGAGACGAGCCAGCAGCAACTCTGGGAGCTGGTTGTGCCGGAGACCCTGCGCAATACCTCTCCGCTCATGGTGCCGTTGCTGTCCTCCCTGAGTGAGCTGAGAGGGTCACAGCAGCAGACCACTGCCGTGAATCAACGGAAAATCCCGGATGCAGCATGGCTGATAATTCTTCTGTTTGCCATGGTGGCCTGTTGCATGGCGGGCAGGCAACACGCGGACCGGCGGCACGGACTTTATCTGCTGGTACTGCCTGTGATGATATCGCTGTCCCTGTTTCTGGTTGCTGAAATCGATATTCCCGGCGAGGGCATTATTCGCGTCATGCCAGACGACCTTGAACATGTGCTGTTCACCCTTCCCCCCGTTTCTGCAGGAATCAAAAATGATTCGACACATTCTGTTTATCACATTCACTGATGAGGCTTCACCTGAGCAGATTAATGCGGTCAGGCAGGCTTTCCTGCGTATACCCCGACAGGTTACCGGGATAACCCGCGTGGAATGGGGCATCAATGACAGCCCTGAAGGTAAAAATGCGGGTCATACCCACTGTGTGCTGATGACGTTTGCGGACGAAGCGGCCCGCCAGCACTATCTGCCACATCCGGCCCATGATGCACTGAAATCCATTTTTCGACCGGTGCTGCGGGATATTGTCGTGCTGGATTTTACGCTGAAGCCGGAAAGTTCGGCGGGTTGGGTAAACCAGCGGAGAGCAGTATGTACAGAAGCCCATTGAGCGATGCCATCAGGCAGAGACCGTCCCTGCAATACGGTAAAAAGAAGTACCTGTGGCGTACAGGTGACAAGTGCAGTGGACTCTGGCTAATTAAATTCGGGGCCGTCAAAACGTTTTTTATCAACTCACGCGGGGATGAACACATCACCGGTTTTTATCTGCCCGGTGAATACCTGGGGCTGGATGAACTTTCCGGAGAATTGCACCGGGGATATGCACAGGTGATTGATGACTGCGCCGTTCATCGCCTGCCTGCGACGCAATTAAGCGGGTTTATGGAGGCATGTGGTGAACGCCGACACATCTACCAGCTGATGAGTGAGTACTTACGCCTGAACAAGGCACGCTTCCATCAACTGAGCCATATGAGTGCCGGTGAGAAGCTGGCGCATTTTATTTACGACCTCGCGGTTCGTTATGGTTATCCTGGATGCATACGCCGGGAGTTTCGCCTGCCGGTGCTGCGGTGCGATATCGCGAATTACATTGGCGTCACGCCGGAAACGGTGACGCGGGAAATCCTCAAAATGGTCGATATGGGGGCATTCCGGTTCAGTGGCCGGAATATCTCAGCACTGCGACCGTCGGTGCTGGTACAACTGGCGGAGGGCAGGCTGTCCCACCAGAACGACGAACAATCATTAACAGAAATACGGAGAGCAGGATATGGTCAGTGATGCAGTCGCTGAGAAACTGGAGAAAGCCGGGTTATGGCGACGGGCAGCAACCCGCTGGCTGGCGGTGATGGACCTGTGCGATACCGATGCGCAACGGCAGTGGGTCAGCCAGAAGCGGCGTCAGTGCTATTCAAACATTGCGCTACCGGTTTCAGAGCAACTGAATATCAGCGCCTTTAGCAGGGCCGCCACGGTTGCGCAGGAAAAAATGGGTATCCGTCAGCTTGATGGCTCAGCATTCAGAATGAAATCACAGAAAAAAATAAAAAATCAATCCGGGTGACATGGCGTCGGTTATCCGTGTTGACTCTGTGGGGCTCCCGGTTCCATTTTTCGGGGGGATATTTCCTGAAAATACCGGAGAGGTTGCCATGTCAAAGTTATCGGTTGTTCTGCTGGGGGCTGCGCTGTCCCTTTTCGCTGCGGGTTCTTTTGCTTCAGAGCCAGTATCACCATTGAGTCAGACCATTCAGTATGCGCAGAGTACCACGGTGAAGTCAGAAGCCACAAAGGCCACCAAAAAACATGCTAAAAAGAAAGCGGTGCGAAAGGCAAAGAAAAAAGCGGTCAGCACGCTGGTTAAATAAGTCATGAATCAGGGCGGTTTTCTTTTACAGAGAACCGTCCTTTAATAAGGAGTATCGTTGAGTCAATATATTTTATTAATAATTATTATCACCTGGCACCTTTTGTGATTTTTTAAATGAAAATTAGTTCTTAGTTATTTATGATTAACGGTTAGGAGGGGGTGTGGAAGAAATAGCTATCCAGTTTTCTAGAGATTTACGTCTGGTTTTTGAAAACACGCATGATGAGTTGGATAAAATGGGAATACCATTTTTTTATAGCTTTCCAACAAACTCATGTCAGGGAGCGTCAGTATATCTCGGTTTGTTCCTTAAATGGCTTTCACCCAAGTCTCGCATCAATGTCGTTAAAGGAAGTCACCGGACGAGAGGGGAGCATCATTATTGGGTTGAATTCAATGGCAGAGTATATGATTTAACAAATGATCAGTTTGAATCGTGGTTGGGTGAGCGCTTCGAGGGGGTAGGCTCCCCTGTATATGCATCAAGGAAACACCCTCTGCGGAGTTATTTTTTTTACAAAAAAAAGACATATGTAATTGATGCTTATGCAACGTTTTGTTCCTACCACGCGAATACTAGGGATGTTCATAAGGCTCAGTGGTTTATTGTGGATAAACTTAGAGAGTTGGGTTGGGAGGTTGAACATACAATAGAGGGGAACAAATTTATAAAAATAAAATAATTATTATGAAATGGTTGGCAGTATTATAGCTTTTGAGTAACTAAGATGATTAACGGTTCTTTGAGTGTTTAAGTATAATATTTCTCGCGCCGGGTTGCAGATGCTGAAACTGGACTGGCTCAGGAAATGCACGGGCACTGGAATCTGACTGAAGCGGCAAGTATAATCCGGGAGTCAGCGCTTTATGTCTTTAACTCTGAAAGGTAAACTAAGCCCATTCACAGGAACTGTAATCACGCATTGCTTAATAGCTGATACGAAAAGCCGTGTGTACAAAAGCAGGAAGGCATATGACAAGTCGTCCCCAGATGATAATCAACGTGTTACAAGCGAATCCCGATAAGCAGTTTACGGCTCGCCAATTGGCACAAAAAATCATTGACCATTATGGTGCAGAATTGGCTGAAAAACGTAAAAACCCACGTTTTGCCAGTGACGAAGCTTTTTTAAGCCAAATTACCGCTGAAGTTGGTGGCAGTCGGACTGTTAAAGCGAAAGCTATGTGTCCTCAGGTGATGACGCGTGATAAACCAAGACCACGATTGTTTTATTGGGGAGAATCTGTGGTTGAACAGGCGGATGCTCACGTAGTCCCTGAACCAGTAGTTGAAACTGTTAGCTTTACCGAGTATTCGTTGTATCCGATCCTGATTGATTACCTCTCGCAGGAGGAGGGGTTATTGTGCCGTCGTATTGACGATAAACGCTCAAGCAATAACAAAGGGCTGGGAGGAAACCACTGGCTATATCCCGATATTGTTGCACTGGAGCCCCTGGATAAAGAATGGGACGATGTGGTTCAAAACTGTGTTCGCCATAGTGAAGGGCGTTTAACTCGGCTATGGTCTTTTGAGGTGAAAAAACAGCTAAACCGTAGCAATGTGCGTGAATGTTTCTTCCAGGCGGTCAGCAATTCCAGTTGGGCGCATTTCGGTTATCTGGTGGCGACTGAAATTAACGAAGATAAACAGCGTAGCGTGGAGCGTGAACTTCAGATGCTCTGTGCGTTGCACGGTATTGGTGTGCTCCTCCTGGATCCGCATGATTTCTCTAATAGCCAGACGTTGATTCCGGCGCGTGAACGTGCCAGCATGGACTGGAAGTCAGTGAACCGTCTGGTGGAAGAGAATCGGGATTTTAAAGATTTCATTGAGCTGGTGGGGGAATACCATCAGACAGGGAAAATTCATAAGACACTATGGAATAGATAGTCACTGTCAGATCGGGTCTGAGCTAACATATAAGAATGGCAAGCCCTTTAAAGGCTTGCCATTCTGTTCAACTCACAACTTTGTATCATGAGTTGAAGCATCTATATTTTCCCACCCACTCCCTTAAATTTTTCAACAAACGCTGCAATTTTTTGGAAAACACTTTGCTTTTTTGTGAGGTATTGGGGATTTAGTGGGCTCATTTTGGGCAAAACGGCATTAAGCTCCGTACCATTGTCGCTGGCAAACTCTCGTTTAAGAGAAGTGGTAATATAACGTTTAGCTGCCTCTTCATTCAGATTCTCGGATCCAATTAACTCTTGTGCTTCGCGTAGTTGCTCTACCTGTGCAAAAGCAAAGAAGGCATCTATAATACTGGCCTTGTCACTAATTTTGTCCAGGTCGGTTTGATTAATAAAATCAACGACCAAGCTTTCTTTGGCCCGACTCCCAAGACTGGCACGTATTAATCGACGAACTTCATCAATTAAGCCTGCTTTACTTTTATTCTTACGATTGTGTTCAAAAATCAGCTCGAGAATATAATCAAGATTAATTTCTTGCGACTTCAGTAGATCTACCTCAAAGACAACATCATCCCAATCAATAGTCGATTTTTCTTTTTCAGCGGAAGATTTTTCCCGACGCAGCCAGTCGCGAACATCGTTATAAGTTGAACGGTAGTCCTGAATTTTCCGTTCAGACGGCATTTTAATTGTTTGCAGCGTCGCCAGATCCTCATCGCTTAAATAATGCAGGGTCTTGAACTCCTCAACCGCCTCAGGATCATTGATGTTAATGTTCTGCAAGGCCTTCAGGCTGGCAAACTCGTCGTAGTTTTGCAGCACGTTCTCAACGCGTAAATACTCACCAAAGAGTTTCGCAAAGGCTTTTTTGTCGGACTCTTTCTCAATGGCAGAGGGATCGGGAAAGCGTTGCTCTAGCTCCGTCACCACATCCACAAAGCCACGCCTTGCCTCACCGGTTACTACGTCGGTAAAGCCTTCCATATACTCCTTGTAGCTTTTCTCAAGCACCACGTTCTTGGTGTTTTTATCGCCAAACAACGTGATGGCGTCAATTGTCGCCTGCTCCAGGTCACGGAAGGTAACGATATTGCCGAAGGTTTTGGTTGCGTCAAAAATACGGTTGGTGCGTGAATAGGCTTGCATCAAACCGTGGTAGCGCAGGTTTTTATCCACAAACAAAGTGTTCAGCGTCGGCGCATCAAACCCGGTCAGGAACATGCCGACCACAATCAGTAAGTCGATCTCCTTAGCCTTAACTTGCTTGGCCAGATCTCGGTAATAGTTTTGAAAACCATTGCTTTCCACGCTGAAGTTGGTTTTGAACAGTGCGTTGTAGTCAGCTATGGCAGCACTTAAAAACTCTTTGGCACTGCTGTTCATTGCCGATACGTCAAAACTTTCATCCAGAATATCGCCTACTGCATCCTGTTCCTCATTGGCCACAAAAGAGAAAATGGTGGCGATTTTTAGTGGCTTATCGCTGTCTTTTTGCAAGTCTTTGAACGATTCGTAATACAGCTTGGCTGCATCCACGCTGCTCACGGCAAACATCGCATTAAACCCTTTTGCCCCTGCGTGCAGGCGATGCGTTTTTTGCCGAAAGTTATTCAGGATGTACTGCGAAATTTCTTTTATACGGATAGGATGCAATAAGGCTTGCCTGTTTTCCGCCGCGCTAAGCTTTTTCTCGTCCTGTTCGCTTTCAATAGCTTTGAAATGTGGGCGCACATCGTTGTAGTCCACTTTGAACTTGAGTACCTTTTCATCTCGAATCGCATCGGTGATCACATAAGAGTGCAACTCTCGACCGAACACGCAGGCCGTGGTGTCTGCTCCCAGAGCGTTTTGGGGAAAAATTGGTGTGCCGGTAAAGCCGAACTGATAGAACTTCTTAAACTTTTTCTTTAAGTTCTTCTGGGCTTCACCAAACTGGCTACGGTGGCATTCATCAAATATAAACACCACCTGTTTATAGTAAATGGGCAGGTCGTTTTCGCTCTTCATCAGGTTATTGAGCTTCTGGATGGTGGTGACAATGATTTTGTTGTCATCTTTATCCAGATTACGCTTGAGGCCAGCGGTGCTGTCAGAGCCGTTCACACTATCCGGGGAAAAACGCTGGTACTCCTTCATTGTCTGGAAATCCAGATCTTTACGATCCACCACGAAGAAAACTTTGTCGATGAACTCCAGCTCAGTGGCTAAGCGCGCCGCCTTGAAGCTGGTCAAGGTTTTACCGGAACCTGTGGTGTGCCAGATATAACCGCCGCTTTCCGTATTGCTCCAGTTTTTAGCCTGATAGGCGCTGTTGATCTTCCACAAGATACGCTCGGTAGCAGCAATCTGGTAAGGGCGCATTACCAGTAGTGCATCGCTCACATCAAACACCGAATAATGCAGCAGTACATTGAGCAGGGTGCTCTTCTGGAAAAAGGTCGCGGTAAAATCTTTCAGGTCTTTCAGCAAGCTGTTATCAGATTTCGCCCAGTTCATGGTGAAGTCGAAGCTGTTTTTGTTGCGCTGGGTAGTATTGGCAAAATAACGGCTATCGGTGCCGTTGGAAATCACAAACAGCTGCAAATACTTAAACAAGGAATGTTCACTGTTAAAACTCTCTTTGCTGTAGCGATGCACCTGATTAAAGGCTTCGCGGATCGCCACGCCGCGCTTTTTCAGCTCCACCTGTACCAGCGGCAAGCCATTCACCAGAATGGTGACATCATAACGATTGGCATGACTACCCTGTTGCTCAAACTGCTTGATGACCTGAACCTTATTACGGGCAATGTTTTTTTTGTCTACCAAGTAGATGTTCTGGATATGACCATCGTCAAACACAAAATCATGGATATAGTCGTTATGAATTTTGCGGGTTTTATCGACGATGCCATCGCTCGGCTTGTCCAGCCAGGTCTCCACAAACCGCATCCATTCACCGTCAGCAAACTGCATGTTGTTCAGGGTCTGCAACTGCTCGCGCACGTTGGCCAGCAGCTTCTCAGGCGTATTTAAACCAGGCTCATACTCGTAGCCTTGATTGTGCAAATCCTGAATGAACTCCCGTTCCAGGTCACCTTCGCTCTGGTAGCTTTCATTAAGCTGCCATTCCCTGGCGTATTTATCGAGAACGATAAAGCTATTTGCTTCGGCTACAGCCTTGTATTCGTACATGCTTTACCCCTAAATCTTTTTCTTTAGTTTTCAATCTGCTGGAAGCGATACATCGTATTGATTTCATTAACCAGATACCGCAAAACACGTTTGTCGTCTTCAGTGAGATCGGCCACTTCTTCGCCCGCATGCTTCGAGTGGCTGGAGATATTAATAATCCGAGCCTCATACGGATTGGTTTTTCCGTCATCCGTTTTTGGCAACAGATCCCCCCATTTCTTATAGCCAAGAAACGTGGAGGTTTTTTCCAGAATATTTCTTAAAAAATTAAAGTGATACTTGCTCAACTGACCACTCTCGATGGCTTTTTCGAGTTCTGATTTCAAATAAAGATGATATGAGAATGGCGAGTCATTGGGTTGTTGGTCTAATTGATATGTGCCGTCGTCAAGCTTGGTCATCCGATACTTATCAAGCCATTTTTTCTTGTAACCACCGTCGTCACTGTTAAGCTCATTATGCAGAACGTTATAAAAAAGCGGATTGTGAGTGGTTATGATGAATTTGACATCAGAATTGTTTGACTTGATCAGTTGGGCCAAATCTACAGCCAATTCAATCAAATGGTTTTCATCCAGCGAACTGACCGGGTCGTCAATAAATATATATTCCAATTGGTCAAATGCGTTGGTTTCACGCTCGGAGGGCTCAGCAACATTGAGAATATCAATCACCTGTTCGATCAGCGTATAGAAAATGCTCCAGATGAAATTGCTTTCCTCACCCTTGGATATTTTCAGATTTCCTGAGTGTTCATCATGGCCACGCTCAATGGAAAACGTGATTTCTGAGAAGGCTTCTACAGTGATTTCTCCTGTTATTTCATCTTTTTGCTCTTCGTTAAAGCGCGGTGTGAGCTTATCGTTGGTGTAACGCTGAAAGGTCGCAATGATATTCCGATCTTGTCCTTGATCTTTCAGCACCCAGTCGGTAAACGAATTGGGCTGGATTTTTAGCCGGGGCTCGGCATCCTGCTCCAGGTCGTTGTCCCAATAGAATAAATCTTCAGTAAACGCGTTGTAATACAGGAATTTATTGCGTGACAGCTCAGACTGTTCGACTTCATCTCCCTCATTTCTGGGGGCAACAAGCTGCTTAAATTCGCGCGACAGGCGTGTTTTCCCCGTGCCATTAAAGGCATAGATCAACTGTATCTTTTTATTGGCGTCTTTAAGCTGCTGGGCGATTTCTGCTAGTGTCTTGCTCATATCAGGCCACTACCTCTTCAGGCTTGGGAAAGCTCAACAGCAAATCACGGTAATACTCATATTGCTTTTGGCGTAATGCGATTTCACGTGGTAAACCTTCACTGATGGAATTAGTAAGGGCATCGAATTTGTCCAGAATAGCGACGATACGGGCTTGTTCGGCAAGCGATTTTTCAAGGTCATTTGGATACGGAACAGGAATGGCGATTTTAGCAAACCCATTAATCAATAATGTATTGACCTTGGTTCTGGCCACATACTTTGCTTTCTCGGCAATGAAAGATGCTGTTTGCATGCAATAGGAAACAAACTTCGGGTTCATTGAATGTCGGAAAGCATAACAGTGGTCGTGAATAGCCACTTTTTCATCTCCAAGCCAGGCCACGGCTTTACCAACATCCTCGACGGTTTCTCCAACATCAGTTATCACCACGTCTCCTGGTTCCGCATAGCGAAGTGACTTGGTCATATCGTTTCTGACCTGAGAAAGCGCATGAGTTGTAAAGACGCCGTACCGAGTGTATATCTCACCGTAGTGAATAGCACTGATACCATCTTCGGCATAGTCAGCTTTCGTAAAACGCTTTCCTCGAATAAATTCGCCAATCTCCCCCAAAGCTTTCCACTCTACGTCCCCTTTCTTAAAACGCAACAACTGGTCGCGATAGTAGTTGTATTGTTTTTTACGGGCTGTAAGCTCGGCTGTAAGCTCGGCTGTAAGCTCGGCTGTAAGAGAGGTAAAAGTGTCCAGAATGCCGACGATTTCAGCTTGAATTTGAAGCGGGGGAACGGGAATCGGCAGGACTTCCATTTCGCTTTTACGGATAGATGGAACTGCTCCAGAATCGTGTGCTAGCGAACTCAGATTGATTGTTTGCATCCAGAAAAAAAGAAATCGAGGACTAATTTCTTCTCCCGGAATTAGTCCCATAACATTGTTATCATATGCGGATGGTACTGATAATAGACGCTTCTTATTTGTAGCAACCGCAGCACCAATTTTAGGAAAAATAACACTCCCTGCAGGAGCAAGCTTAATACCAAGTTTTTTAACTACCACATCATCGACATAATTATTGGCTGCAACCATCACCGTTTCGTTACCAGCGATATTCATGTCGCTGACTTTATAGAATGGATAAATACCTTCAGATTGCCCTTGATAGATATTGGGGAACCCCCAACCACTACGAATTTCAGCTACTTCTTTCAATGGTTTCCATTTTACTTCGATACCACTAAGCAGCCTTTCCATAAAGCTCATCTCGCTCATGCCTTCAGCTCCTTACCTTCAATCACCGCCACAATGGCATCAATATCCGCTCGTAACTGGTCGATTTTAGAGGCTGTGATTTTCAGGTCGGCATTGAGCGCAGTGATATCGACTACTTCGCGGTTGTCTTTGGCTTCGATATAGCTACTTACCGACAGATTGTAATCATTGACCTTAATATCTTCAAAATTTACCGATTTGGCAAAATGATTAACGTCTGCCTTGCTATCGAATACCTGCATGATTTGCTCAATATGCTTCTCAGTGAGAGTATTGTTATTGGTTTCCTTCTTAAACAGCCCGCTGGCGTCGATAAACTGGGTGGTCATGTCAGTTTTGTGTTTGGACAGCACCAGAATATTCACGGCGATGGTGGTGCCAAAAAACAGGTTAGGCGCGAGTGAAATCACGGTTTCGACGTAGTTGTTATCCACCAGATACTGGCGAATTTTCTGCTCGGTGCCACCCCGGTAGAAAATGCCGGGGAAGCAGACAATGGCTGCGCGCCCTTTGCTGGAAAGGTAACTGAGCGCATGCAGCACAAAAGCGAAGTCGGCTTTGGATTTGGGCGCTAACACCCCTGCCGGGGCAAAACGGTCATCGTTGATCAGAGTGGGATCGTCTGAGCCTATCCATTTCACCGAGTAAGGTGGGTTAGAGACGATGGCATCAAAAGGTTTGTCATCGCCAAAATGCGGATTACGCAGCGTATCACCGAGCTGGATATTGAACTTGTCATAGTTGATGTTGTGCAAGAACATGTTCATCCGCGCCAGGTTGTAGGTGGTGTGGTTGAGTTCCTGCCCCCAAAAACCATCTTCAATAATGTGGGCGTCAAAGTGTTTTTTGGCTTGCAGCAGCAGCGAGCCAGAACCACACGCCGGGTCATAAATCTTGTTGACGCTGGTTTGCTTGTGCATGGCCAGTTGCGCAATCAGCTTGGACACGTGTTGCGGGGTAAAAAACTCACCGCCGGATTTGCCTGCATTGGCGGCATAGTTGGAGATAAGAAACTCGTAGGCATCACCGAAAAGATCGATGTGACTACCCTCAAAATCGCCAAAATCTAATTCTGCCACCCCTTTGAGCACCGCCGCCAGGCGTGTATTTTTATCTTTTACTGTATTGCCGAGCCGGTTACTGGTAGTGTCAAAATCAGCAAACAAACCCTTGATATCATTCTCGGAAGGGTATCCACTGGCGGACATTTCAATAGCCGAGAAGATGTCAGCCAAATCGGTATTTAATTTTTCGTTAGTACTAGCACCAGCCGCGATGTTAACAAACAAATCGTCTGGGTAGATGAAATAGCCTTTGGTTTTAATGGCATCGTCTTTGATTTCTGGGGTAATGACGCTCCGGGGGAGCGTTGCATACTTGACACTGTCATCTCCACCTTCAATGTAATTGGCAAAATTCTCGCTGATGAAGCGGTAAAACAGAGCGCCTAAAACGTATTGTTTAAAATCCCAGCCATCCACTGCACCGCGTACATCGTTGGCAATCTGCCAGATCTGGCGTTGCAGTGCGGCGCGTTGTTGGGTGCTTGTCATGGTAAAACTCCGGTTTTAATACATTTCTGGTAGCCAAAGGCTCATAATTAGTCCTGCATTATAACGATTAGGGATGTTCTAATCATTTCGAATCGCCACTAAATTGTGTGAATCGCAGGGGTAATGGCGATTGATTAATAGTTAGACGTTACACGGATAACGATTTTCCCAGTATTCCCCCAAACGGCCGACTTAAGGGCTGGCGCACCTTGCATTATGTATTCTGATCGCTGTTGGTCTTGCCAGACAGGAAAGGAGAGCGCTTTCTGCCCTGCAGACGCACATGTTCATCATGCAATGGCTGCTGACGGCGCAGAAGCGTAAACTGTTTCCCCGAATGTTAGCGCAGGACATCATCTGGCTGCAGGAACAGGGTAAGCGTTACGGGGCATCAGCGAGGCTTTACAGCAAAGTGGAGTATATCTGGCTAGCCAGTTCAGGCGAACTCACGCAGCAGAGCACGTTGTTTCGCTTTACGTACATGATCGACACACTTCGGACGATAGGCTGGGTAGACTGGCTGGTGTCCGCCAAAGAATGGGAAGAAAAAGCCAAATTAGCGGGTAATGTCTGTGCGATCTATACGCCAAAAGACGATCTGCATCAGGTGTTCATCGAAAAGGGCGAACTTATCAAGCCGATGGCGTTACGGCTTACCGGCGATATCAGCGGCATTCCTGCACTGCTGGCTCAATGTAATCTACACGCTGAACGGTTGCCTGATGACGAGGGATATGTCGTTTATCAACTATTGCCAGAATAGAGCTGATTTTACTGGGGTTGCAGGTTTATGATTCGCGTTGACCATGCTTCTTTTTCCCTGGTGCGTCCATAGTCCAGGTTGATTGTTCCGTTGCTTTGGGCCATCACTTTGAAGGTCTAAGAAAATTCACCGCCACTGCCGACTACTTCAGAGCTACTTGTTGGTGAGGGTGAGTATCCAGCAGACAACAGCATCACTGAATCAGGCATATGCCTTAACCCCCACGTAGCACCGGTTGTTGGATTTGCGGGCAGGGTAATGGAAAATGTGGCATCAACAGAGACAGAAATGGTCTCCGGCGTTTCAGATAAACATTGTTGTTCGGGGACTTTGTTATAATTACCGGTTATCACGGTGAAATAACCTGACGGGCATTTGCTGAGAGAAAGGAGTGGCTTTGCTGGCTCAGCCGAAACGGAAGTAATTCTTGTACAGCATAGGGTGAGAAGGAATAGAGTGTGTATTGCTGGAATGTTATTCATAATGCCACCGTTTTTTTATTCGTCGATTTTTTCGCAGAGAAAGTTTTCCACTTTGATTCTTTCACCAAATGATCTTCCCGTTTCTTTCGGTACGTAAAATATTGACTCGCACTGCGCCAGTGTTAATTTTTTCGGTGAAAAGCGGGTCCAGGTGACGTGAGGGTTTCCCGGTTTAATAATCGTCGCAGTTATTTTATACAACGTGATTCTCCTTTGCGATCTTCGATCCTGGTGGTGACTGAATTATTCGGTTAACTTTCTTCCGGACCAGTTCCTGGTACAGGCAGTCGCCGGGCTCCCCGGTAATGGCGGCGGTAGTTATCCTGTTCCAGACTAACAATCTTTACATTCTGGCCGGTGTGTGGTGCCTCAATAAAGTGCCCGTTCCCCAGATAAACGCCAACATGGTCAACATCACCGCCCTTCATGGCGAAAAAGACCATATCGCCCGGCTCCAGATGCTGAAACTGGACTGGGTGTGCCTGCGCCATGCTGTACATGCCTTCAGCGGTTCTCGGGAGCCGGGTATTGAAGTTTTTGCGCCAGGCGTAGTAAACCAGTCCACTGCAGTCAAAACCGGTTTCCGGAGATATTCCACCCCAGCGGTAGGGCTTCCCCAGTTGAGCCATCAGTGTATTGATGACTCGGGTCCGCGCAGGTTTAACGGGAGAATGGGGCATTGGTCTGGTCGCAATACGGGCATGCGATTTTTTGTGTACCGGCTGATGTGGCCGGGTATGGCTGACCGGTGATGCCAGTACCGATGCCTGGTACCCGAGTAACAGTAAAAAAAGAAATGGCCGATGACGCCGCATTCTTCATCCTCGCTTTTGTCTTTTTTCTGTTATCAGGACGGTAGCGAGTGGTTGTAAAGTCAGCGGACGCATTCCCGGTGGTTGCGATAAATTGTTATCACCATGCTCCCTGTGCTAAACCAAATTGCGTATTCCCGCGAAATCATGATCGACTATGGTGCGAATTGGCGATCGATCACCGTGCGAATATGCACCATATCAGGTATGTGGTTTCGGGTGTGCAACTTTTTGTTAATAAAGGATGAATTGTGAAAAAATTACTGGTGATGGCTGTATTGCTGGGTATGTCAACAACAGCACTGGCTGCGGATATTTACTCTCCGGCGAGCGGCGTTGTGTGTGATAAAAAAGCCGGGTATTGCGTTGATAACCAGGGGATTGCGATGGGCCTGACGGCGTTGTATCTGGGGAAAACCGCAGAGGATAACCTGCAGAAGTCCTTCGGTGATGGTGTCAGCGTCGATTTGAGCGAATATACGTTCAGTAACGGGGTGCATTGTGATTCTAAGGAACGGCAGTGTTACAAAGATCGCTTTTATCCACGAACTCCAGAAAAAAAAGAAAACACACTGACACAGAAGATATTTGGTAAGGCACATCAGGGGAAATAATTCCTTAAAATACTGTGCATTTATTGCCAGAAAGCATCTCCCGTTGCTAAGGCTTATTTGTCCATTTGTATAACGGAGAAATTTAGCTATGCGCATATTACCTGTTTCGCTTATTGTCAGCAGTTTCATTTTTAGCACCGTGACGATGGCAGCGTCCCCGGCAAAGAAAGATGAACAATCTGTAGTTGATGTTCAGCAGACTACAGATGCTCCTGCCCCAAAGAAAGCTCCACGCCTCCGTAAACCAAAGGTTGATGATAGCATTACTCAGCCAACGGATACGGCTCCGGCGGCTGTTCGGGATAAAACCGGTCGGTTCGTGAAAAAACAGAACCTGCAGCCGGTTCCTGAGCAAAAGCCAGCCCCTGTTCCGACTCCGACAAAAGAACCAAAGTCAGTACCCGCAGCGGTGCCAAACACGGTTGAGCCGGGTGCAACAGCACGGTGTAAAGACGGTTCTTTCAGTCATAGCAAGCAGCACAGTGGCTCTTGTTCGCGCCATGGTGGCGTAGCCCAATGGCTGACTGAATAACGGGGGGAGATAACATGGGTATTCTGAACAATATTCTGGGCCGTTTTTTCCAGGGAACGGATGTACATCCAAATCTGATGGCTTTCCTGTCGTGGGTACAGGATGAGGGTGGATTTCCGGCGCTGCTGGCTCGCTTTAAGACGCTGGAAAAAGGGGGGCTGACGGCTGAAAATCTTACCCCTGAGCATATCAGCAGTGTGTTCAGCGCCGATGAGCTGTCTTCGCTTGCACAGCGTATGGGGATTTCTCAGGAAGACGTGATGGGCTGGATTGGCACTCATCTTCCAGCTGTGTTGCAGCATTTGTCTCCTGAAGCGCACCAACTGGGCGGCAGCAATATGCTTGATATGGCGCTGTCGATTCTTCGTGATCGTATGAAGTGATTTTTCTCTTCCTTTATGCAGTTAGATGCTTAAGGGAGACGACAGGTCGAAGTAAATAAAAAATATAACGATAAAAGGACGCCCGGCCATGAAGGCTGAGCGTCCTGTTTTTTATCTTTGGTGGTGTGGCGATATAACATCAACAGTAAAGTTATTCAGGCAGAGAGCCCGCCAGATTCTTTGCCGAAACACTGCTGGTAGGCTGCTCTGTTACTGCAGGTGGCGATTCAGTAACCGTCACTGCTGCAGACGAAGCAGAACCCGGATGGATGTTCAGAAACGACGACAGCATGGTACGCAAGGTTTCTGCGCTTGTGTTGTCAGCCAGCAGTGCCGCCAGTACCGACGGCAACCGGCTGTCAATTTCTCCCAGCGCAATACCTGCAAGTAACGCCGTTCGTGATAACTCACCGCGATCGCCCCGGTGATGCGACTCAATACGCGCATCTGCAAAGCGCTCGCTGGCATGTGTTGCAGGGCGCAGATAAATCAGTACTTTTCTTCTATTCATTACTACCTCTATCAGCCAATAGCTTTCAAACCATGTACCAGCGCGAACTGCGGATCCTGTGCAACAAAGAAACGATCTTCGCGCAGGTTAACATGAGTACGAATGTCATCGGCCAGCATGCAGGCTCCGCCGCCAACGACCGCAACATGGGTGTAGCCTTTAAAGCGATCAATCGCTTCCAGCACCCGCGCACGGTATCGTGCAATACCGCTGTGGATTGCCTGCTTTATGTCATCGACAGCACGCGGATCGTTGATATTGTTCGCTAGGTACATATCGTCAAACCGTTTGATTATCAACCGATCCACGTTGTAGCGGGACAGCGCCATACCGGCCTTACGCAATGCCTGTTGCACTTCATCGGTCACCAGAGACACACCTAACGCCGGATCGCCGTAGATACGCGAGACTGAAGACATCTGGCCCGCCACCTGTGATATGTCCAGCGTCGTTCCGCCGAGATCTACAATCAGCACCGAGTTGGAAGACGAGAGTTGATCGCACAGCGCTATACCGGCAGGAATGGACTCCGGGCGCACGGTAACGCGGGTGATGGTAAAGATGTGACCGCTATTCAGCACCACCGGTTGCAGCAGGTTCTGTTTCTTACGCTCAATGTTATCAAGCCGGTACTGAGCATCTTCGTCGTAGAACTCCGCCAGTGGTAGTGTCACCACGATATCCACGCACTGTGGCGCAAGACCGCTGGTCAGCAGAGCATGATGCACAGCCACCACATTGAGAGGGCTGTACTGCCATGCGATATTACTGGTGGTAAGAGTATCGGGGGAAATGAGGTCAAACGAGTATTTTTCTTTGCCAGCAGTGTAGTTAAACGGCTTACCGCTGCCAAACGTGGCTGACCATCCGCGTTTGAAGCTGTTGGGGCTGATGTGGGTAAATGTTTTGCCATGCAGCTCCCATAGCATTTTGATGTGGGTCGAACCGTCGTCGATATAAATGCGCATTTTGCACCTTTGTTGAGTTAAATATGTATTGGGATTGAGCCGCCCGGCGTCACCGGAGGCGTGTAGGGCGGTTATTGCGCCAGAACTGAGAGCACAATGAGATGAATCAGTGCCAGCAAGCGCTCAACGAGAAAAGGCAGTGCTGCCAGTAAGACAAACATGAGAAATCTTTTCATCGGGTCAGTTTCCTGTATGGGGTGAGTAAAATGCGAATTGCCATACAAGATTCAGGAGACAGACCTAAAGGATTTATAGCGAGGTTTTACGTTATGAATTGCGCATGGCAAATTAAATAAAATATCAGTTTATTTAAAATGAAATGCAGTGGTGGTATTTGATGGGGAGTTAAAGCACTGCTATGAAATGAAGGGCGCTCAACCATGAAGGTTGAGCGTCCTGTTTTATACCGTTTTATTTGCCACGACTCAGACTATCGATATGGTCAGCATACCACTGCATCATTTCACGCCGACCATCCAAATACTGCGCATGGTTGTAGGTGCCGCGAATACTGTTCTTATCCACGTGGGCAAGCTGCATTTCGATCCATGCAGTGTTGAACCCATGCTCATGCAGGATGGTACTCATTGTGTGGCGAAAACCATGACCGGTTGCTCTCCCGTCGTAGCCGATGCGTTTGAGGACCATGTTGATACTGGCTTCACTCATTGGTTTATTGATATCGCATCGTCCGGGAAATAGCAGTCGATACTGTCCGGTATACACCTGTAATTCGCGCAGGATTGCCATCACCTGTTTTGACAATGGTACCAGATGAATACGCCTTCCTTTCATGCGTTCTTCCGGTACGGCCCACAGAGCATTGTCGAAATCGAACTCAGACCATTCTGCCGCACGTAACTCTATCGTCCTGACCCCGGTCAACATCAACAGCCTGGTTGCCATACGGACAACAGGGCTGCCGTGATACTCCGCCAGCTTTGCAAGAAGAGCAGGGAGTTCATTTTCTTGCAGGTGAGGAAAATGTTTCGACTTCGGCGCTGTCAGCGTACTGGTTAACTCTGAGGCAGGGTTAATCGTGGCACGTCCGGTTGCAATAGCGTAGCGGAAGATTTGATTGCAGTACTGTCTGACTTTACGCAGTTTTTCCAGTGAGCCACGCTTCTCAATCAGTCGTAGCGCCTCCAGCATTTCCAGCGGCAGGATTTCTGCAACAGGACGTTTGCCCACATGAGGGAAGATATCCTTCTCCAGAGCTTCCTGGACGCTCTCAGCGTAGCTTTCTGACCACGAGGCC
>NZ_JAYJLI010000022.1:0-46620 GCF_051948675.1 Enterobacter sp. Lyrl_3
AAGTGAAGAGGCCATCCGAAAGGATGGCCTTTTTGCGTTTCTGCGCTGCACAAACTAATCCCCCACAACGTACTGCTTATACGGTAAACTACCTGCGTTTTTGCATCAGGATAGCGCCTATGAACCACTCCCTTAAGCCCTGGAATACCTTTGGTATTCAACGGAATGCTAATCACATTGTACGCGCCGATACGGCCCAGCAACTGCTGGATGCATGGCAACGCGCAACAGAAAACAACGAACCCGTACTGATTCTGGGCGAAGGCAGCAATGTCCTGTTTCTCGATGATTTTGCCGGGACGGTCATTATTAACCGCATCATGGGAATTGAGGCCGAAGAGTGCGCCGATAGCTGGCGTTTGCGCGTAGGTGCCGGCGAAAACTGGCATCAACTGGTGCAATATACCCTCGAAAAAGGGATGCCGGGACTGGAAAACCTGGCTCTCATCCCGGGCTGTGCGGGATCATCGCCCATTCAAAATATCGGTGCGTATGGCATCGAACTCAAACACGTGTGCGACTATGTCGACTGCATTGAGCTGGCGACCGGTACGGCTCAGCGTTTAACGGCAGAGCAGTGCCGTTTTGGCTACCGTGACAGCATCTTCAAACATGAATATCAGGATCGCTACGTCATTGTCGCTGTGGGTCTGCGTCTGTCCACAACCTGGCAGCCGGTGCTGACCTATGGTGATTTAACGCGCCTCGATCCGGCAACCGTCACCCCTCGCGATGTGTTTGACTCGGTTTGCCATATGCGCATGACCAAGCTGCCCGATCCCAAAGTAAACGGAAATGCCGGCAGTTTCTTCAAAAACCCGGTCATAAGCAGCGAAAATGCGAAAGCATTGCTGGCGGAATGGCCTACTGCCCCGCATTACCCGCAGGCGGATGGCAGCGTGAAGCTGGCCGCAGGGTGGCTTATCGATCAGTGCCAGCTAAAAGGTACTGCCGTGGGCGGCGCAGCGGTTCACCGTCAGCAGGCACTGGTGCTGATCAATCAACACGATGCGACCAGCGACGACGTAGTGCAACTGGCGCACCATGTGCGTCAGCAAGTGGGTGAGAAATTTAACGTCTGGCTGGAGCCGGAAGTCCGCTTCATTGGTCGTACGGGTGAAGTGAATGCTGTGGAGGCTATCGCGTGAAGGACAATACCATCCCGTTAACCCTGATTGGCATCCTTGCCGACGGTGAGTTTCATTCTGGCGAGCAATTAGGCGAGCAACTGGGCATGAGCCGTGCTGCCATTAATAAACATATTCAGACCCTCCGCGACTGGGGGGTTGATGTCTTCACCGTGCCCGGAAAAGGCTACAGCCTGCCGGAGCCTATTCAGCTCCTGAATGAAGAACTCATCCGCAGCCAGATAGGGCAGGGTAACGTGGCCGTAATGCCGGTCATCGATTCGACAAACCAGTACCTGCTGGAGCGGATAGGCGAGCTGGAATCAGGGGATGCCTGCGTTGCAGAGTACCAGCAGGCCGGGCGCGGCCGTCGCGGGCGTAAGTGGTTCTCGCCGTTTGGCGCAAACCTCTATCTTTCCATGTACTGGCGTCTTGAGCAGGGGCCTGCCGCCGCAGTGGGTCTGAGTCTGGTGATTGGTATCGTTATGGCGGAAGTTCTGCATGAACTTGGCGCGGATAAAGTACGGGTAAAATGGCCAAACGACCTTTACCTGAACGATCGTAAGCTTGCCGGTATTCTGGTCGAACTGACGGGAAAAACAGGCGATGCGGCGCAAATTGTCATTGGTGCCGGTCTCAATATGGTGATGCGAAATGTGCAAAGCGATGTGGTGAATCAGGCGTGGACCAACCTGCAGGAAGCGGGGATCACCATCGATCGCAACACGCTTGCCGTGCGTATGATTAAAGAGCTGCGTACCTCCCTGTCTCTCTTTGAACAGGAAGGGCTGGCATCGTTCCTGTCTCGCTGGGAAAAACTCGATAACTTTATCAACCGACCGGTGAAACTGCTGATTGGTGATAAGGAGATCTACGGTATCTCTCGCGGCATTGATGCACAGGGTGCTCTGCTTCTGGAGCAGGATGGCGTCATCAAGCCCTGGGTGGGCGGTGAGATCTCCCTGCGCAGCGCTGAATAAATAAGTATGCGCCCTACAGGATATTCCGCGAGCCTGAAAATGCTCGTCTGGCTCGCGGAACAATAATTCCCTCTCCCCGAGGGGAAGAGGGTCTGTAGAACTTACTGCGGATAAGGTACCCAGTCTCCGCCGTTCAGGCGAACGTACGGTTTGTTCTGGTACTGAATGACAACCGCATTCGCATTCTCTGACACTTCCGCGGTTTGCGGCAGATTGCTGGTGAGCTGATCCCAGTTCACGCTATCTTCCACAAACAGCTTACCATCGACCGCGCGGGCCACGAGCTCAGAGATGGCCAGATAGCTGACTGGCTGAGTGATCTCAATCGGTGCGCCCTGATGCGGTGCCTTCATACCAAAGAATTTAATCCCGGCCGGCACGTTGGTAATGGACGGGCTGGGAATATCGCGCAGGCCGGACACCTGCATTCTGTCGCCTTTCAGCGCCCCACCGTGCTCCGGAACGACAACCACCATCACTTTACGGCCAGATTTTTCCAGCTCAGTGAAGAACGCATCCAGCTCATCAAAGAACTTCTGCGCACGCACTTTGTAATCCGCCGTTTTGCTCACGCCCGGGAAATGGTTACCGTCGTGAAGGGGCAGGGTGTTATAGAACGTGGCGCTGCGCGGATTGCTGTCTTTTTCAATGGTCTGCAACCAGCGCTGTAGCACGGCGGTATCGTCATAGACTGGCGAGCCGTCGAAGCCCAGCAGCGTGACCGGCAGCCCGGTTTGATCCATCAGCGGTGCCTGCATACCCCCTTCTTCACGTACCTCTTTCAGGAAGTTACCGAACTGACCGTTATGCCCCAGCATCAGATGCTGCGTAAAGCCCAGTTTCGCCAGGTTATCGAACAGATAACACTGGTTGCCAGCGGGCTGATACAAATTCTTGTGCGATGGCTGGCCGCAGCTTGCTCGCAGCAGGCGGATGGCCGCCGGGCCGCTGTACGAGGTGGCAGAGTTAAAGTCTTTAAACTGGATATCGAAATGCGACCACAGCGGGTGCGACATTAAACCAGCCGCATCAACGTCAGCCCAGGAGAGGGAGCAGATGTTAATTACCAGCAGTTCAAACGGCTGAGCATCTGCCGGGAGTGCATCCGGGAATTTAGTCTGACGCTTATCTTCAGCGGTGTAGAAGCTGGAAAGCCAGGCATTCAGGTTGGTTGAGGTCGGCGGTGCGGTCTGCGCTGGAATATCGCCCACCACCGGCGTGTCGCCAGCCGTGGCAACGGTTGCTGCCGCGCTTCCTCCGGTGGTGGTCACCGTGCTGGTCGGTTGACCGGCAGGCCACAGGGAAAAACTTGGCCCAGCCAGCGTCAGAACGTTCAGCCAAATCATAATGGCAACGACAAACACCGTGACGCGGATCCACTGTGACAGAAACAGCCAGGCAACCAGCAACACAAAGACCGCGCCAATCATCTGCCAGTTAATAAAGCGCTCGGTCAGGTCGAGGATATAGCTGGCGCTAAACCCGGCGACCTGCGAACCCTGACTCATGATGCTGTCCGGCCCCGGCAGCCAGGTGTCATGCCAGAACAGCGCAAAACCCAGCGGGATGGCAACCCAGTGACGCAAGCGATGCAGCCTGATATTGGGCAGCGGCATCAGCAGGAAAGCCATAAACACCAGGTTCAGCAGAGGATGGAAGTTCAGATAGCCAGCCCACAGCAGACCAAACTTCACCAGAAAGTAGAAGTTCCAGCCGGAAAGGCCGCGCCAGTATTGCCACAGAGGCGATGGTGACGAAGCGGTATAAGTTGAGTTAGTCATGTTTTCGGTCTGCCTTGACGTGTGTTGCCCGTGTCAGTGTTCCGGCTGGTTTGACATAGCGAGGTTTGCCAAACGCCATTCTGGCCGTATCGCGAATACGGCGCAGTGAATGGCGTGCATAATAACCAAGCGGGAAAAAGATCAGCGCACAGAATACAACCAGTTGAATGATATCGCTGATATTCATGATGGTGCGTTCTCCCCATTCTCAGTTAATAAGCGAAGGGGTTCCGGAACCCGACGCCAGACATGGCCGTCATGCCGTGCATTGAGGATCGGTTTGATATCGCTCGTGACAGGCAGCGGTTTCACCCAGTTTTCTGGCGCGAGGGCACGCATCTGCACCAGCTCAGCGCTGATCAGATTGTCTTCGAACCAAATCATACGGTTTGAGAAAATATCCCCGGTAGGCAGCGGGAAGATATGGTTCAGCGCGGTATCGAGATCGTTTACCCGACAAAAAGACAAAAACAGTACCAGGCGGTTGTCGCCAATCGTCATGATGTCCCCGGTACGGTTCGGGCGGCATAAGGTGAGCGCCTGTTCCACGCGGATCCCCGGTACAGGTCGCAGGGCAACCATTACCCCTTTCCCGTCTGCAGGAAGCAGCGTGTTGTTCATCATGTTGCCAACGGCATCGCAGAAGGTATCCCATTTCTGATAACCACGCAGTTTCATCGGCTGCGTCATGGAAAGCAGCGTGGAAATATCTTCCGGTACGTGGCGGTTGAACTGCTGCCCCTGGACACTTTCGATAAGCGTCAGGCAGCGTGACAGAGGGGCATTCCACGGGATAACCATGTTTGCGCCACAGCCCAAAAGCAGACGCTCATCCGTGGCACGCAGGCTGGTATTGTTTTCGCGTACCACAATTTTTAACGCGCTGCCGCGTTGACGACGTAAGGTATGAATTTGTCGTGCCAGCGTTTCAATCTGATTGTTCTGCATCAGCGAGAAAACAAGGGTTGCCGCCTGCGTCGTGCGGGCTTCATGAAAAAGCGCTTCATTGGACTCAAACAGGGACCAGTTTTCAGACAGCGCGGGCGCCCCCTCCAGTACCGCAATATGGCTCAGGATCCGTTTTTCATCGCTGCGCGGTTGCACCACGGTTTCTTCTTGCTGGGCAAGGTGCCACTCGCCGTCAATATGTTTAAGCGTAAGTTGCTGTCTGGCGCTCACGCCTTTTTCATTACACCAGAATGCAATATCGTAGAGATAGCTGCCCGCCTGGTCGCGCAGACTCGCCAGGCCGAATAGCGAGCGATACTCCGCCATTAAAAGTGAAAACAGCTTGTCGTTATTACTGCCGGGATTGATTATCAATAGCGTGCAATTTTGAAATTTTGCCCATTTATTGATTTTTTCCAGCCACTGCAGCAGTTTCTCCGTCGGGATATTTTGCAGGGCGTTATGTGAACATTTAAGAATCAATAAAAAGCGGTCTGGATTGATGGAACACTGAATGTCGCGGGACAAATAGTATAGACTATCTGCTTCCGACGGCATGGAAAACAAGCGTACCGTCTGTGGACCGCGGTCTCGCTCAAGCGTAATAATTTGCTTCGGGTCTTCGCCCATACTAATGACAGCGACCCGGGAGTCCTTACCCTGCGCGGCAATTGTCTGGTTTACCAGACTGATAGCATCTTCATTACGATCCGAATTAACCCACCAGACTCCTCCGACTGGCATGTGGCGCAATTCGTCCCATAATGACTGGATGCCAATAGAAAATATGGAGTCCACGGTGTCCCTCTTTTCGTCTAATTTATCTGTATATCAGTTTACTAGCGAAAGCGTAGAAATAAACCTAACATTGAAATTAAAGAGCATCAGATTTAGCATGTAAATGAAATTTCACAGGGCAGGAAGCCTCGCGACTTCAGAGAGTAAAACGATATTCAAAGGGATGGAAAAAAATGGATAATAACGAACCCGGAACCCCAGTCGATTCGACCCTGGGTTACACATTCCAAAACGATTTTCTGGCGCTGACGCAGGCCTTTTCTTTACCTGAAATAGATTACACCGATATTTCCCAGCGGGAACAGTTGGCTGCGGCTATTAAACGTTGGCCGTTATTAGCTGAATTTACCCAACAACAATAAGGGAGCCATTGATGGCCATACTCGGATTACAGGGCGTCCGTGGTGGAGTGGGTACAACATCCGTTACCGCGGCGCTGGCGTGGTCATTACAGCTTTTAGGTGAATCGGTGCTGGTGATTGACGCCTGCGCCGACAATTTGCTGCGTATGTCATTTAACGTCGACTTTACCCGTACAGAGGGTTGGGCCCGCGCGTTGCTTGATGATAAAGACTGGCGTGATGCGGGTCTGCGTTACACCTCTCAGCTCGATCTCCTGCCGTTTGGTCAACTGACCACGACAGAGCGTGAGAATGAAGCCGCCTATCAGCGTTTATTTTCGCAATTCACACTCGCGCTGCAGAGCCTCAAAGAAAAAGGCCATTATCAGTGGATCCTGCTGGATCTGCCGCACGGTGCCGGCACGCTGACCCGACAGCTGATTGCCCAGTGCGACCACGTGCTCTCCATTGTGAACGTCGATGCTAATTGCCATATCCGTCTACATCAGCAGGGATTGCCCCAGAATAGCCATATCCTGATTAACGATTTACGCATTGGCAGCCAGATCCAGGACGATCTGTATCAGGTCTGGCTGCAAAGCCAGCGTCGCCTGCTGCCGATTGTGATCCATCGTGATGAGGGGATGGCGGAATGCCTCGCCTCCAAACAGCCACTTGGCGAGTATCGTAGCGATTCGCTGGCGGCAGAAGAGATCCTGACGCTGGCGAACTGGTGTCTGCTGCACTTCGCCCAAGAGGCGGATCCTGCCAGGGGTACGGTATGAGTCGACTCGCCAGCTGGTTACTCATCCCGCCGGTCAGTTCGCGTTTAAGCGACCATTACCGGCATTATCGCCGGCATGGTGCCTCGGCATTTAGCGCCGCGTTCGGCTGTTTCTGGATGATTCTGGCCTGGATGTTCATCCCCCTCGAGCACCCCCGCTGGCAGCGCATTCGTGCGCGACACAGTGAATTATATCCGCACATTAATCCTGACCGTCCACGGCCGTTAGATCCGGCGCGGTACATCATTCAGGCCATCTGGCTGGTGGTTACGTCGCCGCGGCAGGAGAAAAAGACGCCGCACTGGCGCAGCTTCAGCCGGGTCCAGCTTTTACGCGAACGCTATCATCAGTGGCTGGACAGGCTGCCTGACCGCGTGGGCGATAAGACCAGCCATCTGGATAACCATAAAGAACTCGGGCATCTGCACCCGGGTTTACGGCGTTTTATTCTGGGCGTGATAGTTGTCTTCTCGCTCATTCTGGCGCTGGTCTGTATCACGCAACCCTTTAACCCGCTGGCGCAGTTCACTTTCCTGATCCTGCTGTGGGGCGTGGCGCTGCTGGTGCGGCGTATACCGGGGCGCTTCTCCGCCCTGATGTTGATTGTGTTATCACTGACCGTCTCCTGCCGCTATATCTGGTGGCGGTATACCTCAACGCTGAACTGGGATGACCCGGTTAGTCTGGTATGCGGTCTGGTGCTGCTGTTTGCTGAAACGTACGCCTGGATTGTGCTGGTGTTGGGCTATTTCCAGGTGATCTGGCCGCTCAACCGCCAGCCGGTTCCGCTGCCAAAAGATACGTCGCAGTGGCCGACTGTCGATCTCTTTGTGCCGACCTATAACGAAGATCTGAGCGTGGTGAAAAATACCATTTACGCCGCGCTGGGTATCGACTGGCCCAAAGATAAGCTCAAAATCTGGATCCTGGATGACGGCGGTCGGGCCGCGTTCCGTGAGTTCGCGCAAGAGGTGGGCGTTGAGTATATCGCCCGCACCTCTCACGAACATGCCAAAGCCGGGAACATCAACAACGCGCTGAAGTATGCGACAGGGGAGTTTGTCTCCATCTTTGACTGCGACCACGTGCCGACGCGCTCGTTCCTGCAGATGACGATGGGCTGGTTCCTGAAAGAGAAAGCGCTGGCGATGATGCAGACGCCGCACCATTTCTTCTCGCCGGATCCGTTTGAACGTAACCTCGGCCGTTTCCGTAAGACCCCGAACGAAGGCACGCTGTTCTATGGCCTGGTGCAGGACGGCAACGACATGTGGGATGCGACCTTCTTCTGCGGTTCCTGTGCGGTTATCCGCCGTAAACCGCTGGATGAAATTGGCGGCATCGCGGTTGAAACGGTCACTGAAGATGCCCATACCTCGCTACGCCTGCACCGTCGCGGCTATACCTCGGCCTATATGCGTATCCCTCAGGCGGCCGGTCTGGCGACGGAATCCCTGTCGGCGCATATCGGCCAGCGTATTCGCTGGGCGCGCGGGATGGTACAGATTTTCCGTCTTGATAACCCGCTGTTGGGTAAAGGCCTCAAGCTGGCGCAACGTCTGTGCTACGTCAACGCCATGTTCCACTTCTTATCCGGTATTCCGCGGCTGATCTTCCTGACCGCGCCGCTGGCGTTCCTGCTTCTTCACGCCTATATCATCTACGCGCCCGCGCTGATGATTGCGCTGTTTGTTCTGCCGCACATGATCCACGCGAGCCTGACCAACTCGAAGATTCAGGGCAAGTATCGCCACTCATTCTGGAGTGAAATCTACGAAACGGTGCTGGCCTGGTACATCGCGCCGCCAACGATGGTGGCGCTGATTAACCCGCATAAAGGCAAGTTTAACGTCACCGCGAAGGGGGGCCTGGTGGAAGAGGAGTATGTCGACTGGGTGATCTCCCGTCCGTACATCTTCCTGGTGCTGCTGAACATTGTGGGGGTAATTGCCGGTATCTGGCGCTACTTCTACGGTCCGGAAAACGAAATCCTGACGGTGTTCGTCAGTATGGCATGGGTATTTTACAACCTGATTATCCTTGGCGGCGCAGTGGCGGTGTCGGTGGAAAGCAAGCAGGTACGTCGCGCGCATCGTGTTGAAATCAGCATGCCTGCGGCGATAGCCCGTGAAGATGGTCATCTCTTCTCCTGTACCGTTCATGACTTCTCCGACGGTGGTCTGGGTATCAAAATCAACGGACAGGCGAAGGTGCTGGAAGGGCAGAAGGTTAACCTGTTGCTTAAGCGTGGCCAGCAGGAGTATGTCTTCCCGACACAGGTTGTGCGTGTGGCAGGCAATGAAGTGGGTCTGCAGCTGATGCCGCTGACCAGGAAGCAACATATTGATTTTGTGCAGTGTACGTTTGCCCGCGCGGATACGTGGGCTCTCTGGCAGGACAGCTTCCCGGAAGATAAGCCTCTGGAAAGCCTGCTGGATATTCTGAAGCTGGGGTTCCGTGGCTATCGTCACCTTGCAGAATTTGCCCCGTCGTCGGTGAAAATAATTTTCCGGTCACTTACTTCGCTGGTTTCCTGGGTCGTGTCGTTCATTCCTCGTCGTCCTGAGCGGGATGAGGCGAAGCAGGCGGACCCGGTTATGGCTCAACAATGATGATAACGCGATGAAAACAAAACTTTCCTGGTTATGTGCAGTGGCAATGGGGATGAGTACGCTCCCCGCAACAATGGCTAACGCAGCGCCTGATAACGCCGCGGCCACGCCAGCTCCAACGGTGCCTGTGGTGTCGCAAGCGACCGAACCGGTTGTCACCGCGGCGCCCGGTCAAACAGAAAATCTCGTTCCCAACCAGCCGACAGCGGGAAATACCCTGCCGGCCGACGCGCAGGTTGTGGGGCAGGTGATGCCGGGCGTTCCGGGGGCTAATGCGCCTGTTGTCACAGAGAATGCCCCGTCGCGGGACGTGAAGCTCACCTTTGCGCAGATTGCGCCGCCTCCGGGCAGCATGGTGCTGCGCGGCGTCAATCCTAAAGGCGGCGTTGAGTTTGGTATGCGCAGCGATGAGGTTGTGTCGAAGGCGGTGCTGAACCTGGAATATACCCCTTCTCCTTCGCTGCTGCCGACCCAGTCTCAGCTGAAGGTCTACCTGAATGACGAGCTGATGGACGTGCTGCCGGTCACCAAAGAGCAGTTGGGTAAGAAAACCCTGGCTCAGGTGCCGATCAACCCGCTGTTTATCACCGACTTTAACCGTATCCGTCTGGAATTCGTGGGCCACTACCGTGACGTCTGCGAAAACCCGGCCAGCAACACGCTGTGGATGGATGTCGGGCGTAACTCATCGCTGCAGATGACCTACCAGTCGCTGGCGCTGAAAAACGATCTCTCCGCGTTCCCGGTGCCGTTCTTCGATCCGCGTGATAATCGCCCGTTAAACCTGCCGATGGTCTTTGCGTCCTCACCGGACGTCACGGAGCAACTGGCAGCGACCATCGTGGCCTCCTGGTTCGGCTCCCGTTCCGGCTGGCGCGGGCAGAACTTCCCGGTTATGTATGACAAGATCCCTGACAGAAATGCCATCATCTTTGCGACCAACGCGAAGCGTCCTGCTTTCCTGCGTGAGCACCCGGATGTCAAAGCGCCGACCATTGAGATGATAAGCCACCCGGATAACCCGTATGTGAAACTGCTGGTGGTTTTCGGGCGTGATGAGAAAGATCTGGTGCAGGCGGCAAAAGCGATTGCGCAGGGGAATATCCTGTTCCGCGGCAGCAGCGTGGTTGTCGATGAGGTCAAGCCGCTGCTGGCACGTAAACCTTATGACGCGCCAAACTGGGTACGTACCGACCGCGCCGTCACCTTCGGGGAGCTGAAAACCTATGAAGAGCAGCTGCAGTCGACAGGGATTGAGCCGTCTCCTGTCAGCCTGTCGCTGAACCTGCCGCCGGACCTGTATCTGCTGCGCACCACCGGTATCGATATGAACCTCAACTATCGTTACACCGCGCCGTCAACCAAAGACAGTTCGCGCATGGATATCAGCCTGAATAACCAGTTCCTGCAGTCGTTTAATCTGATGAATAATCAGGAAACGAACCGTCTGCTGCTGCGTTTGCCGGTACTGCAGGGGCTGCTGGATGGTAAAACCGATGTCTCCATCCCGGCGCTGAAGCTCGGGGCGGTAAACCAGCTGCGCTTTGATTTCCAGTACATGAATCCAATGCCGGGCGGTTCGGTGGACAACTGCATCACCTTCCAGCCGGTGCAGAACCACGTCGTGATTGGCGATGAATCGACCATCGACTTCTCGAAGTACTATCACTTCCTCGCCATGCCGGATCTGCGGGCATTTGCTAACGCGGGCTTCCCGTTCAGCCGTATGGCGGACCTGTCTGAATCCATTGTTGTGATGCCAAAAGCGCCAAATGAAGGGCAGGTGACGACTCTGCTGGACACCATGGCGACCGTAGGCGCGCAAACGGGCCTGCCGGCGATTAACGTTACCCTGACGGATGATGGCACTCAAATTCAGAACAAAGATGCGGACATCATGGTGATCGGTTCCATCCCGGATAAGCTGAAGGATGAGAAGCGTATCGATCTGCTGGTTCAGGCAGCCCAGTCCTGGGTTAACACGCCGCTGCGTCAGACCGAGTTCCCGAGCATCATGCCGGATATCAACGATCGTAAAGCCAGCGCGCAGACGGCTGTCACGTCTCAGGGGGCGATGGCGGCCGTGGTCGGCTTCCAGTCACCGTATAACGATCAGCGTAGCGTGATTGCCCTGCTCGCAGACAGCCCGCGTGGCTACGAACTGCTCAACAGTGCGATGAACGACAGCGGTAAACGTGCCGCGATGTTCGGCTCTGTGTCGGTGATCCGTGAGTCGGGCGTGAACAGCCTGCGCGTAGGCGATGTGTACTATGTGGGGCATCTGCCATGGTTCGAACGTCTGTGGTATGCGCTCTCTAACCATCCGATTCTGCTCGCTATCCTGGCCGCCGTCAGCGTGGTGCTGCTGGCCTGGGTGCTGTGGCGTCTGCTGCGTATCATCAGCCGTCGTCGCCTGAATCCGGATCATGAGTAAGATGTGATGAAAGTCTTTCGCTGGTGTGTCATTGCGTTGATGCTGGCAGCGGCGCCTCTGCGCGCCGCCTGTACCTGGCCTGCCTGGGAGAAATTTAAACAGGATTACATCAGCGAAGGTGGGCGGGTCATTGATCCCAGCGACACGCGTAAAATCACTACCTCGGAAGGGCAAAGCTACGCGCTGTTCTTTGCCCTCGCCGCGAATGACCGTAAAGCGTTCGACAAGGTGCTGGCATGGACGCGGGATAACCTTGCCGGGGGGCATCTCGACGACACGCTCCCCGCCTGGTTATGGGGGCAAAAAGACAAAGACACCTGGGCGGTTATCGATACCAATTCCGCCTCGGATGCCGATATCTGGATCGCCTGGTCCCTGCTTGAAGCGGGGCGGTTATGGAAAGACGCTGACTATACCCGTACGGGCAAGGCGCTACTCGAGCGTATCGCCCGCGAAGAAGTGGTGAAAGTACCTGGCCTCGGTCTGATGCTGCTGCCTGGTAAAGTTGGCTTTGTCGATGAGAACGCCTGGCGTTTTAATCCCAGCTATCTTCCTCCACAGCTCGCAAGCTACTTCACGCGTTTTGGCACCCCGTGGACCACCCTGCGTGAGACCAATCTGCGCTTGCTGCTGGAGAGTGCGCCGAAAGGTTTTTCGCCGGACTGGGTGCAATACCAGAAAAACAAAGGCTGGCGGTTACAGCAGGAGCCGCCGCTGGTGGGGGGATATGACGCCATCCGCGTCTATCTCTGGGTGGGGATGATGAACGATAACGATCCTCAAAAAGCCCGGCTGCTGGCGCGCTTCAGGCCGATGGCCGCCACCACAACAAAACAGGGTGTACCACCGGAAAAAGTGAATGTGGTGAGTGGAGCACGCACGGGCAATGGCCCGGTCGGCTTCTCTGCCGCCATGCTGCCTTTTTTACAACAGCGTGATGCGCAGGCCGTCCAGCGCCAGCGCGTGGCTGACCACTTTCCTGATAATAATGCTTACTACAGTTATGTACTGACTCTCTTTGGACAAGGATGGGATCAGCATCGTTTTCGTTTCACCACAAAAGGTGAATTAATACCGGATTGGGGCCAGGAATGCGCAAGTTCACAGTAAATCTACTCAGTTTATCGCTTGGCCTGGCGCTGATGCCGCTGGCTCAGGCCGTCAACTCTCCGCAGCAGCAACAGCTGCTGGAGCAGGTGCGCCTGGGGGAATCGACGCAGCGTGAAGATTTGGTGCGTCAGTCGCTCTATCGTCTTGAGCTGATCGACCCGAACAACCCTGACGTTATTGCGGCACGTTTTCGCTATCTGCTTCGTCAGGGCGACAACGCCGGCGCGCAAAAAGAGCTGGATAGACTGAAAGGGATCGCCCCCGGTTCCAGCGCGTACCAGTCCTCGCGCAACACGATGCTGCTTTCCACGCCGGATGGCCGCCAGCAGTTACAGCAGGCTCGCTTACTCGCCACGACAGGCCATACCCAGGAAGCGATTGCCGCCTATGACAAGCTGTTCGACGGCAAACCGCCGGGCGGCGACGTGGCAACAGAATACTGGAATGTGGTGGCGAAAGATCCTGCCCGCCGCAATGCGGCCATTAATCAACTGAAAAAGATCAACAGCAGCAGCCCCGGCAATACGCAGCTGCAGTCGACGCTGGCCCAGCTGCTGTTCCAGACCGGGCGCCGTGATGAAGGCTTTGCGGTGCTGCAGGAGATGGCCAAATCCAGCAATGGCCGAAGCCAGGCGTCGGATATGTGGTATGCGCAGATCAAAGACCAGCCTGTCAGCAGTGCCAGCGTCTCCGCGCTGCAAAAGTACCTGAGCGTATTCAGTGACGGTGAGAACGTAACCGCCGCGCGTTCACAGCTTGAAGCGCAGCAAAAACAGCTCGCCGATCCAACTTTCCGTGCGAAAGCGCAAGGCCTGGCGGCAGTGGATGCCGGACAGGGTGATAAGGCGGTGGCGGAACTGCAAAAGGCGGTCAGCGCAAACCATGCCGACAGCGAAGCCATTGGCGCGCTGGGCCAGGCATACTCCCAGAAAGGCGACCGTGCTCGCGCGGTGGCACAGTTTGAAAAGGCGATCGCCCTCGATCCGCAGAGCGATAACCGCGGCAAATGGGACAGCTTGCTGAAGGTGAACCGTTACTGGCTGCTGATCCAGCAGGGGGATGCGGCGCTGAAAGCGAATAACCCGGCACAGGCGGAGCGCTATTATCAACAGGCGCGCACTATCGACAATAGCGACAGTTATGCGGTGCTGGGGCTGGGTGATGCCGCAGCGGCACGTAAAGATAACGACGCCGCCGAGCGCTATTATCGCCAGGCATTACGCATGGACAGCGGCAACAGTAACGCGGTCCGCGGACTGGCCAATATTTATCGCGCACAGTCACCGGAGAAAGCCTCGCAGTTTATCCAGTCGCTCTCCGCCAGCCAGCGTCGCAGCATTGATGATATTGAACGTAGCCTGACCAACGAACAGCTCTCCGCCCAGGCCGAGCAGCTGGAGGACCAGGGCAAATACGCCCAGGCCGCCGAGGTTCAGCGTCGTCGTCTGGCGCTCTCTCCAGGCGACGTATGGATCACCTATCGCCTGTCGCGCGATCTCTACAGCGCAGGCCAGCGCAGTCAGGCAGATACCCTGATGCGTCAGCTTGCCAGCCAGAAACCGACCGACCCGGATCAGGTGTATGCCAACGGGCTCTATCTTTCCGGTAATGACCAGGATCGTGCCGCGCTGGCCCATCTGGAGACGCTGCCGCGCAGCCAGTGGAACGGCAATATTCAGGAGCTTGCCGACCGCCTGCAAAGTAATCAGGTGCTCGAAACCGCCAATCGCCTGCGTGACAGCGGCAAAGAGCAGGAGGCGGAAAATCTTCTTCGTCAGCAACCTGCTTCTACCCGTATCGATTTAACCCTGGCGGACTGGGCGCAGCAGCGGGGCGATCTCAGTGCAGCAAAAACGGCATACAGCGGCGTGTTGCAGCGCGAGCCACAAAACGAAGATGCGATCCTCGGCCTGACCGAAATCTACAGTGCGCAGGGCGACAAAGACGCAGCGCGTGCCGAACTGGCGAAACTGCCTGCGACGCAAAATGGCCAGCCGTTGTCGCTCAACATGCAGCGCCGCATCGCGATGGCGCAGGCGGGGCTGGGTGATTCTGCTGCGGCAGAAAAGACGTTCAACAGCATCATTCCGCAGGCAAAATCACAGCCTGCATCAATGGAAAACGCGCTGGTGCTGCGTGATGCGGCACGTTTTCAGACGCAAAATGGCCAGCCTCAGCAGGCGCTGGAAACCTATAAAGATGCCATGGTCTCCTCTGGTATCACCACCACCCGTCCGGCAGACAATGACACCTTTACGCGCCTGACGCGTAACGACGAAAAAGATGACTGGCTGAAGCGCGGCGTGCGTAGCGATGCCGGTGATTTGTATCGCCAGCAGGATGTTAACGTTACGCTGCAGCACGACTACTGGGGCTCCAGCGGTACCGGCGGCTACTCCGACCTGAAAGCCCACACCACCATGCTGCAGGTGGATGCGCCGCTCTCTGATGGACGGATGTTCTTCCGCAGCGATCTGGTCAATATGGATGCCGGTTCGTTTGCCACCAACAACGGCACCTACGATCCCAAATGGGGGACCTGTGCCGAAACGCCATGTCGCGGCAACACCAGTCAGACGTCAAACGGCGCAAGCGTGGCCGTGGGCTGGCAGAATAAAACCTGGGCATGGGATATCGGCACCACGCCAATGGGCTTTGACGTGGTGGATGTGGTCGGCGGGGTGAGCTATAGCAACGATCTCGGTCCTATCGGCTACACCATTAACGCCCACCGTCGCCCGATCTCCAGCTCTCTGCTGGCCTTTGCCGGGCAAAAAGACACCAATACCGGCACCACCTGGGGCGGCGTGCGCGCCACCGGCGGTGGCGTGAGCATCAGCTACGATAAAGGCGAGGCGAACGGCATCTGGTCAAGCCTGAACGCGGAATCGCTGACCGGGAAAAATGTAGAGGATAACTGGCGCGTCCGCTGGATGACCGGTTACTACTACAAGCTGATTAATAAAAACAACGAGCGCCTGACTGTCGGTGTCTCTAACATGCTCTGGCACTACGATAAAGATCTGAGCGGCTATACCCTGGGTCAGGGCGGCTATTATAGCCCGCAGGAATATGTCTCCTTTGCGCTGCCGGTCACCTGGCGTAAACGCACGGAGAACTGGTCCTGGGAGCTGGGCGGGTCTGTCTCATGGTCTCACTCAAAAACCAACGATGTGCTGCGCTATCCCCTTCAGGGACTCATTCCCGTCGATGAGCCAGGCCGTTACACCGACAGGGGGGCGATGGAAACCGGCAGCAGCTCCTCAGGCACCGGTTATACCGCGCGGGCCATTGTCGAGCGCCGGGTCACGTCCAACTGGTTTGTGGGTCTTGGCGTGGATATTCAGGAAGCGAAAGACTATACCCCAAGCCATGCGCTGCTCTATGTACGCTACTCCGCCGCAGGCTGGCAGGGTGATATGGACTTACCGCCACAGCCGCTCATTCCCTACGCGGACTGGTAATCGGATTTTACTTAATCCATTTGTAAGTCTCTCTTAAAAGTGCGGCGATCGGGTATACTCAGGCGCGCCAGGTTTACACCCTGGTGCGCCCTGCGCTTCGAGTTCTGTGGAGAGTCATTTTGCGTGTCAGCCGTTCCTTAACGATCAAACAGATGGCGATGGTTTCTGCTGTCACCTTGCTGTTTGTACTGCTATTTTGCGTCATTTTGCTGTTTCATTCCGTGCAGCAGAATCGCTATAACACGGCTTCGCAATTAGAAGGTATTGCCCGCTCGGTGCGTGGCCCGCTTTCGGCTTCTATTCTGAAAGGCGATATTCCCGAAGCGGAAACCATTTTAAAACGTATTCAGCCTGCGGGCGTCGTCAGCCGCGCAGACGTGGTGCTGCCGAACCAGTTCCAGGCGTTGCGGATGAGTTTTATCCCGGAACGTCCCGTCCCGATGATGGTGATGCGCCTGTTTGAACTGCCGGTACAAATTTCGCTTCCCATCTACTCGCTTGAACGCCCTGCGAATCCGCAGCCGCTGGCCTATCTTGTTCTGCAGGCGGACTCGTACCGCATGTATAAATTCGTCATGAGCTGGTTTATTACGTTAGTGACCACTTGCTTACTTATGACGCTGATACTGAGCGTGGCGCTGACCTGGTGCATTAACCGGCTGATTGTCCACCCGCTGCGGCGTATCGCCCGGGAGCTGAACGCGCTTTCTCCCCAGGAGCAGATGGGTCATCAGCTTGAGCTGCCCCGCCTGCATCATGACGATGAGATTGGCATGCTGGTGCGCAGCTACAACCTCAACCAGCAGCGCATTCAGCGTCAGCAGGATGAACTGAACAGTAGCGCCACCCGTTTCCCGGTGTCGGAGCTGCCTAATAAAGCGTTCCTGATGGCGATGCTGGAGCAGACCGTGGCGCGCCAGCAGACCACGGCGCTGATGGTCATCGCCTGTGAAACCCTGCAGGATACCGCTGGGGTGCTCAAGGAGAGCCAGCGTGAAATGCTGTTGCTGACGCTGGTCGAAAAGGTTAAATCGGTACTTGCTCCACGTATGGTGCTGACTCAGGTCAGCGGTTATGACCTGGTGGTGATTGCGAACGGCGTGAAAGAGCCGTGGCATGCGATCACGTTAGGTCAGCAAGTACTCACTGTCATTAATGAGCGGCTGCCCATTCAGGGTATTCAGCTTCGCCCCAGCGCCAGTATCGGGATTGCCATGTTCTATGGCGATCTGACCGCAGAGCAGCTCTATCGTCGCGCCTTCTCGGCGGCATTCACCGCCCGTCGCAAAGGGAAAAACCAGATCCAGTTCTTCGACCCGGATCAGATGGAAAAGGCGCAGCAGCGTCTTACGGAAGAGAGCGACATCCTCACCGCGCTGGATAACCACCATTTTGCCCTCTGGCTCCAGCCGCAGGTCAATTTGCTGACGGGTGAAGTGGAAAGCGCGGAAGCGCTGTTGCGCGTGCAGCAGCCGGATGGCAGCTGGGAGCTGCCGGAAGGGTTAATCGAACGTATTGAGTCCTGTGGTCTGATGGTCACGGTGGGCTACTGGGTGCTTGAGGAGTCATGCCGCCAGCTTGCCGCCTGGCAGGAGCGTGGTGTCAACCTGCCGCTGTCGGTCAATCTCTCTGCCCTGCAGTTGATGCATCCCACTATGGTCTCGGAGATGCTGGAGCTCATCAATCGCTACCGGATCCAGCCGGATACGCTGATTCTGGAAGTGACGGAAAGCCGCCGTATTGACGACCCGAATGAGGCGGTCGCGATCCTCAAACCGCTGCGCAACGCCGGTATCCGCATCGCGCTGGATGATTTTGGCATGGGCTATGCCGGACTGCGTCAGCTTCAGCACATGAAAACGCTGCCGGTGGATGTCCTGAAAATCGACAAAGCGTTTGTCGATGGGCTGCCGGAAGACAGCAGCATGGTGCAGGCCATTATTCAGATGGCGCGTAGTCTCAACCTGAATCTGATTGCTGAGGGTATCGAAACGGAAGCGCAGCGCCGCTGGCTGGCTGAGGCGGGTGTCGGGAAAGGCCAGGGCTTCCTGTTTGCCCGTGCCGTCCCGTCGGATGTCTTTGAACAACGGTACCTTTCCGGCGCTGGCAATAACGCAAAAGTGTAATTTTGTTGCTGGCTTGTGCGAGCCAGCTCAAAGTTCTTAACATTTGTGTTTCAAATTTGAACTGAGTTTATTTCTGTCCTGTTATACGGGTGTTATTTTAGAGCCGCAGGTTAACCATAACCTTACAAAGCCTGTGGTTTTTCTTCCCAAGGACATTCTATGAAAACCTCACTCTTCAAAAGTCTTTATTTCCAGGTCCTGACAGCCATCGCAATCGGTATTTTACTGGGTCACTACTACCCGGAACTGGGTGCGCAAATGAAACCGCTTGGCGACGCGTTCGTTAAGCTCATTAAAATGGTCATCGCCCCGGTGATCTTCTGTACGGTGGTGACCGGTATCGCTGGCATGGAAAGCATGAAGGCGGTAGGGCGTACCGGTGCAGTGGCGCTGCTTTACTTCGAAGTGGTCAGCACCCTGGCACTGATTATCGGTCTGATCATTGTTAACGTGGTGCAGCCTGGCGCTGGCATGAACGTCGACCCGTCGACGCTGGATGCCAAAGCGGTGGCGGTTTACGCTGAGCAGGCGAAAGATCAGGGCGTGGTCGCCTTCCTGCTGGACGTCATTCCCGGCAGTGTGATCGGGGCGTTTGCCAGCGGAAACATTCTGCAGGTGCTGCTGTTCGCCGTCATGTTTGGTTTTGCCCTGCATCGTCTGGGCAGCAAAGGCCAGCTGATCTTTAACGTCATTGAAAGCTTCTCGCAGGTCATCTTCGGCATCATCAATATGATCATGCGCCTGGCGCCGATTGGTGCCTTCGGGGCAATGGCGTTCACCATCGGTAAATACGGCGTCGGCACGCTGGTACAGCTCGGCCAGCTGATTATCTGCTTCTATATCACCTGTATTCTGTTTGTGGTGGTGGTGCTGGGTTCGATTGCCCGCGCGGCCGGTTTCAGCATCTTCAAATTTATCCGCTATATCCGCGAAGAGCTGCTGATTGTGCTGGGAACCTCCTCCTCTGAGTCGGCGCTGCCGCGCATGCTCGATAAGATGGAGAAGCTGGGTTGTCGTAAATCGGTGGTGGGGCTGGTGATCCCGACAGGGTACTCCTTTAACCTCGACGGTACCTCGATATACCTGACCATGGCGGCAGTGTTTATTGCACAGGCAACCAATAGCCATATGGATATCTTCCATCAGATCACCCTGCTGGTGGTGCTGCTGCTCTCGTCGAAAGGGGCTGCGGGCGTAACGGGCAGTGGCTTTATCGTGCTGGCGGCGACCATTTCCGCTGTGGGACATCTGCCGGTGGCCGGTCTGGCGTTGATTCTCGGTATTGACCGCTTTATGTCTGAAGCGCGTGCGTTAACCAACCTGGTGGGTAACGGCGTGGCCACGGTTGTGGTGGCAAAATGGGTTAAAGAGCTGGATCACAAAAAGCTCGACGATACGCTGAATAATCGCTCTTCTGATAGCAAAAACCCGGGTTTATCCTCCTGATTTCCCGCTAAATTCCCGCATTCCCTTGTCGGAATGCGGGCTCCTGCGCATAATGACTGTTCGTACCTGTCATAATTCGACAAGATTTTTTTTGGGTATATTGCACTTCTCACCGTGACGTTTTGCCGAACGCGCGGTCTAATCGACGTGTTTTCATCGTCATCTTTTAGAGTGAAGCGCGTCGCGAGACACTCTTTTTAACCAGGAATGTTGATCAGGGGTTCACATGCAGGGCACAAAAATTCGACTCTTAACCGGCGGTTTGCTGATGATGGCAGCAGCCAGTTATGTGCAGGCAGATGCGCTCCAGCCAGACCCGGCATGGCAACAAGGGACCCTGGCGAATGGTTTTCAGTGGCAGGTGTTAGCCACGCCGCAGCGTCCCAGCGATCGTATTGAGATCCGTCTGTCTGTGAATACCGGCTCCCTCACTGAAAGCACCCAGCAGACCGGCTTTAGCCATTTTATTCCCCGACTGGCGCTCACCCAGAGCGGCAGTTTACAGGCTGTTCAGGTGCGTTCGCTCTGGCAGCAGGGCATTGATCCGAAGCGTCCATTGCCGCCAGCCGTCGTCTCGTATGACTACACCATGTTTAACCTGAGCCTGCCGAATAACCGTAACGATCTGCTCAAAGAAGCCCTTACGTATCTCTCCGATGCCACTGGCAATCTGGCTATCACGCCGGAAACCGTTAACTATGCGCTGAGCAACAGCGATATGGTGGCGACCTGGCCTGCGGATACCAAAGAGGGCTGGTGGCGTTATCGCCTGAAAGGCTCAGCGCTGCTTGGGCACGATCCGGCAGAGCCGCTGAAACAGCCGGTCGATGCCGAACAGGTAAAATCGTTCTATCAGAAATGGTACACCCCGGACGCGATGACGCTGATCGTGGTCGGGAATGTGGATAGCCGCGCGGTGGTTGAGCAGATCAACAAAGCCTTCGGCGAGCTGAAAGGCAAGCGTGAAACGCCTGCTCCTGTCCCGACGCTCTCCCCGCTGCGGACGGAGCCAGTCAGCATCTCCACTGATGCCGTGCGTCAGGACCGGCTCTCCATGATGTGGGATACCGCCTGGCAGCCTATCCGCGAATCCGCCGCGCTGCTGCGCTACTGGCGTGCGGATCTGACGCGTGAGGCGTTGTTCTGGCACGTTCAGCAGAGCCTCAGTAAGAACAGCGTGAAGAACATTGCGCTGGGCTTCGACTGCCGGGTGCTGTTCCAGCGCGCCCAGTGCGCCATTAATATCGAATCGCCTGGCGATAAGCTGAATGCCAATCTGGGCGTGGTGGCGAAAGAGCTGGCAAAAGTGCGCAAAGAGGGCCTGTCTGAAGAAGAGTTCAACGCGCTGGTCGCGCAGAAAAAGCTGGAACTGCAGAAGCTGTTTGCCACCTATGCCCGCGCCGATACGGATATCCTGATCAGCCAGCGTATTCGCTCCTTGCAGAATCAGGTGGTGGACATCGCACCGGAACAGTACCAGAAGCTCCGTCAGGACTTCCTGAATGGGCTGACCGTCGATATGTTAAATCAGGATTTACGTCAGCAGCTGTCGCAGGATATGGGATTAGTCCTTCTGCAGCCGAAAGGCGAGCCGGAATACAACATGAAGGAGCTGCAGGCGACATGGGATTCAATCATGACCGCCGCGCCGCAACCTACACAGGCGGCAACGTCTGATGATCTGCATCAGGACGCGACGGATATTCCACAGGGGCAGTAATCCAAAAAATTCCCTCTCCCGGTGGGAGAGGGTCAGGGTGAGGGCATCAGCCCGCACCTTATTTAAGCAGGCATCGCCTCACGCGGAATAATCGCCCCGCGATACTGGATCACCGTGCTGGCCGTCAGGTGCCCGCGCTGTGCAGCCGCTTCAGGCGTGCCGCCCGTCAGGCGCACCGCCAGATAGCCCGCGCTGAAGGAATCACCCGCCGCCGTAGTATCCACCACTTTGTCCTTCGCCAGTTTCACCGCCGGGACGTCAATCACCGCCTCACCTGCTACGGCCACCAGGCACGATGCCGCGCCGCGCTTAATCACCACTTCGCTCACGCCAGCAGCCTGGGTGCGCGCAATAACCTCATCAACAGGCTTCTCGCCCCACAGGGCATCTTCGTCGTCGAGCGTCAGGAACGCGATGTCGGTGCACTGCAGCATCTGCTGGTAAACCTGCTGCGTCTCTTCACGGCTGGCCCACAGGCGAGGACGGTAGTTGTTATCAAAAATGACCTTCCCGCCATTGGCGCGGCATTCGCGCAGCAGCGACAGCAGCTTTTCACGGCTGGTCGGGCTTAAGATGGCGAGGCTAATCCCGCTCAGATAGAGATAATCAAACGTCGCCAGCGTTTCGCAAATGGCGGCTGCGTCGTCGCTTTCCAGCCAGTATTTGGCCGCGGCTTCGTTTCGCCAGTAGTAGAAGGTGCGCTCGCCGGTATCATCGGTTTCAATGTAATACAAACCCGGCAGGCGGTTTTCCATGCGCTGAATCAGCGAGGTATCAATGTGTTCGCTCTGCCAGGCGTCCAGCATTTGCTGGCTGAAACTGTCCGTACCCAGTGCGGTGACGTAGTTCACGGTGAGGGCCTCCGGCGGCACCTGACGGGCAATATACACGGAGGTGTTTAAGGTATCGCCACCAAAACCGCGGCTAACGTCCGCGCCTTTTTGTGACAGCTCAATCATGCATTCGCCAATAACGGCAATTTTTTTGGACATAATCATGAACCTGAACAGAGTATTTAAAAGCAGTGTGCGCTGTGTGAATTATCAGGTCAACTATATTAAAACATCGTTCCATTATTTTTTTTGAACCAGCGCGTGTTCCTGTTCATTTCTGTCATCTTAATTTCATTTTCCCGGTGAATTGAACATAAAGTTCTCAATTATCGCGCCGATAACCCAGTGACGAGTCCAGAAAGGCCATCCCAACAACAGGACATCTGAAATGAAGTCAGAGCAGGTTATCCAGCGGCTGAGCACTACGCCTGAGGCAAGTATTGAGAACTTGCAGGAGCATCGCTACTGGCTGCAATGTGAGCGTGTGTATACCTACCAGCCGATCTATCGTACCGACGGTCGACTGATGGCGATTGAAATTTTGACGGTCGTTACACACCCCTCTAACCCTTCACAGCGTATCGCGCCGGACCGCTATTTTGCCGAAGTCGCCGTGCGCCAGCGCCTGGACGTGCTGGAAGAGCAGTTGCGCATGCTGGAAACGAAAAAGGCCTTTTTCGAACAGCACGATATTCTGGCCTCGGTCAACGTGGATGGCCCAACCCTGCTGGCGCTGCGCCAGAACGCGAAGTTGCAGGAGCTTATCGCCACCCTGCCGTGGATGCGCTTTGAACTGGTAGAGCATGTCCGCCTGCCGCAGGAATCCTCCTTTGCCTCGATGTGTGAATTTGGCCCCCTGTGGCTGGATGACTTTGGCACCGGCATGGCGAACTTCTCCGCCCTCAGCGAAGTGCGTTACGACTACATCAAAGTGGCCCGCGATCTGTTCATTATGCTGCGCCAGACCCCGGAAGGGCGGAATCTGTTTACGCTGTTATTGCAGCTGATGAACCGCTATTGCAAAGGCGTCATTGTGGAAGGTGTGGAAACGCTGGAAGAGTGGCGCGATGTGCAAAACTCACCCGCCGCCGCCGCGCAAGGCTATTACCTCTCACGTCCGGTGCCCATGGATACCCTCGACGGTGTGATAACCAACCTCTGAACCGCCCGTTTCCCTTTGTCTGGACTATAGTTTTACAGGACAGGTCATCAGGAAAAGGGGATCAAAATGACTAAAACAACCAGGGTAATCTCCTGGACAGCAGGGATTTTCTTGTTGTTGATCGTGGTCGCTATCATCGTTATTGCGACATTCGACTGGAACCGTCTTAAGCCGACCATCAACCAGAAAGTCTCAACTGAACTGAACCGCCCCTTCGCGATACGCGGTGATTTGGGCGTGGTCTGGGAGCGTCAGAAAGAAGAGACCGGCTGGCGAAGCTGGATCCCCTGGCCGCACGTTCACGCCGACGACATCGTTCTGGGCAATCCGCCGGATATTCCTGCCGTCACCATGGTGCATCTTCCGCGGGTTGAAGCCACGCTGGCGCCGTTAGCGCTTCTGACAAAAACCGTCTACCTGCCGTGGATCAAGCTTCAGCAGCCCGATGCACGCCTGATCCGTCTCTCGGAAAAAAACAATAACTGGACCTTTAACCTCGCCAGCAGCGGCGAGAAAGATCCCAATGCCCAGCCCTCTTCGTGGTCATTCCGTCTCGATAACATTCTGTTCGATCGCGGGCGGATCGCCATCGACGATAAAGTCAGCAAGGCCGACGTGGAGATCCTGGTCGATCCGCTGGGTAAGCCGCTGCCGTTCAGTGAAGTGACCGGCACCAAAGCGAAAGGGGATAACGCCAGGGCGGGCGATTACGTTTTCGGCCTGCGGGCCACCGGGCGCTACAACGGACAGCCACTGACCGGCACCGGTAAAATTGGCGGCATGCTGGCGCTGCGAAGCGCAGGTACCCCGTTCCCGGTGCAGGCGGACTTCCGCTCCGGCAACACGCGAGTCGCCTTTACCGGCACGGTCAACGATCCAATGAACATGGGCGGGGTCGATCTGCGGCTGAAGTTCGCCGGAGATTCGCTGGGGGAGCTCTACGAACTCACCGGCGTGCTGCTGCCGGATACGCCGCCGTTTGAGACGGACGGGCATCTGGTGGCCAAACTCGATACGGAAAAATCGTCTGTCTTTGACTATCGGGATTTCAACGGCCGTATCGGCGACAGCGATATCCACGGTACGCTGACCTACACCACCGGCAAACCGCGTCCGAAACTGGAAGGGGATGTGGAGTCCCGCCAGCTGAGGCTTGCCGATTTGGGCCCTCTGATCGGCGTCGATTCCGGCAAAGGCACGAAGTCGAAAGAGGTCAAAAAAGACCTTCAGCCCGCGGGGAAAGTGCTGCCCTACGATCGCTTTGAAACCGACAAGTGGGATGTAATGGATGCGGATGTGCGCTTCAAAGGGCGAAAAATCGAGCACGGCAGCACGCTGCCGATCAGCAACCTCTCAACCCATATTCTGCTTAAAAATGCCGACCTGCGTCTGCAGCCGCTGAAGTTTGGCATGGCGGGCGGAACCATCTCCTCGAACATTCATCTGGAAGGCGATAAAAAGCCGATGCAGGGTCGGGCTGATATACAGGCGCGCAGGCTTAAGCTGAAAGAGCTGATGCCCAACGTGGAGCTGATGCAGAAAACCCTCGGTGAAATGAACGGTGACGCGGACATTCGCGGGGTGGGGAACTCCGTGGCAGCGCTGCTCGGGAGCAGTAACGGCAACCTCAAGCTACTGATGAACGACGGGCTGGTGAGCCGCAACCTGATGGAGATCCTGGGGCTGAACGTCGGGAACTACATCATCGGGCAGATCTTTGGTGATGATGAGGTGCGGGTGAACTGCGCGGCGGCGAATCTGGATCTGGTTAACGGCGTGGCGCGGCCGCAGATTTTTGCCTTCGACACGGAAAACGCGGTAATCAACGTGACCGGAACCGCCAGCATGGCCTCTGAGCAGCTTGATTTAACCATCGACCCGGAAAGCAAAGGGATCCGTATCATCACCCTGCGCTCGCCGCTCTACGTGCGCGGCACCTTCAAAAATCCGCAGGCGGGGGTAAAACCCGGGCCGCTGATTGCACGCGGTGCGGTGGCGGCAGCGCTCGCAACGCTGGTCACGCCAGCCGCGGCGCTGCTGGCGTTGATTTCGCCATCAGAAGGGGAAGCCAATCAGTGCCGGACGATTTTGTCACAGATGAAGAGGTAAGGTGCGGTCTGTTGTTGCCGGGTGGCGGCTACGCCTTACCCGGCCTACGATTCAAATGTAGGCCGGGTAAGCGCAGCGCCACCCGGCATTAGCTTAAAGCGCCTGATGCTTAGTCTCGTGCGTCAGCAGCAGCGCAATCAGCGTCAGTGCCGCCATGGCCGCCAGATACACGCCCACGTAGAACAGGCCATAATTTGCCTGCAGCCAGGTGGCGATGTACGGTGCAACGGACGCTCCCAGAATCGACGAGACGTTATAGGAGAACGACGCGCCGGTATAACGCACTTCCGTCGGGAACAGCTCCGGCAGCAGCGCGCCCATCGGGCCGAAGGTTAATCCCATCAGGCTCAGACCAATCAACAGATACGCCATCACCAGCGCCGGGCTGCCCGAGCCTAACAGCGGCGGGAAGACAAACAGGGCGAACAGAATGATAAGCGTCGTGATGGTGATCATGCTGGAGCGACGGCCAAATTTATCCGCCAGCAGGCCGGCAATCGGCACCATGACGCCAAACCCAATCACCGCCATCATCAGCATCCACAGCACTTCGTTACGCGGCAGACCCAGCCCAACCGGCGCGGCAGCGGTGCTGAACGTCATGGAGTAGACGGTCATGATATAGAACAGCGTATAGGTAGCCAGCATGATAAAGGTGCCCAGCACGGTCACGCGGACATGTTTAGTCAGCAGCGTGCCCAGCGGCACTTTTACCTGTTTTTTTGCCGCCGCCACTTTCGCGAACACCGGCGTTTCGTGCAGAGAAACGCGAACATACAGACCAATCAGCACCAGTACGGCCGAGAAGACGAACGGAATACGCCAGCCCCAGCTCATAAACTGTTCATCGGTCAGCAACCAGGAGAGCAGCAGGAAGGTGCCGTTCGCAAAGAAGAAGCCAATCGGTGCGCCAAGCTGCGGGAAGGAGCCATACAGCGCCCGTTTACGCGCCGGGGCGTTCTCGGTCGCCAGCAGTGCCGCGCCGCCCCATTCACCGCCCAGACCCAGACCCTGACCAAAACGCGCCAGCGCCAGCAGCACCGGTGCCAGAATGCCAATGGTCTCGTAGGTGGGCAGCAGGCCGATGGCGACGGTAGAAATACCCATCGTCAGCAACGAGGCCACAAGCGTCACTTTACGCCCGATGCGATCGCCAAAATGACCAAACAGCGCAGAGCCAATCGGACGCGCGACGAAGGCGATAGCAAAGGTTGCCAGAGACTGTAGCGTGGCCGCCGTCGGGTCGCCCTGCGGGAAGAAAATATGCGGGAAGACGATGACCGCCGCGGTGGCGTAAATGTAAAAGTCGAAGAACTCGATGGCGGTGCCAATCAGCGAGGCGACGACAACTTTATTGCGTGAGTTGACCGGAACGTTTTCGCTCCCGGAATCGAGTGTTGTGGCGGTTGCTTGCATAATATTTTCTTATTTTATGTCGGACGAAAGGCCATATTACGCACAGCAAAAGCGACATTTCAATCTGTAACAAAGCCGCGAACCGGTGATAAAAGCAACAAAAAGCGGATAATGTTCAGGCCAGCCAAAACACTTCCATGAAATGCTTCACAGATTTTAAATATCAGTGGATAAAACTGGTTTTCAGTTAAATAAAAGTTACGGACTGGATATATATGCTGAAATGATGAATCGGGCTGAAACTTTCAGCCCGAAAGGGGGAATTAGCGGTGGGTTTTCCCCGGCATGCGCGTGTCGCCTTTGTATTCGGCGGTAGCAATCCACGCCGCGCAGAACAGCGTCAGGCGGGCGAAGAAGTAGAAGAACGCCATCAGCCCCAGAACGGAGCCAAACGCGGCGCCAGAAGGGGATTTCACCAGTGACGGCAGGGTATAAGTCATCACGATTTTAATCACCTCAAAGCCTATTGCCGCGAGCAGTGTTCCGCGGATCAGCGCTTTTTTGCGCGGACGATGACGCGGCAAGCGCCAGAAGATCCAGAAGAACAGCAGGTAGTTGGCGAAAATGGAAATCGCCAGCCCGATGCCGCGCCACGCAGGCTTGAGCCAGTCGATGTAATCAAGATAGAGCGCGGAGATAATCATCTGCTGCGCGGAACCGGCGACCGAGGTGATGGAGAGCGTGACGACCAGCGCCACCAGCAGACCAATCAGCGAAACAAAATCGCGGAAATACTTAACCCAAATTTTCTCCTGATCCTGAGGCTTACGCTCCCATACTTCGCGCGACTGGGCGCGAATGGCCTCACGCAGGTTACCCATCCAGTTCACACCGGAATAGAGTGCAATCAGCAAACCGACAATACCCACCGTGGTGCGCTGCTGCACGGCAGTATTGATGGTGCTTTTTAGCGTGGTGGCGAGGGTCGGGTCACTGACGTTATTCAGGATCTTATTGAAAATATCCTGCAGCAGCGTCGGATGAGACGCGAGCACAAAACCGGCTGCCGCGAACGAGACCATCAGGATCGGGATCATCGACAAAAAGGAAAAATAGGTAATCGCTGCACCAAACTGATTCCCCATCCGGTCGTTGAAACGTTCCGCGGCGCGTATCAGGTGCGCAATCATGGGGATCTGCTGAACTCTCTCTGCCAGCGTAGTGACCGTCCCCAGCGCTTTGCTGGCTTTGCCGGGTGTGCTGGGCTCTTCGGGCCCAGTCTCCATCTTCTTGATGGGATCGTAATCTAATTGTTGAGTCGGTCGTTGCGGGTTATTTTCCGGCGTCACGTGTTTTTTCCTTTTCGTTGAGCTGGATGTCATTGAATTATAGCTTGCGACTAATCCACGTAAGCTTTTGTGATTTCCGTAAGCCACTCCATAAACAGGTGTACCCGGCGGGAGAGGTTACGGCGGTGGGGATAAATCAGGGAAACCGGCATGGGTTCAGCCCGGTATTGCGGCAGAACTTCAATCAGCTTTTTCGTGCGCAGAGAATCACGAACGCCCACGCGGGGAACCTGGATAATACCCAGCCCGGCGATGCAGGCGGCATGGTACGTCTCGGTACTGTTGACCGTTAAGACGCCGCCCGTTTTAACCCACTGGGTCGCACTGCCGTTATAAAACTCAAAGCCCTGCGGGCGCGTGCCCAGCATCGCGGCGTAGTGGATTACCGCATGTGAGGCCAAATCGTCCAGCGTTTCCGGATAACCAAACCGCGTCAGATAATCCGGGCTGGCGCAGTTGATAACCGTAAGCTTGCCCAGCGGGCGGGCGATAAGCCCGGAATCTTTCAGGGTGCCGACGCGCACCACGCAGTCGAACCCCTCGCGGATCACATCCACCAGACGATCGCTGCTGCTGAGCTCCAGTTCAATTCCCGGATACTGCTGCAAAAACGCAGGCAGTTTGGGGATGACTAAATTTCGTGCAACTCCCACCGGCATATCGACGCGTAGCCGCCCGCTGATACTGGAGGGATCGTGCTGAAACATACCGTCCAGTTCATCAAGGTTCGCCAGCAGATCTTTTGCCCGTTCGTAATAGACCATGCCGTCCTGCGTGAGGCTGACGCGGCGCGTGGTGCGGTGCAGCAGTTGGGTGCCCAGGCGATTTTCCAGCGCCTGAATCTGCCGCGACACGCTGCCTCTTGGCAGGGTCAACGTCTCCGCTGCGCGGGAAAAACTCTCCAGCTCCGCGACCCGAACAAACAACTGCATTGCGTTAATTTTATCCATCGGTAGCGCTCATTGTTGTTGTAAATGAAACAGTGAAGCGTTCTGTCACATCTTTATTGATCTTCTATCAGCTAATAAGCTCTTTCTCAATCTCCCTGACAACCGAAATGAGGTTTCTTATGACTGAACGTATCGCTTTAGTGACCGGTGGTAGCCGTGGTTTGGGTAAAAACGCGGCCCTGAAGCTGGCAGCAGAGGGAACAGGTATTGTCCTGACTTATCATCACAATCAGCAGGATGCGCTGGATGTTGTGCAAGAAATTCAGGGAAAAGGGGTAAACGCGGCGGCATTACAGCTTAACGTCGGAGATATCACCCATTTCGAACATTTTGCTCAACAGTTGCAGGAAACTCTCCGAACCGTCTGGCAGCGTGATACCTTTGATTATTTATTGAACAATGCCGGAACGGGTTTATACGCCCCCTATACCGAGACGACAGAAGCGCAGTTCGATGAGGTAATGAATGTACATTTAAAAGGGCCGTTTTTCCTGACCCAGCGCCTGCTGCCGTTGCTGAAAGATGGCGGACGGATCCTCAACGTCTCCAGCGGGCTGGCGCGTTTTACACAGCCAGGCTCCGCGACCTATGCGGCCATGAAAGGGGCGATGGAAGTACTGACCCGCTATCAGGCCAAAGAGCTGGGCGCACGCGGGATCTCCGTCAATATCATCGCGCCGGGGGCAATTGAGACCGATTTTGGCGGCGGACGCGTACGCGATGACGCGCAGCTTAATCAGTTGCTTGCGTCGCAAACCGCGCTGGGGCGTGTTGGCCTGCCGGATGATATTGGTGATGCCATCGCCGCGCTGCTCAGCGACAAACTGGGCTGGATGAATGCGCAACGTATTGAAGTGTCTGGTGGGATGTTCCTGTAATACGCCTCCTTAAGGGGACGGAACCTCTTAAGGAAATCCTTAAAAGAGATGTGTCCAGATACGGGCAGATATAAAGAACGGCGATGAATTTGTAACCTCTCCGTTCATTGAGTTTTTTCTCAAATAACGCCTCTATACAATCCCCCCTCGCTATTCTCAGAGGGAGAAAAACGATGCGAGTAATCATGTTTGACAGGCAGTCGATATTTATTCATGGAGCGATAAACAGTTTGCAGACGTTAATTCCTGAAATAAATATGACAGGAACCCGTCAGGCAGATGAATTATGGGCGCAGTTGTCCGCGTCGCCATCCGCTATCGTCATGATTGACGGCGCATTAATTCAGAATGAGGGCATCAGCTTTCTGAAAGACATTATCACGCGTTTCCCTGCGATACGTGTCGTGATGGTGCTGACGAAAAAAGAGACCCGATGGGCTGAACAGATGTTTCAGCGCAACGTGAAGGCGATTATTCCCCGTAATGCCAGTCCCGAGCGGTTTGCCGCAGTGCTGGATTCGGTCTCCCGGGGGATGGTCTGTTTTCCCGGCGAATGGCTTGCGCAGCAGGCGTCACACCAGGCGTTGTTATCCTTAAGCGAGCGCCAGCGTGAAGTGCTCAAGTTACTGGCCGCCGGGGAGTCGAATAAAGAGATTGGCCGCACGCTCAATATCAGTGCGGCAACGGTAAAGGCCCATCTGGAGTCACTTTTCCGGCGGCTGGATGTTAAAAATCGCACGCAGGCGGCAATGTGCTATACCCGGCTCACCGCCTGAGCGATGGCGTTTATCGGACACGGTGTGTCACTAAAACTGAACATTAACAACACCAGCGCATCGTGCTGGTGTTGCGTTAATGGCTGGGCGATATTTTCCTGAATTAACGTCTCATAAATCTGAATATCGTTATCTAACAAGCGCTCTGCTTCAGCAACGGTAATAAGACCATGGAACTTCTCCCATTGCTGAATAACGTGACCATACCCAATAACCTCAGTACCGTGCTCATCACGGTATTTTTCCAGAGACAGCCCTTGCTGTTTTTTAATTAATTCAACGGCAGCAGAAGATAGCTTCAACATGGTATTTTCCTCTTTCAGACGCTACTGTAGAGGAAATACGGCACGAGACATATCCGCCAAATGGCCGTTGCTCAGCTGATATTTTCCAGATAGTCGCGCTGTAATAAACCGAATAGCCAGTCATTATGCCAGCGGCCGCCAAGGTAATAGCTCTCACGCAGCTCACCCTCCAGCCGGAAGCGGGCTTTTTCCAGCAGACGCCGGGAGGCGATATTCCCTGCCGTGACGGTGGCGGTGAGGCGGCGGATCCCCCCCTGGTGGAAGGCATAATCACAGAGTGCCTGCAGGGATTCAAAGCCGTAGCCTTTTCCCTGAGCCGAGGGAGCGAAAAGGAAACCGACTTCGGCACAATCCGCTTCGTGGTGTTGGTAGCCGGTCACCCCCAGCGGAGTCTGGCTGGCGTTATCGCGAACCACGAGGCAGAGCCAGTGCATGCAGCCGGGCGTCCATGGCGTCAGTCGGGAGTCGAAGGCCTCACGAATGTCCGCCACAGTGCGATCCTGCGCGACAAAGCGCATCACATCCGGGTCTTGCTGTAGCGCCAGAAAAAAGGGCCAGTCATCTTCCTGTAACGGCGAGCAGATAAGACGCGAGGTGGTTAGCTGAGGCATTCAGATTCTCCTGAAACAATATAAATGATTTTAGGACTGTCACTTTATTTCAACAGAAAGTCAGGTATGGTTAAGCGCGTATAAATAAAAAGAAAAACGGCCGTTCCGGGCCCCTTTTGGATGTCTTCGTGGTCTTTTAAGGAAAACAATGACGCTCAGCACATCACACCATAACCGCGAACAGTTTGAACACTGTCTGGCGGTCATTCGTCAGGCCTCTGTGGAAATATTGCTTCTCCTGAATGTACATGTTTCTGAGGGAAAAGATCCACGCTGGTTTCTGGAGCAGCTGGATAGCGCCCGTTTAGGCCTGGGCGGATGGGGGGCCGTGGCGAAGAAGCTCAACCTGAACGATGCCGAGATGTCAGAATTTACCCTGCAACTGCGCCTGTTGCAGCAGCGCGTACCGCAGTATGAAAGCGGGCAGGATGTCAGTGAAAATCAGCTTATTGCGGCAATGCGGTTTGTCACCGCGCTGGAACATCTACGTCTGCAACAGCCTCTTCTCACTTACAGTACCGAGCTGGCGCCGGGCAGCGATCTTGAACAGCAGCAGGCGCACAAGCAGGTGCGTGCAATTGAACTGATGATTAAAGGGCTTATCCAGCAGGCGTGGCCCGATCAGGTCCGTCTGAACAACCACCTGAAGACCCTGTTTAACGCTGACCGCGTGCGGCGCTGGCTGAAGCTTGGCGACATCAACGATGTGCTAAGCGGCATGATGTTCAGCGAGCTGGCCCAGATGCTGGTGGATAAAAAAGAGTACAGCCGCTACTACGCGTCGCTGTTCAGCGATCCGTCCATGCTGACGTTGCTGGTGGAGCCGCGCAAAACGCTGCAAACCTTCCTTTATGACATCCGCCAGATCCGCAACAGCCTTACCGTTCAGAAAGCGTTAACCTCGGCGCAAATTCAGCTACTCGACAACTACTACACCCAAATCACCCGGCCCGTTCAGCGTGCGTTTGAAGAGGGGCGAACCCGCGTCAACCCGGCCGGGATAATGGCGGTGGATGCCAGCGAACTGCACGCTTTCTGGGAAAAAGCACAGAAAAGGGATCGGGTCACCGGCGGGGATCTATTTGAAGTACGTGACACCATCGAAAAACCGACCCAGCGCGCCCCGCGCACGCCAGAACAACGCGAGCAGCTCATCTCCGGCGTGTTATGGGGCGCAGTGGGCGTGATGGTCATTGCGATTGTTGTGGGAGGATTCTGGCTGGTGACCAGCAGCTCGCCAGCAGAGACTGCAGTGGCCGCCACCGAAACGCCTGCGCCGCAGGAGATGCGGGAAACGCCCTCCTCGCGGGAGACGCTGACGCGCATGGGCATCACCTGGGACGAGAATAATTTCCGCTCGGCCATCAACCGCAACGACACCCGCATCGCGCAGCTCTTTTTGCAGGGTGGAATGGACTGGAAGCTGTCATGGACCGAAGAGGCGATGTCATCCAACCATGACGACGTGCTGGAGCTGATGTTGCGCTACCGACAGCACATGGTGGAAGAGAAGCCGTGCCGCCGGTTTATCAATACGCTCACCCATGCCATGGCGAATGGCGAATCGCTGACATCCCTGCGTAAACAGTACCTGAAAGCGTTTTGTACCGTCCCGGCCGTGGTGAAACGCCAGCAGCACGATTTGGATATGGCAACGCGCCGCGCCGAGTCACAGCCGAATGCCAGCACAAAAAAATGGCAGGCTATTCAGTCTGCCATTTATGAGGTGATCCGCTAACCATTTCTCCCTCTCCCTGTGGGCTGAGGGATCCCCAGTAATTTTTTACCGAAAGCGATGAATGTTGCTTCAGGAAAATGAAGGGCTTACAGCGACGCCCTGGTCCGGCTGTAAATCGCTGAGGCGTTTCCTGCAGGCCGGGGCGAGGCGCATGGATGCGCCGAGAGGGCGGCTTTACAGGGACGTTACATCCGCCCGTCCCCGATAAGCCGGAAGGAATAAGCCGAAGGCACCGCGAAGCGGCGATTTACCGCCGGGAGCCCGGGTCGCCAGGGTGGTGGCGACTGAGCCACCCTGGCACGTTCACAAGTCATGCCGTAACAGAGTAGCAAGGAACATAAAGTGAACGGAATGACCTCCACAGCCGTATGTTCCCCCTCACCCCTGCCCTCTCCCCAAGGGAGAGGGGGCCGTCTGTGCAGGCATTATTTTATGGGGATCCCTCAACCCTGTGGGAGAGGGCGGGGTGAGGGCACCAGACCGCACCCCACTCAAGGCTCCCCATACAACCCAATCAACCGCCGCACCACGCCATTCGTCCAGCCAAAGCCATCCTGCAATGGATACTCACCGCCGCCCCCTTCGCGTGGGGTACTGCTGGCGATGTGATACTTCTCAATCAGCTTATGGTGAGTCTTATAAAAATGATTCACCGTGTGCAGCCAACTCCAGGCGATCTCATCGCCCAGCGAGTCGTTGCCGTACTGCTTGAAGCCCTGAATGGCCATCCACTGCAGCGGTGCCCAGCCATTGGGTTTATCCCACTGCTCGCCGGTTTCGTACTCAGTCGCCAGGATACCGCCCGGGGTGAGCAGACGTGATTTAACCGCATCAGACAAGCGTTCTGCCTGCTCATGGGTCGCCATTCCGACATACAGCGGCACAATGCTCGCCGCAGAGAACAGCGCCATATTTTCCCGACGCCAGTCGTAATCGCGGTAGCAGCCATTTTCTTCATCCCACAGGTAGCGGTTCACCGCTGCCCGGCGATCGCTGGCTTTCTGGCGGAACAGGTCAGCCGTCTCCTTATCTCCTTTCGACGCCGAGATATTGGCGATAGCGCTTTCCAGCTTGAACAGGAAGGCGTTCAGGTCGATAGGGATAAACTGCGTGGTGCGAATGCTGGCCAGTCGGCCCGGTTCGCGCAGCCAGCGGGAGGAGTAATCCCAGCCGGAGGCCGCCCCTGCACGCAGATCGCGATACACCTCATTGGGTGGTCGACCGGAATGGCGGGCCGTCTCCACGTCCTCAATCCACGATTCGTCGCGCGGAGTGTCACGGTCATCCCAGTAGCGGTTCAGCAATGAGCCATCCGGCATACGCACCGCGCTGCGATAGGCCTGATTCAGCAGTAGCGACTCCGCGCCGTCCATCCAGAAGGCGTGCTCCATTTTGAGGTGCTCAAGGTAGCGCTTCGCACCGCGCACCCCGTCCTCTTCAAACAGCTCAACCATCAGGGCAAAGACCGGCGGCTGGGAGCGGCTGAGGTAGTAGGTTCGGTTGCCGTTCGGGATATGACCGTAACGCTCGATCAGCCACGCGAAGTTATCCGCCATACACTTCAGCAGATCGTTACGGCCGCTCTCGGCCAGCCCCAGCATCGAGAAGTAGGAATCCCAGTAGTAGGTCTCACTGAATCGTCCGCCGGGGACGATATAGGCCTGCGGCAGGGCCAGCAGGGAAGACCAGGGGATATGGTCCTGCGGCTCGCGCGTCAGCACGGGCCACAGGCTGTCGATATGCTCTTTAAGCGACAGCCCCGGGTCGGACACATACTCTGTGCTATAGGTCTCGGGCAGCCAGAAGTGATTCTCCACGAACTGGCGCAGGTCGAAATCCCGGTGGCGTCGCACCTTACGATAGCGGATCAAAATATCCAGCGGATCCATCTTCGGCGCGCAGTCGGGAAAGGTTTTGCTATCCGCAAACAGCCTTGTTGACTGCACATGTTCGAACAGCTCAAGGTAACGGTCAGCGGGGGTCAGGGCATCGGAGGCGGGTAGCCCCTCGATCATTTCTGGCTCCGGCTCCGCCTCAATCATCTCATCCAGTTTCAACTCGCAGGGATCGGTCTCGTAGCGCAGCTCTTCTGCGATCTCGAACGCGATGTTCTCGTTAGCCTGTAGTTTCTGGTTGAACATAATGATAAGGACCTCCGGTTAGGTGTTCTTGAAGACAGGTTTATCCGGGCGTCTTATAAGCGTAGACATTCGCTTCGGTAGATGGGGAGGAATATGTGCGGTAGATCACTCTTTTCGGAGCATTCGTTTTGCAACGATTTGTGAATGTAAAAAAGAATGCCCCTCAGTGGAGGGGCATCAGGACTAGCGCATGGTCACAAACTCTTCGGCCGCGGTGGGGTGGATCGCCACGGTGTTGTCGAAGTCTTTCTTCGTCGCGCCCATCTTCAGCGCCACTGCAAAGCCCTGCAGGATCTCATCCATGCCAAAACCAATGCCGTGGATACCGATAATCTTCTCTTCCGGACCCACGCAGACCAGCTTCATGCGGCACGGCTGACGGTGTGAGGTGACGGCGGTATACATCGCGGTAAACGCAGATTTATACACTTTCACCTGATCGTCGCCATACTGCTCGCGCGCCTGCGGCTCGGTTAAACCGACGGTGCCGATAGGCGGGTGGCTGAAGACCACGGTCGGGATGTTGCTGTAATCCAGGTGCTCGTCCGGCTTGTTGTTGAACAGACGCTCGGAAAGGCGACGCCCCGCCGCAACGGCCACCGGGGTCAGTTCAACGGCACCGGTGTTATCGCCCACCGCGTAAATGCCCGGTACGCTGGTGTTCTGGAATTTATCGACGACGATATAGCCTTTTGCGTTGGTTCCCACCCCCGTTGCCGCCAGATTCAGATTGTCAGTCACCGGTTCACGGCCAATTGCCCAGATCAGGCAGTCGACGGTCTGGCTGCGACCATCTTCCAGCTCCAGGGTCAGGCTGCCGTCTGCATTTTTAATCACCGCTTTTGGCACGGCGTTGGTATGCAGGGTTGGACCTTCGGTGTTCATCACTTCTACTAAGGTGTCGACGATCAGCGGATCAAAGCTGCGCAGCGGCGCATGTTTACGCACGAACAGGTGCGCTTCAGCGCCCAGACCGTTAATCACACCGGCCAGCTCGACCGCGATATAACCCGCGCCCACCACCGCAACGCGCTTTGGCAGGGCTGGCAGCTCGAAGAAACCGTCGGAGTCGATGCCGTATTCGGCACCCGGGATGTTCGGGTGGCTCGGACGGCCGCCGGTAGCGATCAGGATATGATCGGCAGTGATCGTCTCCCCGTTCACTTCGATCGTTTTCGCGTCCACAAACCGGGCGAAGCCGTGGATCACATCTACGTTGTTCTTACCCAGCACGTTATCGTATGAGGTGTGAATGCGGTCGATGTAGGCGGTACGGCTGGCGATCAGCTTCTCCCAGTCGAAGTGGTTGATGGTGGTGTCAAAGCCGTAGTCCGGGCCATACATATGGATGGCTTCACGGATTTGCGCCGCATGCCACATCACCTTTTTCGGTACACAACCCACGTTGACGCAGGTGCCGCCCAGCGCTTTGGCTTCAATCAGCGCACACTTCTGGCCATACATGGCCGCACGGTTGATGGAGGCGATGCCGCCGCTACCGCCGCCGATTGCGATGTAGTCATAATGCTTAGTCATAGCTTTTATCCTTAATCGTGAATTGCCGCGATTGTATACCTGAAATCAATAGTTTCCACCGATGGCTGCGATTACTCTGGCACGATCCAGCTGACGGTGGCGTGACCTGTCCCGGCAGGTACCAGCGTTTTATGCAGCCATGGCAGAACGTTGTTCATCTGCGCTTCGAGCTTCCATGGCGGGTTAATGACAATCATGCCGGAGGCGGTCATGCCGCGCTGGTCGCTGTCCGGACGGACGGCCAGCTCAATCTGCAGGATTTTGCGGATGCCGGTCGCTTCCAGGTCTTTGATCATGCGCTTGATCTGCCCGCGCAGAACCACCGGGTACCACAGGGCGTAGGTGCCGGTCGCAAAACGTTTGTAACCTTCGTTAATGCCGGTGACCACCGCCTGATAGTCGGTTTTGATTTCGTATGGCGGGTCTATCAGCACCAGGCCGCGACGGGAGACCGGCGGCAGTTTGGCTTTCAGCTGCAGGTAGCCATCGGCTTTGTCCACGCGGGCGCGGCTGTCTTTCTGGAACTCAGAACGCAGCAACGGGAAATCGCTTGGGTGCAGCTCGGTCAACTGCAGGCTGTCCTGCTCACGCAGCAGCTGACGGGCAATCAATGGCGAGCCCGGGTAGTAGCGCAACTGGCCGTTGCGGTTGAAATGATTCACCACACCAATGTACGGTTCCAGTTCGGCAGGCAGATCGTCCTGCTGCCAGATACGGGCGATCCCTTCCAGATATTCACCGGTACGCTCGGCGTGTTCGCCGCTCAGCTGATAGCGGCCCGCGCCCGCGTGGGTGTCCAGATAAAGAAACGGCTTCTCTTTCTCTTTGAGTGATTCGATGATCAGGCTCTGAACGGTGTGTTTGAGGACGTCGGCGTGGTTGCCTGCGTGAAAGCTGTGGCGATAACTGAGCATGGATGAATGTGTTCCGGGTAGTCAACGTAGGCCCGATAAGCGTAGCGCCATCGGGCAAAAATAGAGCGTATCGCCACAGTATACAGAAAAGTTTCCACGGCCGCGAAAGCGCAACGCCCGGCATTGAAATCCTCTACACTTAACCCCATTACTGAACCATATGCACAGCGCCGGATGCGCGCTTCATTCATCAAATTCAACAGGACAGCGTTTATGACCAATCCATTACTGACGCCTTTTTCGTTGCCACCGTTTTCTAAAATCCTCCCTGAGCATGTGGTTCCAGCCGTTACGCAAGCGCTGGACAACTGCCGCGCGGCGGTAGAAAGCGTGGTCGCGCAGGGCGGGCCGTACACCTGGGAAAATCTGTGTCAGCCGCTGGCCGAAGTGGATGACGTGCTGGGGCGTATCTTCTCCCCGGTAAGCCACCTCAACTCGGTAAAAAACAGCCCGGAGTTGCGTGAAGCCTACGAACAAACCCTGCCGCTGCTCTCCGAGTACAGCACCTGGGTCGGCCAGCACGAAGGGCTCTACAAGGCGTATCGCGATCTGCGCGACGGCGACCACTATGCCGAACTGAACACCGCACAGAAAAAATCCGTCGATAACGCCCTGCGTGATTTCGAGCTTTCCGGGATTGGCCTGCCAAAAGAGAAGCAGGTTCGCTACGGCGAAATCGCGGCGCGCCTGTCTGAGCTGGGTAACCAGTACAGCAACAACGTGCTCGACGCCACCATGGGCTGGACGAAGCTGATTACCGACGAAGCAGAGCTGGCGGGTATGCCGGAAAGCGCACTGGCGGCGGCAAAAGCCCAGGCCGAAGCGAAAGAGCAGGAAGGTTTCCTGTTAACGCTGGATATCCCAAGCTATCTGCCGGTGATGACCTACTGCGACAACCAGGCATTGCGTGAAGAGATGTACCGCGCCTACAGCACCCGCGCCTCCGATCAGGGGCCGAATGCCGGTAAGTGGGATAACAGCCCGGTGATGGCGGAAATCCTCGCCCTGCGTCACGAGCTGGCACAGCTGCTGGGCTTTGACAGCTACGCGGACAAATCCCTCGCCACCAAAATGGCCGAGAACCCGCAGCAGGTGCTCGATTTCCTGACCGATCTGGCGAAACGCGCCCGTCCTCAGGGTGAAAAAGAGCTGGCCCAGCTGCGCGCCTTCGCCAAAGCGGAGTTCGGCGTGGATGAGCTGCAGCCGTGGGACATCGCGTATTACAGCGAAAAACAGAAGCAGCATCTCTACAGCATCAGCGACGAGCAGCTGCGCCCGTACTTCCCGGAAAACAAAGCCGTTAACGGCCTGTTCGAAGTGGTGAAACGCATCTACGGCATTACCGCCAAAGAGCGTACTGATATCGACGTCTGGCATCCGGACGTGCGCTTCTTCGAATTGTATGACGAGAAAAACGAACTGCGCGGCAGCTTCTACCTCGATCTCTACGCGCGTGAGAACAAGCGCGGCGGGGCGTGGATGGATGACTGCGTCGGCCAGATGCGTAAAGCCGACGGTTCCCTGCAGAAGCCGGTCGCTTACCTGACCTGTAACTTCAACCGCCCGGTCAACGGCAAGCCGGCGCTGTTCACCCACGACGAAGTGATCACCCTGTTCCATGAGTTCGGTCACGGTCTGCACCATATGCTGACCCGCATTGAAACCGCAGGCGTGGCCGGTATCAGCGGTGTGCCGTGGGATGCGGTCGAGCTGCCGAGCCAGTTTATGGAAAACTGGTGCTGGGAGCCGGACGCGCTGGCGTTTATCTCCGGCCACTACGAGACCGGCGAACCGCTGCCGAAAGAACTGCTGGATAAAATGCTGGCAGCCAAGAACTACCAGGCGGCAATGTTTATTCTGCGCCAGCTGGAGTTCGGCCTGTTCGACTTCCGCCTGCACGCCGAGTTTAGCCCGGAGCAGGGGGCAAAAATCCTCGAAACCCTGGCTGAGATTAAAAAGCAGGTCGCGGTTATTCCAGGGCCAACCTGGGGCCGCTTCCCGCACGCGTTCAGCCACATCTTCGCGGGCGGCTATGCGGCAGGTTATTACAGCTACCTGTGGGCCGATGTCCTGGCGGCGGATGCTTTCTCTCGCTTTGAAGAAGAGGGGATTTTCAACCGTGAAACCGGTCAGTCGTTCCTCGATAACATCCTGACCCGCGGCGGCTCAGAAGAGCCGATGGAGCTGTTCAAACGCTTCCGTGGCCGCGAGCCGCAGCTGGATGCGATGCTTGTGCATTACGGGATCAAAGGCTGATTGCTACGTGAAGATCTGCTTAGTGGATGAAACAGGCGCCGGAGACGGCGCCTTATCTGTTCTGGCCGCCCGCTGGGGGCTGGAGCACGATGAAGAAAACCTGATGGCGCTGGTGATGACGCCAGAGCATCTCGAATTACGTAAACGCGACGAACCGAAACTCGGCGGGATTTTTGTCGATTTTGTCGGGGGCGCGATGGCGCACCGGCGCAAGTTTGGCGGCGGCCGCGGTGAGGCTGTTGCAAAAGCCGTCGGCATCAAAGGGAGCTATCTTCCGGATGTGGTGGATGCCACGGCGGGGCTGGGGCGCGATGCGTTTGTGCTGGCGTCTGTCGGCTGCCGCGTGCGGATGCTGGAGCGCAACCCGGTGGTGGCCGCGTTGCTGGATGACGGCCTGACTCGTGGTTACGCGGACCCGGAAATCGGCCCGTGGTTGCAGGAACGTTTACAGCTGATCCACGCCTCCAGCCTGACGGCGTTGACCGATATCACCCCGCGCCCGCAGGTGGTCTATCTCGATCCGATGTTCCCGCATAAGCAGAAAAGCGCGCTGGTGAAAAAAGAGATGCGGGTGTTTCAGTCGCTGGTGGGGCCGGATCTGGATGCGGACGGCCTGCTTGAGCCTGCCCGTCAGCTTGCAACGAAGCGGGTGGTGGTGAAACGCCCGGACTACGCGCCGCCGCTGGCGGACGTTGCGACGACCAACGCGGTGACCACCAAAGGGCACCGGTTTGATATTTATTCGGGTACGCCGGAATAAAAAAGCCGGGTGGCGGCTTCGCCTTACCCGGCCTACGTTCAGTGCCATTTGTAGGCCCGGTAAGCGTTAGCGCCACCGGGCTTTTTTGCACTTACTCGTCTTCTTCGTCACGCAGCGGAACAATCAGCATATCCACGTGAACGGTATTGATCAGCTGACGCGCTGAGGACATCAGCTTGCTCCAGAAGTCCTGGTGATGACCGCAAACCACCAGGTCCATATCATATTTCTTAATCGCATCGACCAGCACCTGGCCCAGATCGCCGCTACCGCTTAAGGTTTCAGTGATCGGGTAACCTGCGTTGGTGGACAGCTCGCTCAGGGCGTGGTGTGTCTCTTCGGAGATGCGTTTTTGCATATCGCCGAGATTCACGTCGATCAGACCGGTGTAAAGGTCGGAGTAATTCACATCGACGTGAATCAGCGAAACTTTCGCGTTGTAAGGGCGTGCCATGGATACTGCTTTATCAACCAGCACTTTGCTCTCCGGGGAGAGGTCTACCGCGATGAGAATGTGTTTGTAAGCCATAGTGTTACTCCTTCCTTAAGTTATCGATGACTAAACAGAAAGCCGTCGTCTGATGCTTTCATTACGGCCCAGTTAAACATATTTTTCAAGCTTTGGTGTTGATAACGATTAACCTTGTGGCAAAAAAATTAACGGATCTCCTACACTATTTAATGAACCGTTCGGATATTAAAACGCGAACCGGATCGACTTTTGGTCATTCTTTCACTGAACTGTCTGTCAGGGCATTGGGGTGCGGTAGCTCAGAAGCCTTGCTTCGTGGGCGGACGCCGGGGAGGATGTATGATTAGCACCGTCGCATTGTTTTGGGCGTTATGCGTAGTTTGCATAGTGAATATGGCGCGCTACTTCTCATCGTTACGTGCGCTGTTAGTGGTACTTCGTGGTTGCGATCCGTTGCTTTATCAGTATGTGGACGGTGGAGGGTTCTTCACCTCGCATGGACAGCCCAGCAAACAGATGCGCCTGGTCGGGTATATCTACTACCAGCGCTACCGGGATCATCACGATGAAGAGTTTATCCGCCGCTGCGAGCGCCTGCGTCGCCAGTTCATTTTGACCAGCGCCCTGTGTGGCCTGGTCGTCGTCAGTATGATTGCCTTAATGATTTGGCACTGAGCATAAAAAAAGCGGGTCAGTTTCCTGACCCGCTTTTTTGTCGCCTTCAGCCGATTAAATCAGCTTCAGCGCAATCCAGTACAACCCACCCGAGAGCAGGATAGACGCCGGAAGCGTAAACACCCAGGCCATCAGAATGTTGGTCACGGTTTTGCGTTGCAGACCGCCGCCATCAACAATCATGGTACCTGCCACGGACGAAGAGAGTACGTGGGTGGTGGAGACCGGCATACCGGTGTAGCTTGCCAGACCGATAGAGACCGCCGCCGTCATCTGCGCGGACATGCCCTGCGCATAGGTCATGCCTTTCTTACCGATCTTCTCGCCGATGGTGGTTGCCACACGACGCCAGCCAATCATCGTACCGATACCCAGTGCCAGCGCGACAGCCATGATGATCCAGATTGGCGCGTACTCAATGGTGTTGAGCATATCGCTTTTCAGTTTCTTCAGCAGACGCTTGTCGTCAGCATTCACGTCTGGCAGCTTCGCGACTTTGTCGGTCACGTCAGAGATGCAGAGCATAATGCGACGCAGCTGACCACGTTGCTCAACGGCCAGTTTGTCGTAGCTTTCGATATCGCCCAGCATGCCTTTCGCACGTTCCAGCGCGTTAATCGCGTTTGCCGGGTGGCAGTGGAACTCGCCCGGCGCGGTGGTCGCACCCGCTTCAGGCGACGGGATCAGCTGGTCAACGCCGGTCGCTTTTTTCAGCAGTTCAGGGTGCTGCTGGAAATAGGTTTCAACGTTATTGACCGCATCACGGGTTCGGGTGATTTCATAACCGGAGGCATTCATGTTAACCACGAAGCCCGCCGGTGCAACGCCAATCAGAACCAGCATCACCAGACCGATGCCTTTCTGCCCGTCGTTCGCGCCGTGAGAGAAGGCCACGCCGATGGCGGAAATGATCAGGGCGATACGCGTCCAGAATGGTGGCTTTTTCTTGCCGTCTTTCTTCTCACGCTCTGCTGGCGTCAGGTGGATACGCGCACGTTTTTTCGTGTTGCTCCAGTAGCGACGCAGGATGAAAATCAATCCACCCGCAACTACCAGACCGACGATAGGGGAGATGATAAGAGAACCGAAAATACCCAGTACTTTAGGCAGGTTAAGCGCATCAACAACCGAGGTACCGGTCATCAGGGCGTTGGTTAACCCGATACCGATAATGGCGCCGATGAGGGTGTGAGAACTGGATGCAGGCAGGCCGAAATACCAGGTACCGAGGTTCCAGATAATTGCAGCAAGCAGCATTGAGAACACCATAGCGAGGCCATGGCCAGAACTTACGTTAAGCAGCAGATCCGTTGGCAGCATATGCACAATGGCATACGCAACGCTCAGTCCGCCCAGAAGGACACCAAAAAAGTTAAATACCGCCGCCATAACGACCGCCAGTTGCGATCGCATTGCGCGAGTGTAGATAACCGTTGCTACTGCGTTTGCAGTGTCGTGGAAGCCGTTGATCGCTTCGTAAAACAGTACAAAAACCAGAGCAAGCAATAATAAAAGCCCGGTATGTAAATCCAGGCCGGCAAACAAATGTAGCATAGGACGTTACGCCATTTTGAGGACATGAACGCGGCGCATTATCCAGGACAAATGCGCGGCGGGCAAAGTGAAATATAGACTTTTTTTGACATACCACCTGATTTGGGAAAAGTGCCTGAAAGGATATTCTTTAAATTTCAATGAAATGGCTTTGTAATATCTTTTTACGCTGGTGTGACCACAGAGGAAACTTTACAATCCGCGGCAGTGAACAAAGAGGGTTTTGACGTGGAAAGGTTTGATGCCGTGGTAATTGGCGCCGGTGCGGCGGGTATGTTTTGTGCGGCGATGGCCGGACAGGCGGGTCGTCGCGTGCTGCTGCTGGATAACGGTAAAAAGCCTGGGCGCAAGATCCTGATGTCTGGCGGCGGGCGCTGCAACTTTACGAACCTGTATGTCGAACCTGCGGCCTATCTGAGCCAGAACCGCCATTTTTGTAAATCTGCGCTGGCGCGTTATACCCAGTGGGATTTTATCGATCTTGTGGGTAAGCACGGTATCGCGTGGCATGAGAAGACGTTGGGGCAGCTGTTCTGCGACGACTCCGCGCAGCAGATTGTCGATATGCTGGTGGCCGAGTGCGAGAAGGGCGGCGTGGTAATGCGCCTGCGTACGGAGGTGCTGGACGTATCCCGCGACGAGCAGGGCTATACGCTGCAGCTCAACGGCGAAAGCGTCAGCGCCGATAACCTGGTCATTGCCAGCGGCGGTCTGTCGATGCCGGGGCTGGGCGCCTCGCCGTTCGGCTACAAAATTGCCGAGCAGTTTGGCCTGAAGGTGCTGCCAACGCGTGCGGGACTGGTTCCTTTTACTCTGCACAAACCGCTTCTGGAACAGCTTCAGACGTTGTCTGGCGTTTCTGTTCCTTCCGTTATTACCGCCGAAGACGGAACGGTGTTCCGCGAAAACCTGCTCTTTACCCACCGCGGCCTCTCCGGCCCGGCGGTGCTGCAAATCTCCAGCTACTGGCAGCCGGGCGAGTTCGTCACGGTTAACCTGCTGCCGGAGTGCGATCTGGATGCGTTCCTCAATGAACAGCGTGCGGCGCACCCGAATCAGAGCCTGAAAAATACCCTCGCGATGCAGTTGCCGAAGCGTCTGGTAGAGTGTTTGCAGGGGTTAGGGCAGATCCCGGATGTTTCCCTTAAGCAGCTTAACAGCCGCGAGCAGGAGGCGCTGGTAGAGACCCTGACAAACTGGCGCGTGCAGCCCAACGGCACCGAAGGCTACCGCACGGCGGAGGTCACGCTGGGCGGCGTCGACACGAATGAGCTCTCCTCGCGCACGATGGAGGCACGCAACGTGCCGGGCCTCTACTTCATCGGTGAAGTGATGGATGTGACCGGCTGGCTCGGCGGGTATAACTTCCAGTGGGCGTGGGCCAGTGCCTGGGCGTGTGCGCAGGCGCTGGCCGAAAAGAACGTTTAAACTTTTACTTTTCAGAGTGATGTGCCCAGGGCACCACTCTTTTTCTCTGCTGGCATATGCCAGTCTGCATGGTTTTTGTGTTTTGCCTCTACAAAAGGGTTGTGTATGTCTGCTGCTCATCTCGGTTTCCCGACGGAAACCGTTGTTGTCTTTGTGGTGATGGCTGTCGGGGCGATGTTTATCGACCTCTTCATGCACCGTCACGATAAGCCTGTCTCGCTGAAAAGTGCCGCGATGTGGTCCGTTTTCTGGTTCTCGATGGCGATGGCGTTTGCCGGGTTCCTGTATGTTCACCACGGTGCCGAGATGGCGAGCCTGTTCCTCACCGGCTACGCGCTGGAAGAGGTGCTCTCGGTCGATAACCTGTTTGTGATGATGGCGATTTTTGCCTGGTTCGGCGTGCCGGATAAGTACCGTCACCGCGTACTCTACTGGGGTGTGTTGGGGGCGATTGTCTTCCGCGGTATCTTCGTGGCCATTGGGACCAGCCTGCTGAGTCTGGGGCCGTACGTGGAGGTTATTTTCGCGCTGGTCGTTGGCTGGACGGCGGTAATGATGCTCAGGCGTAACGAAGAGAGCGACGAGGTTGAAGATTACTCCGGACACCTGGCCTATCGCCTGGTAAAACGCTTCTATCCTGTCTGGCCGAAAATCAGCAGCCACGCCTTTATTCTGACCCAGAAAGAGGTGGATGCGGAGCTGGAAAAACCAGAAAACCAGGACGTAATGGTTGGGCGCGTCAAAAAAGCGAAACGTTACGCGACGCCATTATTACTTTGCGTGGCGGTCGTGGAGCTGTCTGATGTGATGTTCGCGTTTGACTCCGTACCGGCCATTATCGCCGTCAGCCGCGAGCCGCTGATTATCTACAGCGCCATGATGTTTGCCATCCTCGGCCTGCGTACGCTCTATTTCGTACTGGAAGCGCTGAAGCAGTATCTGGTTCACCTGGAGAAAGCGGTGGTCCTGCTGCTGTTCTTCGTGGCGTTCAAGCTCGGGTTGAATGCAACCGATCACTTCTGGCATCACGGCTACAGCATTGGCGCGACGACCAGTCTGTTCGTGGTATTAGGCGTGCTGGCGCTGGGGATTATTGCGAGCGTGATGTTCCCTGGGAAACGTGAGGCCTGATGCAACGCTCTTCT
>NZ_JAYJLI010000023.1:0-42722 GCF_051948675.1 Enterobacter sp. Lyrl_3
GCGTGGCGAATGCCGAAGCGGGCAACACCGTAACCGTGATTATTGGCGGCAACAGCTACACCGCGACGGTGCAGAGCGATCTGAGCTGGTCCGTGAGCGTGCCGGAGTCGGTCCTGACCGCGCTGGGCAACGGCGATTTAACGGTATCAGCGACCGTCACCAACGGCCACGGCAACACCGGTACGGGCGAACGCGATATCACCATCGACGCCAACCTGCCGGGTCTGCGTGTGGACACCGTGGCGGGCGACGATGTGATCAATAGCATCGAACATGGTCAGAACCTGATTGTCACCGGCTCCAGCGACGGGCTGGCGGCGGGCACAACGCTCACCGTGACCCTGAATGGCAAAACGTATGCGGCTTCCGTGCTGGCAGATGGTACATGGAGCGCGGCGATCCCGGCTGCAGACGTCGGGGCGCTGGCTGCTGGTACGGTCACCGTCACCGTTGCAGGCCAGAGCGCAGCAGGCAACCCGGTGACCATCAGCCATGACGTCACGGTCGATCTGACCGCGGTCGCCATCAGCATTGACACCATCGCCACCGACGACGTGATTAACGCGGCGGAGAAAGGTGCGGATCTGGTGCTCTCCGGTAGCACCAGCAACGTGGAAGAAAACCAGACCGTTATCGTCACCTTTGGCGGCAAGTCTTATACCGCCACCGTCGATGCAGACGGCAACTGGGCCGCCACCGTACCGTCCGCGGATCTCGCGGGCCTGAAAGACGGCGATGCCAGCGTGCAGGTGAGCGTCACCAACGCGCACGGCAACAGCGCGTCCGCAGGGCGTGAGTACAGCGTAGATGCCACCGCGCCAGGCGTCACCATTGATACGGTTGCTGGCGATAACGTCATAAACGGCAGCGAAGCATCCGCTGGTGTGACTGTCTCCGGCACGACCACGGCAGAAGCCGGGCAGACGGTTACCGTGACGCTGGGCGGCAACAGCTATACCGCCCAGGTACAACCGGGCGGCACCTGGAGCGTCAGCGTACCTTCCGCCGATCTGTCCGCACTGGCTGATAATGGCTATACGGTGCAGGTGAGCGTCAGCGATACGGCGGGTAACCCGGGCAGCGCGAACAAAGCGATTACGCTGGATACCACACCGCCGACCGTCAGCTTTAACGTGGTGGCGGGCGATGATGTCATCAACAGCGTGGAACATGCGCAGGCGCAGATCGTCAGCGGCACGTCCACCGGCGCGAACGTAGGCGATAAGGTCGTCATCACCTTGGGTTCAAACCAGTACACCACCACCGTTGATGCCAGCGGTAACTGGAGCGTGGGCGTACCGGCGGGCGTGATTTCTGCGCTCAATGACGGCACCGTGACCCTCAGCGCAACCATCACCGACAGCGCGGGCAACAGCAGCACCCAGACCCACGACGTGGTGGTCAATACCGCCTCCGTGGCGCTGACGGTTAATACCCTCAGCGGCGATGACGTAATCAACGCAGCAGAAGCCGCTACGTCTCTGGTGATTAACGGCTCCAGTGCCCAGTTTGCCAGCGGCACGGTGGTGACCGTGACCCTGAACGGCAAGAGCTATACGGCCACCATTCAGAGCGACGGCAGCTGGAGCACCACCGTACCGGCAGCCGATGTGGGTGCGCTGGCCGATGGCGCGAACTATCAGGTAGCGGTTTCGGCGCAGGACAGCGCGGGCAACAGCGCTTCGGCAACGCACAGCATCAGCGTGGACACCACTGCGCCAGTGGTGAGCATTGCAACGCTGTCGGGCGATGACGTGCTGAACGCAGCGGAAGCGCAGCAGCCGCTGACCGTGCACGGCTCCTCCAGTGCAGAGGCGGGCCAGACCGTCACCGTGACCCTGGGCGGCAAAACCTACACTGCAACCGTGGCGAATGACGGCACCTGGACGCTGGATGTTCCGGCCACTGACCTGGCTGCACTCAGCCAGGGCGCGCTGACGGTGACCGCGTCGGTCAATGACAACGCCGGTAATAACGGCCAGACCACGCACACCTTAACGGTGGACACCGTTGCGCCGACCGTCACCATCAGCACCGTGGCCGATGACAATATCGTCAACAACGCCGAGCAGCTGGCCGGCCAGACCATCCGCGGCACCACTACGGCGGAACAGGGCCAGACAGTGACCGTCTCCTTTAACGGCCACAGCTATCAGGCAACCGTCGCGGCAGACGGTACGTGGTCGGTCTTCGTACCGGGCCGAGATTTCCTTGGCCTGAGCGACGGGGATTACACCATTACCGCCTCGGTGAGCGATAAGGCGGGCAACCCGGGCAGCGCCACGCACGACGTGACGCTGAACGGCGATGTACCGACGATCGTTATTAACACCTTTGCCCAGGACGACATCGTCAGCGCCGCCGAACACGGTACGCCGCTGGTGATCAGCGGTACTACCGACGCGCCAGCGGGCCAGACGGTGACGGTGACCCTGAACGGCAAGTCCTATACGACGACCGTGCAGAATGACGGCAGCTGGAGCTATACGCTCGGCAGCGCAGATGTTTCCGCGCTGGCAGACGGCGGCGCGTATGTCATTAACGCGCAGGTGAGCAACACCATCGGCAACACCGCCAGCGACAACCACACCGTTACCGTGGATCTGACTGCGCCATCGATGGGGATCAGCATTGATTCCCTGCAAAACGACACCGGTCTGAGCGCGAGTGATTTCATCACCAACGACAGCCAGATTATCCTCAACGGTTCCCTGACCGCGCAGCTCGGCAACAACGAGAAGGCGCAGATCAGCCTGGACGGCGGGGCCACGTGGAGTGATCTGAGCGTCACTGGCACGACCTGGCGCTACACCGATAGCCGCACTCTGACGGACGATATGTACCAGTACCAGGTACGGGTGATCGATAACGCGGGCAACGTGGGGGCAACGGACAGCCAGGACGTGGTGATTGATCTGACCGCGCCTGTGGCAACGAGCATTACGGTTGACTCCATCTCCCAGGATACCGGTCTGTCCGACAGCGACTTTATTACCAGCGATACGCAGATCAGCCTGAAAGGGACGCTGGGGGCGGCGCTGGGCAGCGGTGACCACGTCCAGATCAGCCTCGACGGCGGCCAGAACTGGACCGATGTTAGCGTCAGCGGTTTGAACTGGACCTATGTGGATGGCCGTACGCTGGCCGACGGGGATTACAACTACCAGCTGCGCGTCATTGATGATGCGGGGAATATCAGCGCTACCGTAAGCCAGGTAGTGACCATCGATACCGTTGTGCCGGACGCCAGCAAAACGATCGCTATCGACAGCATCAGCGATGACACCGGCCTGAGCAGCAGCGACTTTATCACCAGCGATACCTCGCTGACGCTGCACGGCTCGCTCGGCGCGACGCTGGCCGACGGGGAATATGCCCAGATCAGTATCGACGGCGGCGTGACCTGGCAGAACGTGATTGTCACTGGCAACAGCTGGTACTACGTGGATGGCCGCACGCTGGCTAACCAGACCTACGACTACTACGTTCGCGTGGTGGATGCCGCGGGTAACGTGGGTGCCAGTGCTCATCAGCAGGTCACCGTCGACACGGTGGCCCCGGATGCGGCGATTACGGTGAGCGTGGATAACATCACCGTGGATACCGGCTTCGACAATAACGACTTCCTGACCAGCTCGACATCCTACACCCTGCACGGCACGCTCGGTGCTGAACTGGGAGCGGGTGAGTACGTTCAGGTGAGTATGGACGGCGGCACTACCTGGGTCTACGCCACCGTGAGCGGCACGCAGTGGAGCTATAACGACACGCGCACGCTGACCGACGATAGCTACAGTTACCAGGTACGTGTTGTCGACCAGGCGGGGAACGTCGGGGCTACCACGTCGCAGGTGGTAACGGTGGATACGCAGGCGCCGCAGTACGGCGTCACTATCGACAGCATCAGCGACGATACCGGACAGTCCGGCAGTGATTTCATCACCATGGACACCACGCTGACCATTAACGGTTCGCTCGGTAGCGCGCTGGCAGGCGACGAGCGCGTGCAGATCAGCCTCGACGGCGGGAATACGTGGGTTGACACCACGTTCACCAACCAGCGCTGGAGCTACACCGATACCCGCGATCTGGATGACGGGAACTACACCTACCAGGTGCGGATTATCGACCAGGCGGGTAACGTTGGCTCCACCGCGTCGCAGGTGGTGACGGTCGATACTACGCCGCCAACCACCGTGGGTACCGTGGTGAGCTACACCGACGGTGAAGGCGAGCGTCAGGGCACTTACGGTACGTCGGTGGCGACGGATGATACCTCACCGCTGATCAACGGCACGCTGAACCGCGCCCCGGACGACGGTGAAATTGTGCAGCTCTATCGCGACGGCATTCTGCTTGGTCAGGTAACCATGAACGGCAGCGCCAGCTGGTCCTTCCAGGACAACGGCCTGAGCGATGGCAACCACACCTACATTGTGCGCGTCACCGACAAAGCCGGTAACTACACGGAATCGGACGGGTTTGTGCTGAACGTCGATACCAGCGTGCCGACCACCACGGCGGCAATTACCGCCCAGACCACCTCCGATACCACGCCGATTGTCAACGGTACGGTATCCGCAGACCTGGTGAACGGTGAATATCTGGTGGTGACGGTGAACGGGAAAACCTACACCTCCCAGACCGGCGGTGCGGTCGTGGTCGACCCGGAACACAACACCTGGTATCTGCAGATCCCGGACAGCGATGCGCTGGGCGTGGCGAGCTATAACGTCACCGCTCAGGTGAAGAGCAGTGCGGGCAACGGTAATACCACCGGTATTGCCAACGGCAGCCTGGTGATTGATACCACCACCGTGAATACCGACTGGGCGACCACGGCGGGTAACCTGAATAACTCGACCATGACCGTCGGCACGAACAGCAGCGGCCTGTGGAATATCATTGCTAACGGCCAGTCTTACTCCAGTAGCGATAGCTCCACTTATGCGGGTAATGCGCTGACCAACACGCGTTCCTACTACGTGGTCAGCCAGACGGCCGCAGACTTTGACCGAAACGGCACACAGGATGTGTTCGGTACTGAAACCGGCTACGCAGGCTCCACGCAGGTCATGTGGACCTACGATGGCAGCACCTATAACGCCAGCCAGCTGGCGATGGGGACCACCATCTGGTACGGCGGCGTGGTGGCGTACGACAAAAACGGGGATGGTTACCTGGATCTGGCGTACGGCGATGCGGGTATGGACTCATTGACCTATCTGGTGAACAACAACGGCGTCCTGTCGCCGGATGGCACCGGCGGTGAAGGTGGGTTCTACGGTCAGTTTGACTCTGGACGTGAAATCTCCGGTGTCGACCTGAACAATGACGGCACCGTAGACATTGTGCAGCACACCAACCGCAGCAGCGCGTACTCGTTAACGGTGATTAATAACAACGGCAACGGCACGCTCTCCATCGGCCAGAACCTGACCAACGTGTTTGTCGCGAACGCCTCGAATACCACCACAGCAGCCTCCATGACGTGGGCGGACTTCAACGGCGATGGCTACATGGATCTATACCTGGGCAGCAGCTACAACAACACCGGCGGGGTGATCTACTACAACAACGGTGCAGGGCAGCTGTCCACGACCAAGAGCGCGGTAGAAGCTTCTAACGCCACGGCGGGGTATCTGTCGGTGGCGGTGGACTGGAACGGTGACGGGCAGATGGACATCATCAAGCTCAGCACCTACGGCGCGTCACAAACCGCAACCCTGTTCACCAACAACGGTTACGGTTCCACCTGGACCTCGAGCCAGCTGGCGTCTGGGCTTGCCAACGTCACCGGCGTGGCTGCGGTGGATTACAACTGGGACGGCGCACAGGATCTGCTGGTGTCGCAGCAAAACGGCAAGGTGGTGCTGGTGCAAAACAGCAAAACCATTGCCGACGGCACCGCGATGCACCTGCACATTGTCGACAGTGAGGGTATCAACGCTTACTACGGCAACACGGTCAATCTGTATAACGCCGCGGGTGTGCTGGTGGCCTCGCAGATCATCAACGCCCAGTCCGGTATCGGCTCGAACGATACCTCTGCGCTGGTGAGTTTCTACGGGCTGGATCCGAATGAGACCTACTCGGCCGAGATCGTCAAGATCACTAACGGCGTGTCGGATAACGTCACCTGGAGCGGCCTGGAGGCGGGCAACGGTAAGGAGGGCTACGTGCTCACTGCCGAAGCGGCCACCGGCGGCCACAGCGGAACGATTACCGGCACCGGGTATAACGACAACTTTATCGCAGAGGACGGCACCTATACCTATAACGGTTCCGGCGGCTGGAATACCCATTCCGACTATGACACCTGGAGCAACACCGGTGGGATGGACGTGGTGGATTACCGTAACGCAACGTCCGGCATTACCGTTGATTTACGTCTCTCCACGGCGCAGGACACCGGGTTTGGCACCACGCGGTTGTTGAACATTGAAGGGATCAACGGCTCGGACTTCGACGATGTCATTACCGGCAACAGCGGTGATAACCAGTTTGAAGGCCGGGGCGGAAACGACACCTTCAATATCGGCAGCGGCGGCCACGACACGTTGCTCTATAAGCTCATCAACGCGTCGGATGCCACGGGTGGTAACGGTCACGATGTGGTGAACGGCTTTACCGTCGGCACCTGGGAAGGCACGGCGGATACGGACCGTATCGACCTGCGCGATCTGCTCTCCGACAGCGGTTATACCGGCACGGGTTCGGCGAGCTATGTGAACGGGGTGGCAACGCTGGACAGCAGCGCGGGGAACATCACCGATTACATCCGCGTGGTGCAAAACGGCAGCAATACCGAAATCCAGGTTGACCTCGACGGTACGGGCGGTCAGTTCTCGCCTACCACGCTGGTGACCCTGAACGGCGTCCAGACGGATCTGGCGACGCTGCTGGCCAATCATCAACTGTTAATTGCGTAAAACCCTGCCGCGGGGAGCGATCCCCGCGGCCTTTTGCGTTTCTTTAGACGACTTACGTTAACCCGGAGATTATGAAGACACATCCACAGTACGAACCCTGGTTGCAGGGCATGCTCACCATCGCGAAGCACTATCGGCTGGATTTTTCGGCGGAGCATGTTCGGGTCACGATTAACCATGAAAGCCAGTCCCCGCGCCAGCTGGTGCTGGAGGAGATGGCGCGCCAGCTTGGGCTTGGGATGCGTAAGGTGGAAGCAGACGCCGTCTCCCTCGACCCGTGGCGTTTACCGCTGCTGGCGGAGTTCACTGGCGGACAGATCGCGGTTATTAACCGCATGGACAACGACGGCAACGTCAGCCTGCAGTTCAGCGGCGATGGCGGGCTGGAGACAACATTAACGCGGGAAGCGCTCGGCGCACGGCTGAAAACACTGCTGGTGTTGCGCCCGCTCGAATCCACGCCGGATGCCCGCGTGGATGATTACATTAAACCCTATGAGAAAAACTGGTTCTGGCAGCTGGCGCTGAAAGACTGGCGACGCTACAGCGACATCATGCTGGTGGCGCTGGTCGCGAACGTGCTGGCGCTCTCCGGCATGGTCTTCTCCATGCAGGTGTACGACAGGGTGGTGCCGTCGCAGTCTGAAGCCACGCTGTGGGTACTGTTTGGCGGCGTCATGCTCGCCATCGTGTTCGAATTCATTATGCGTATGCTGCGCGTGCATATTTCGGATGTGGTGGGTAAGCGGGCGGATCTGCGGATCTCCGAGCGGGTGTTTGCTCACGCGCTGCGGATCAAAAACGGCGCGCGCTCTAAATCGACCGGGTCGTTTATCGCCCAGATCCGCGAGCTGGAGTCGGTGCGCGAGCTGATTACCTCCACCACCATTGCGGCGATTTCCGATCTGCCGTTCTTCCTGCTGTTTGTGTTCATTCTGTGGATGATTGGCGGTCCGCTGGTGCTGGTGGTTCTGCTTGCTGTGCCGCTGCTGCTGATCCCGGGCCTGCTGGTACAGCGCCCGCTGGGAAAACTCTCCAGCGAAGGGATGCGCGAATCCGCCATTCGTAACGCCACCCTGGTGGAGGCGGTGCAGGGCATTGAGGACATCAAGCTGATGCGCGCCGAACAGCGTTTTCAGAATCAGTGGAATAACACCAACGATGTGGCGGCCACCGTCGGAATGAAACAACGCTGGCTGACCGGACTGCTCCTGACCTGGACCCAGGAGGTACAGTCGATTGTTTACGCGGTAGTGTTGCTGGTGGGGTGCTATCTGGTCATCAGCGGCGACATGACCACCGGTGCGCTGGTGGGGACCTCGATTCTGGCCTCGCGCACCATCGCGCCGCTCTCACAGATTTCGGGCGTGCTGTCCCGCTGGCAGTCGGCGAAGGTGGCGAGAAAGGGGCTGGACGACCTGATGCAGCGCCCGATTGACGATCCTCAGCAGGGTAAAAAGGTGCATAAAGCCCATCTGCGCGGGAACTATACCCTCGACGAGGTGGGATTCTGGTACGACGACGAGGAAAAACTGACCGTGCTGCACATCAGCAAATTGCAGATCCGCGCCGGCGAACGGGTGGCGGTGCTGGGGCGCAACGGCTCCGGCAAAAGTACCTTACTGCAGCTTCTGGCCGGGATGCAGGAACCGCAGCAGGGAAGCATTCTGCTGGATGACATTGCCTTAAATCATCTCGACACCGCCGATGTGCGCCGGGATATGCAGCTGCTCAGCCAGCAGGCGCGGCTGTTCTTTGGCTCTGTGCGCGACAATATCCTGATGGGCAACCCGCTTGCTACCGACGAGGAGATCCATCAGGCGCTGGTGAACAGCGGTGCGCTGGAGTTCGTGCGTAAGCAGAAAATGGGGCTGAACTACCTCATCAATGAAGGGGGGGCCGGGTTATCCGGCGGCCAGCGACAGGCGCTGTTGCTGGCGCGCGCCCTGATCACGTCGCCCAATATTCTTCTGCTGGACGAGCCTACCGCCTGGCTGGATGAGATGAGCGAAAAGCAGTTCATTCAGCACTTACAGCAATGGCTGGGCAAGCGCCGGACGCTGGTGGTGGCAACACACCGGCTGCCGATTCTGGATCTGGTTGACCGCATCATCGTGCTGGAAAACGGCAAAGTGGTGATGGATGGCCCGCGCGACGCGATCCTGCGTCAGCACGGTATGGCGCCGCAAAAGGCAGCGCAGCGTACCGTGACCATGAAACCGGCGGCCGTGGCCGAGGAGGGAATGGCATGAATGATCTATCCCGCTATAACAGCCGCCTGAAAGAGCCGCGCCTGCCGCGCTCAACGTGGGTGGCCTGGTCGCTGTTCGCGCTACTTGCGGCGTTTATCGCCTGGGCGAGTCTGTTCCAGCTTGATGAAGTCACCACCGGCAACGGCAAAGTGATCCCGTCTTCTCACGAGCAGGTCATTCAGTCGCTGGAGGGGGGCATTATCCATAGCCTGCTGGTGCGCGAAGGTGACATCGTTGAACGTGGGCAGCGGCTGGCTCAGCTTGACCGCACCAAAACAGAATCCAGCGTGCTGGAAAGTGAGTCTCGTCTGAATGCCGCGCTGGCCACGGCTGCGCGCCTGAAAGCGGAAGTGAACGACACGGAACTGACGTTTCCGGAAGAGCTGGATGACGACGTTGAACTGGTCAAACAGGAAACGGCGCTCTTCCAGTCCCGTCGCGAAAGCCTGGAAAAAGGGCTGGCCGGTTTGCGTCAGGGGGCTGAACTGGTCCAGCGCGAGCTGTCGTTAACCCGTCCGCTGGTCACTCAGGGGGCGGCGAGCAAGGTGGAGGTGTTACGTCTGGAGCGGCAAAAAAACGAGCTTGAGAACAAAATCACCGAAATGAAAAACCAGTATTACGTGCGCGCCCGTGAAGAGCTGGCGAAAGCGAATGCGGAGATCGAAGCCCAGCGCTCGGTCATGAAAGGGCGCGAGGATTCCCTGACCCGTTTGACCTTCAACGCGCCGGTGCGCGGGATTGTGAAGGACATCGACGTCACCACCGTCGGCGGGGTTATCCCGCCCAATGGGAAACTGATGAGCCTGGTGCCTCTTGACGATCAGATGGTGGTTGAAGCGAAAATTTCACCGCGTGATGTGGCGTTTATCCACCCCGGACAAAAAGCGCTGGTGAAAATCACCGCCTATGACTACTCGATTTATGGTGGACTGACGGGCGAGGTGACCATGATTTCACCCGATACCCTTCAGGATGAGGTCAAAAGAGACGTGTACTACTACCGCGTCTATATCCGTACTGACAGTAACCACCTGACCAATAAACAGGGCAAGGAATTTCCGGTGTTTCCGGGGATGATTGCGACGGTGGATATTAAAACGGGCAGTAAATCCATTCTGGATTATCTGCTGAAACCACTCAATAAAGCGAAAGAGGCGTTGCGGGAACGCTGACGAACAGAAAAGGGCGCTCGGGAAACCGAACGCCCCAGGATTATACCGGGGAGGTTACGTCACCCCTCTGGCGCCGCTCCTTCGGAACCACGTTGATGTAATGCGTGACATAGGCAAAATATAAACCGGCATAATTTTCGACGAGCTGCATAAATGCAGGATAAATGGTCATGCGGCCATCCCCTCTGTCTTTAAGATAACCTGCCTCTTGCGCGGATTTAATTATGCGCGCCACGTGGATACGTGAGACAAAAAACGCTTTCGCCAGCGTGCCGGGCGAATAATCAATTATCGCGCCATGTGCGGTTTTGTTTTTAATGGCCTGCAAATATAAATACAGCATAATCATTCGCCCTCCATCCTTATCAATAAATAACCCCACTTCCGGTAACACGGCTTTGAAGGTTAATCCGCGAAACAGATACTCAGCCGCCCGGCGGAAAAAGTTATTTCTCAGAATATCGTTATCTAACAGGTTAAGGTCGATGTTAAATGTCGGGTAAAGAATACTGACGGGTATAAATGCGCCGCTCATGTAACGTTTTAGTTCATCCAGTCCTTTTTGCGTGGGGGCGATGCGCGTCTTTCGGCGATCCTCCATACAGCGCCAGGTCTTAATCCGCCCGGTAGTTCTCAGTAAGGTGATGATAGCAATAACGCTGTTGGGACTGGCGATTTTGTATCGCGAACATAATGCTTTTATCTCTGAAACAGATTCGGCCTGATTGCCGAATATAAAACAACACATGGCAAGAATAATATTGAATCGTGATTCCTGGAGCATTGTTTTGTAGAACAAGGGTTGTTTTTTATAGATGCTGTCATTGATTTTGTAGTGTTCTATTATTGCCTCGCTAAACCGCGGGTTGTTCTTAATAACATCCCTTCGATGTAGCAAGGCCCTGGATGAGATATGATTATCCATAGCATTTTCTCTTTTTGAGCAAGCCGACGTAATGAAGTGACCAGACTTCTTTTTCGGAATTTTCATTATACCTTGCGGGGAAAACATTTTCCGTCGTTATTTGCAAAGATTGTTATATTTGCACAGCATATGGATCCAGGCGGTGATTAACGCAAAGATGTTGCAGGACGAGACGTTGATAACGGTTTATTAACCTACGGGGGTAAGATAAAATTAACCTGTTACGCAGGTTATATTCAGGCTTGTGACATTTCCGCATGTTTTTAGTCTCGATGTGCTGGTCATTATTGACCAGGGCAACGGTGTTTTTGTACCCAGGAGCGCATTATGATTCAAAACAATTCTCACAATAATCATGATTGTCATGCACAGGAATTTGTTATTTCAGCCTGCAGTTTTACGTTCCAGGGGTACCGTCTGTTACTGAAAGAGCAGGGAGGAGTGGCGTCACAGGTACGTTTTGAGGATGACGTCGCAAATCGGGAAGATGTCTACACTATTATCAAAAATCAGGACGCTAAAATTACGGTCTTTCTCGGGGAAGAGATCGTGGATCTTTTGCAGAGCCTCAGGCACCTTGCCGATCTTCTTAACACGCTTCCCGTCATCCGCCCGGTCACTCTGTATGGCAATATACCTGACAGTTGGCTGTACAGGACCTTGCGTAGTTTATTGAATAACAATCAAAAATTATCTCTGATCCGCATCGCCAACAGCGGCGATATTATTGCGCGTGTCCAGAAAAAAAGCGACGCATGCAGGGACAGATCTCGCTCATTGCAGGATCATCATGCGGACTGTAGCTTTAAAGATCGTCAAAAAGGGCTCACAAACAGAGAACTCGATGTCTTATTAAATTTCTACCGGGGTATGTCGGTAAATAAACAGTGCAAAAAATTTGGGCTGACGAATAAAACGGTATATACACATCGCAAGGCCGGTTTAAGAAAGCTGCAATTAATCCAGTTGTGGTATAAAAATTCTCAGGGTTTTTCTGCACCAGGGAGTGGGGAACGGCAGGGGAAAATAGAATCACTGTCCAGTACTGAGGTGGATGTCTTTAATGCGCTGCTTAAAAGGGAGATATTTCCTGCGTATCAAATCATCACCGATAAAAATAAAAAGGGTGTGGGGTTTGAGATTTTATTACGCTGGAACAAGAACGGTAAAATTATCAAGCCTGCCCATTTTCTTACCGGGGTGAAAAATCGTGAGCTATGGTTGAATATCACGGCGCTGGTGCTGCATGCCGCTGTTTCTGGCATCAACAAATATAACGGGAAATATTATTTTTCGGTGAATATACCGCCGGAACTCGCGGCAGGAAATGCCTTGCCCGAGATGGCCAAAAAAGCCATCAAGATGCTGCTCAAACCCCAGTGGTCCGGGAACCTGGTCTTTGAATTTGCTGAAGATATTGATGTGACCAAAGATAAAACCATCCCAGAAACCATGCGTCGCCTGCGCAGTACGGGGTGTCGGTTATTCCTGGATGATTGCTTCTCCAGCCATCAAACCATGTTTCCGGTGAGGCAGGTTCATTTTGATGGTTTAAAGCTTGACCGGGATATCGTCGGAAAGTTTGTCGCTAATGACAATGATTACAAACTTATCAAAGCGATTCAGATATACAGTGACATGACCGGCAGCGAATGTATTGCAGAGGGGGTGGATAGCGAAGAGAAATTTGAAAAGCTGGTGGCGTTAGGCGTAAAAAGTTTCCAGGGATATTATCTTTCCCGCGCCGTGAAGGAAGAGGAGTTAGATCGCATGGTAAGATTGTTTAGCTAATAAAAATAAGGCCCCGTGGGGCCTGAGATTATTTACGGCCGAGTAACAGGCCCAGAACAATACCCACTGCACCAGCCGCAATCAGGCCGGTTAACGGGTTATTTCTGACTGCCTCAGTGACATCAGAAACGGCATCACTGGCCTGCGCAGCATATTTTCGTGCTGCCCCTTTCACCTGATGTTTAGGGGAGTCAACGAATTCACCAAACTGCTGCTGAGCAGAGCCCGTCAGTTCGTCGAGTTTATTTTTGGCTTTATCACCAGCATACTGTGCGTTTTTATCAGCGTCGAAATCAGACATTGTTACCTCCTTTTGTGGATAATTAAAGGATAGCCGCTATTTCAACATCTGAGAGCCGTAATGCGGATTCTGGCGCGTTTTAGGATATGTCTCCCTTCGCGCCGCCTTACTCGTCAGACTCGTCTTTGCCGTAAAACAGTTTGCCAATTTTGATGAGAGGACGCCCCTGCGACTTACGGTGAAGGTTGCTGTCACGCAGGGAATATACGCATCCGCAGTACTCCTGCTGATAAAACTGTTCGCGCTTGCTGATCTCAATCATCCGCGACGATCCGCCTTGTTTGCGCCAGTTATAATCCCAGTAGACCATGCCCGGATAGTGGGCTGCCGCGCGCTGACCGCAGTCGTTAATCTGCTGCATATTCTTCCAGCGCGAGATGCCAAGGGAGCTGCTGATCACACTGAAGCCATTTTCCGCCGCGTATAACGCCGTGCGTTCGAAACGCATATCGAAACACATGGTGCAGCGGATCCCACGCTCAGGCTCCCATTCCATCCCTTTTGCGCGTTCAAACCAGTTGTCCGTATCGTAATCCGCATCAACAAAGGGCACGCCGTGTTTTTCCGCAAAACGAATATTCTCTTCCTTACGGATGAGGTACTCCTTTTGCGGGTGGATATTGGGGTTATAGAAGAAGATGGTGTAATCAATGCCCGAGGACTGAATGGCCTCCATTACCTCGCCGGAGCAGGGCGCGCAGCAGGAGTGCAGCAGCAGTTTGTCAGCGCCGTTTGGCAGGGTAAGCTGAGGACGAATGAAGGGGGCTGTGCTCATGGTATTCAACAATATGTTAATGAAATTTATGGAATTGTAGCATAGAGCCCGCACAGCCGGGATCTCTGCACAGTGCGCGCCGTTTACCCGGCAAATTTCAGCAGCGCTTCTCCATCCAGGCGATAGCGCACCCACTCGGACTGCGGGAGCGCGCCAATGCTCAGATAGAAGTCGATTGCCGGCTGGTTCCAGTCCAGTACGCTCCATTCCAGACGACCACACTGGCGTTTTACGGCGAGCTGCGCGATATGCTTCAGCAAGGCTCTTCCCGCGCCTTTACCGCGATAATCCGGGGATACATACAGGTCTTCCATATAGATACCGTTGCGGCCAAGCCAGGTTGAATAGCTGGTGAAGAACACGGCATAGCCAGCGATCTTACCTTCATACTCCGCGATCAGCGCTTCGGTTTTACTGTCTGCGTCAAAGAGGGTTTCGCGGATCTCGTCCGGCGTGGTGATCACTTCTTCCGGTGCTTTTTCATAGACCGCCAGCTCATAGATCATGGCGTAAATGGCCGCCGCATCCTCGGGGCGGGCCTGACGAATAGTAATGCTCATGGTATTTCCTGCATGTTTTGCGATTGATGGCGCTAAGCATACGGAGTATTGTCCGAAGAATTAAGTGCAATGAAATCAACAAATGATGAATATTATGCATCCGGCCCTGAGACGCCTTGATTTAAACCTGCTGCCCGTTTTCGACGCCATTTACCGTCACCGTTCGGTTCGCCTGGCCGCCGATGAGTTAGCGATGAGCACATCGGCACTGAGCCATGCACTGTCACGTTTGCGAACGACGCTGAATGATCCGCTATTTTTCCGGGAAGGGCATCGCATGTCACCCAGCGTGTATGCCACACAGCTCGCGCCGTCCATTGCATCTGCTTTGTCGTTTCTTAATCATGAGCTTACCCCGCAGCCGGAGTTTGAAGCGGCCAAAAGTAGCGAGAGCCTGCACATTGCGATTACAGATTTTACCGCGCTTTGCATTTTCCCGGCCCTGATGCACACGTTGAAGGATGCCGCGCCGGGTTTGCGTTTTGAACTGCGCTATCTGCCACACAGCCCCGCGCTGACGGAGCTGCTGGCAGGCGAAGTGGATCTGGCGCTCGGTTTCAGCACGGCCGAGGAGATCCGCCATCCTGAACTGGAGGAGATAAGCTGGTTTGAAGATGAGTATGTGGTCATCAGCAACGCAAGCCGGACGCGTCTGACGCTGGAGGATTATCTCGCGGCCCGCCATCTGGTGGTCACCCCCTGGAATGAGAAGCAGGGCGTGCTGGATTTACGGCTGGAGGAGTTGGGCTATACCCGGCACATTGCGATCAAAACCCCGTCAATGCTCAGCGCGCCGTTTATCGTTGCGCAAAGCGATCTGCTGATGGCCATTCCCCGGTATGCAGCCGAAAAGCTGAAGGCGGCAGTGAATATCAACATTTTTACCTTACCGTTCGCCATTCAAAAATTTGACGTGAAAATTTACTCCCATAAACGCAGCGGTCAGCGGGGCGCAACCCGCTGGCTGAAAGAAGAGTTGCAAGCGCTGGCGCAACAGGGTGATAAATGATTAATGAATATATTGTCTGAAATATGAACGCGCGCCTGCCGCAAGTCATCGGCAGGCACGCGGGGGCCGTAACTGATAGGGGTTCAGTTGGTATCTCAGTAAAATATATGTTAAGCATGCGGTCCCTGTAACAGGGGACAGCGGATCCAAAAGTTAACTTATTAAATGATTAGCTATCGCGGGGCACTCTTATTATCAAAGGGGTTGTCTCAAATCCGTGCGGGCATTTGCGCGCATTGCAATGCTCAGCGTATGAGCAGTCCTCAGAATCCAGGTTTTTATTAAAAGGACAGGCCATTTTGTTTTTTATTTCGTCCCACAGGTTCTCATTGTATGGCGAGACGTTATAAAGGGATATTTGGTTGAACACCCCATTTACAAAAATTCCATTTTTTGTTGTATGTATTCTGTCTCCGGGCAAAAGATAGATGTCACTTTCGTACCAAATTATTAATCTTAATAATTTCAAACCAACAATGTGCGAATAAACGATTCCTGTGTTAGGGCAAATGACAGAACTTAATACTCGCCACGACATCATACTCTTCTCCATAAGATATTTTTACCTGGATTTAGGTTTAGCACGTGATCAGACATCGAACAATGTTGTAACTCATTGATATTGATCGTTATTTTAAAGTTTTTTGATTTTTCTCTATATATAACAATGGCTTGCGCAATATGGTTTCGATAATTATTTTGAATTATATATCTTACATCAAAGAGGAGTGGTTTGATTTTGACCGTTTACAGGTTCTGAACGCCAAAAAATAAGATTTCGTAGAAGCCTTTATTATTAAGGAAAATTTAATCATGGCGGAAACCATTTCATTTCAACCTGTTACCAGGTTTAAGGTTTAGAAGGTTTTTTGAATTATTATCAATGCTGCTTATCGATTCCAGCGAATAAAGGGTACTGGTGACGCTTTTTTTTGGCTTAGCCATAGAAAATGGCTTAATTCGAATGTTGAGGCCAGCATTTCAAAGAGAAATTATTCAGAATTACTTATGTATGATAATGCGCTTCAAGAGCCTGATAACCCTATGAAAGCTGTTGTTTACATAATGTTGCTTTAAGGGGTACCATACCCCCCTATAGTATCAGGAGGCCGTATGCCGCACTCACCCGAAGATAAAAAACGTATCCTCACTCGCGTTCGTCGCATTCGGGGCCAGGTTGATGCCCTTGAACGCGCGCTGGAGTCGGGCGACCCCTGTCTGGCCATCCTGCAGCAAATTGCCGCCGTGCGCGGTGCTGCCAATGGCCTGATGGGCGAAATGGTCGAAATTCACCTCAAAGATGAGCTGGTAACGGGGGAAACCACGCCGGATCAGCGAGCCGTGCGCATGGCAGAAGTCGGCCATTTACTGCGCGCTTATCTAAAATAAACCCACACACCACACAATAAGGGAAGACACTATGAAATCTCGCGCAGCCGTCGCATTTGGCCCTGGCCAGCCGCTCAAAATCGTTGAAATTGACGTTGCTCCGCCGAAGAAGGGCGAAGTGCTGATCAAAATTACCCATACCGGGGTGTGCCATACCGATGCCTTTACGCTGTCGGGCGACGATCCGGAAGGCGTTTTCCCGGCGGTGCTCGGCCATGAAGGGGGTGGTGTGGTGGTGGAAGTGGGCGAAGGCGTGACCAGCCTGAAGCCGGGCGACCACGTAATCCCGCTCTACACCGCAGAATGCGGCGAGTGTAAGTTCTGTAAATCCGGTAAGACCAACCTCTGCCAGGCGGTTCGCGCCACCCAGGGCAAGGGGCTGATGCCGGACGGTACCACCCGTTTCTCCTACAACGGCGAGCCGGTTTACCACTACATGGGCACCAGCACCTTCAGTGAATACACCGTTTGCGCGGAGATCTCACTGGCGAAGGTGAACCCGCAGGCGCCGCTGGATAAAGTCTGTTTGCTGGGCTGCGGCGTCACCACCGGGATTGGTGCAGTACACAATACGGCGAAAGTGAAAGAGGGCGACACCGTGGCGGTGTTCGGTCTTGGCGGGATTGGTCTGGCGGTGATTCAGGGCGCGGTCCAGGCGAAGGCCGGGCGGATCATCGCGGTGGATACCAACCCGGAGAAATTCAAACTGGCGGGTGAAATGGGCGCGACCGATTTCGTGAACCCGAAAGATCACGAAAAACCGATTCAGGAGGTCATTGTTGAGATGACCGACGGCGGCGTGGACTTTAGCTTCGAATGTATCGGCAACGTGAACGTGATGCGTTCCGCGCTTGAATGCTGCCACAAAGGCTGGGGCGAGAGCATTATCATCGGCGTGGCCGGTGCGGGCCAGGAGATCAAAACCCGTCCGTTCCAGCTGGTAACCGGGCGCGTATGGCGTGGCTCAGCGTTCGGCGGCGTGAAAGGGCGCACGCAGCTGCCGGGGATGGTTGAAGATGCGATGGCCGGGAAAATCCAGCTTGATCCATTCATTACCCACCGTTTACCGCTGGAGCAGATCAACGAGGCGTTCGATCTGATGCATGAAGGTAAATCCATTCGTACCGTCATTCATTTCGGCGACAAGTAACTATTACGCCAGCGGTTTTTCGCCGCTGGCGTTTCTTTAATAATCTTCTCTAAAGTGTGACCAGTGCGGCGTTTTTAGCCGTAATCTAAATCTCAGCCGTGCCGATGACTATTTAACAGGCGTGTTTTTACGCATCTTACCTACAAGAGAGTCGACGGTCATGGACAACACTACTTCGATGCCAGCGCAGCGCAAGCTGGGCTTCTTGCATCACATCAGGCTGGTTCCGCTGTTTTCCTCCATTCTCGGTGGCATTATTCTGCTATTTGCCTTGAGCGCAGGTCTGGCGGGGTATTTCCTTTTACAGGCCGACACCGATCAGCAGGATGTCACGTCTGAAATTCAGGTGCGTATGGGGCTGTCGAATAGCTCAAACCATCTGCGAACCGCGCGTATCAATATGATCCACGCCGGGGCGGCGAGCCGTATCGCGGAAATGGATGCGATGAAGCAAAACATCGCTGAGGCGGAAAAACGGATCAAGCAGTCTCAGGAAGGGTTTAATGCCTACATCAATCGCCCGGTTCGTACGCCTGAGGATGAAGCGCTGGATGCCGATCTGAAAACACGCTATGACGCCTATATCGCAGGCCTGCAGCCGATGCTTAAGTTTGCAAAAAACGGCATGTTTGAAGCCATCATTAACCATGAAAACGAAAGCGCCCGCCCGCTGGATGACGCCTACAACGCCGTGCTGCTGAAGGCGATAAAGATCCGCACCGAGCGCGCGAACGCCCTGACGGTTAAGGCACACAGCCGCACCCAACTGGGCTTGATGTTTATGGTGGGCGCGTTTGCCCTGGCGCTGGTGCTGACGGCCATGACCTTTGTCGTGCTGCGTCGCACGGTGATCACCCCGCTGCAGCGCGCCGCGAAACGCATTGAAAATATCGCCAAAGGCGACCTCACCATGCCGGACGATATGGCCGGACGCAGCGAAATTGGCCGCCTGACGCGCGACCTGCAAACCATGCAGCACTCGCTGGAGAATACCGTCGGTACCGTGCGTCAGGGGGCGGAAGAGATCTATCGTGGCACCAGCGAAATCTCCGCAGGCAACACCGATCTCTCTTCCCGTACCGAGCAGCAGGCGGCTGCCATTGAGCAGACGGCGGCCAGCATGGAGCAGCTCACCGCAACGGTGAAACAGAACGCCGATAACGCGCACCATGCCAGCAAGCTGGCGGAAGATGCCTCTGGTAAAGCCAGCCGTGGCGGCCAGATGGTCTCCGGGGTGGTTAAAACCATGGGCAATATCTCTACCAGTTCGAAGAAGATCTCTGAAATTACCGCCGTGATTAACAGTATCGCCTTCCAGACCAATATTCTGGCGCTCAACGCGGCGGTAGAAGCGGCGCGTGCGGGTGAGCAGGGGCGCGGGTTTGCCGTGGTGGCAAGCGAAGTTCGTACTCTGGCAAGCCGCAGTGCGAATGCCGCCAAAGAGATTGAAAGCCTGATCAACGAATCCGTTTCGCTGATTGACCAGGGCTCGGGTGAGGTCGTCGCCGCCGGTAATACCATGAATGAAATCGTCGAAGCGGTTAAACGCGTCACGGACATTATGCTGGAGATCGCTGCCGCGTCTGATGAACAGAGCCGTGGTATTGAGCAGGTGAGCCAGGCGATTTCTGAGATGGATAAAGTGACCCAGCAGAACGCCTCGCTGGTGGAAGAGGCTTCCGCCGCGGCGGCGTCGCTGGAAGAACAGGGCGCGCGTCTGACCGAGGCGGTGGGTGCGTTTCGACTGAGCGGCGCGAAGCAAGGCCGGGCGGCAACGTTTGCGCCAGTGGCGAAGAATGCGCCGCTGCGTCCGGCGGCAGCGGTTTCCGGGGATAACTGGGAGACGTTCTGAGTAGCGTGTTGTGTCGGGTGGCGGCTTCGCCTTACCCGACCTACAAATAAAAAGGGACCTTTCGGTCCCTTTTTTCATCGCTTACTTTTTATCGGGTAACGCATACGCGATAACGTAATCACCGCGATCCGGTGACTGGCGGGCGCCGCCAGCGTTAATGACGATGTACTGTTTACCGGTTTTCGGTGAAACGTAGGTCATCGGCCCGGACTGGCTGCCGACCGGCAGACGGTCTTTCCAGATCTCTTTTCCGGTGGCGGTATCGAACGCGCGCAGGTAGAAATCCTGAGTGCCGGCAAAGAACAGCAGGCCAGACTGGGTGGAGAGCGACGCGCCAAGGGTTGGCATCCCGATAGGGATCGGCATATGCATGCGAATACCCAGCGGGCCGGTATCTTCCACGGTGCCCACCGGCACCTGCCACACCAGCTTGCCGGATTTCAGGTCAACCGCGGACATCGTGCCAAACGGCGGTTTCTGGCACGGAATACCCAGCGGTGACAGGAAACGCTCGCGCATGGCGCCGAACGGCGTGCCGTCCATGGGCACAATACCCATCTCAATCCCGCTGGCGTCTTTCGCCACGCTGGCACGCGGTACCATGTAGTTGGCCAGACCCAGGCGCATATCGTTGACGAACATCAGCCCGTTGTTCGGATCGACTGAGACGCTGCCCCAGTTCATCCCGCCCAGTGAGCCAGGGAACTGCAGGGAACGATCGAGACCCGGCGGGGTAAAGACCCCCTGATGGCGCATCTCTTTAAACTGAATGCGGCACAACAGCAGGTCGACAGGCGTCGCGCCCCACATATCGGACTCGGTCAGGGTCTGGTTGCCAATCATCGGCATACCGACGGAATACGGCTGTGTCGGGGAGTAGCGTTCGCCCTGCACGTTACCCGCCGGGACCGGCCGTTCTTCCACTTTCGCCACCGGTTTGCCGGTTTCGCGGTTGAGCATAAAGATCATGCCCTGTTTACTGGTCTGCACCAGAACCGGCGTGGTTCCGCCTTTACCGTCTGGCAGATCGTACAGCAGCGGTTGAGAAGGCAGATCGAAGTCCCACAGGTCGTGATGGGTGGTCTGGAAATGCCAGCGGACCTGGCCGGTGGTGGCGTCAACGGCAACGATGGAGGAGCTGTATTTATCATCCAGCGCGGTGCGTTCTCCGGCCCAGAAATCTGGCGTGGCGTTACCGGTTGGCAGGTAAATCAGGTTCAGTTTTGCGTCATAGGACATTGCAGACCAGACGTTCGGTGTACCGCGCGTGTAGGTCTGGCCTTCCGGCGGCAGGCCGGTCAGGTTCGGATTACCCGGATCCCACGCCCAGGCCAGTTTACCGGTATGAACGTCATAGGCGCGCACCACGCCCGGCGGTTCGCCGGTGGAGAAGTTATCCGCCACGCGTCCGCCGACCACCACCACGTTTCCTGCCACCAGCGGCGTGGAGGTTTGCTGATAGTAGCCCGGTTTTATCTCACCCATACCCACGCTCAGATCCACGGTACCTTTGTCACCAAAGTCTTCGCAGGCTTTACCGTTATCGGCGTTGATGGCAATCAGGCGGGCATCGGTGGTGGGCAGGAACAGACGGCGCGGACAGGCGGCGGGCTGCGCATCTGTCTGTGACGTTGTCACTTTTTGTGAATCTTCAAAATAGCCCAGCCCACGGCAGCGCTGCCAGTTCGGGGCCGTGGCTTTGGCGTCGTAACGCCACTTCTCTTTCCCGGAATCTACATCCAGCGCCAGCACTTTGCTGTACGGCGTACAGACGTAGAGCGTGTCGCCAATCTGCAGCGGCGTGTTCTGGTCTTCCGCACCGGAGCCGTTGCTCTGGGGGATATCCCCGGTATGGGCAACCCACGCGACTTTCAGCTCGTTAACGTTCTGCTTGTTGATCTGGTCGAGGGCCGCAAAACGATCCCCGTGGGTGGTATTACCCCAGTGTTCCCAGTTCTTCTGCTGTTCGCCAGCCGCGACCGGTTTCACCGGCACCGGCTCATTCGCCGCCACCAGCGTTTGGGGTTTAAACATCCAGCCCAGGCTGACAAGCATTGCCACGGCGAGCAGCGCCGCCACGCCAAAGGCCGGGCCTTTTTTCACCGGCGTCGCACGGTTTGCCGCACGCAGGAACGGCCAGACGAGGGCACACAGGAATGCCAGAACCGCAAAGGTGAAGAGGCGTGAGAAGAGCGGCCAGAAATCCCAGCCGGCATCGCTTACCGCCCAGAACAGCGACGCGATAAACGCGATGCCATACAACACAATCCCGCTGCTGCGGTTGATGAAAATCAGGATCGCGGCAATCACCATTACCACGCCCATGATCAGGAAGTATCCACTTCCGCCTACGGTGACGAGTTTAAAACCCAACCCGCCAACGGCCAGACCGACGATCGCCATCAGTCCGGCAAGGAGCCACTGCAGGATACGGGGTATCCCACGTGGCGCGCTGCCAAATGCCATCTCTTTCTCCTTAAGATCCCCCGCTGCTCAGCACGACAACGTGCCGGAAGTGTACCAGGTGGGTAATAAATGCAGTGGGAATAATGATTAATACGCTTGAATTCGGGGTTGATAAAACACTTACGAACCATTTGGTGAATTCGTCGCTATGATAAAACTGTTAAATTGTTTTGCGCAATTGTTAATAAATGATTTCGCATTAAATGATTAGAACGCAGGAATGACCCTCGCCCCGGGGGGAGAGGGTCAGGGCAAGGGGAAAGGAATCAGGCAGGCATCGATTTACGTATCGCGCTCAGCAGCGTCTGTGCACCTGAGGAGAGCGGCGTATCAACGCGGGTTAGAATGCCAATCGGTTCGCCGGCGCCGGGCGAGGTCACCGGCAGTGCGGTGAGCGTGCCCTGGCGTAAATCATCTTTGACCGCGCCGGAGGGGACGAACCAGACGTAATCATAATCCACGGTAAGCTGGCGTGACAGGGAGGCGGACAGGGTTTCAATACAGCCTGTCGGCAGCGTACAGCCCTGCATCTGCAATAACGTTTCGGCATTTTGCCGTGGAACCGTACCTTTTGGAGACACGACCACCGGCCACTCCATCACCCGGCTTAGGGTAACCGTATCCTGCAACAGAGGATGGTTGGGGCGTACCACCAGCTTCAGGGATTCCAGGAACAGCAGTTCATAATTCAGCCCCACCATCAGTTCGGGATCTGACATCCGTCCGATACCCAGATCCAGCTCGCCGGATTTCAGCCCCGCAAGCAGCATGGTGTTATTCATGGTGGCGACCTGCAGGGTCGTATGTTTCTGCTGTTTGTGAAACTGACCAATGACCGGCGGCAAAATGCCCAGCGCCGCCGTGGGCAGGGCACCCACACGGACAATCTCGTGCGTCTGCTCTTCTTTACGGTTTAGCGCCTGTCCGGCGGTATTGAGCGCATCAAGCACTTTGACTGCATGGGTCAGAAACTGCTCGCCGACCAGGGTCAGTTGTGCGCCCAGACGGCCGCGATCGAACAGACGGGCACCGGTCAGTTGTTCCAGCTCGTTAAGCGTTTTTGAGAGAGCAGGCTGGCTCAGGTTAAGGGTTTCAGCCGCACGCCCCAGCGTTCCCTGTTGAGCGACGGCCACAAATGTATGCAAATGGCGCAAGCGTATGCGCTGACTGAACAGACCATTTTTTTCCATAGGCGATGTTAAAAACAGAGCGATGCGGGTGACAAGCTAAGTTGTTTAATTTTGATAACTTGATAGCAAAATATTTTTAACATTTGATCTGTTTGAGTTACAACATGTTTTTGGCGGGGGGCTGAACGTCCTTGTTCATTTATTGCACATTCGGGCAGGGAAACGTTAAATCACGCCATCACCGCCGTCGGAACACCATACCTGGCCTGTCGTAAAGGAACACTCATCTGACGCCAGCGTGACGTATAAAGGTGCAATCTCCACCGGCTGGCCCGGACGGCCCAGGGGTGTGTCACCCCCAAACTGCTTCACTTTTTCCATCGGCTGGCCGCCGCTGGATTGCAGCACCGTCCAGTAAGGCCCGGGAGCCACGGCATTAACGCGAATGCCCTTCGGCCCCAGTTGTTTGGCAAGGGATTTGGTAAACACCGCCAGACAGGCTTTGGTCTGGGCATAGTCCAGCAGGACAGGGCTGGGTTTTACCGCCTGCACTGAGGAGGTGTTAATAATTGCCGCAGGGGCTTTCAGATGGCGAAGCGCTGCTTTGGTGATCCAGAACGGGGCATAAACGTTGGTTTTAAACGTGGCATCGAAATCTTCGGTAGTGAGTTCTTCCAGCGATTCCCGATACTGCTGGCGACCGGCGTTGTTCACCAGAATGTCCAGTCCGCCAAGTTTAGCCACCGCTTCTTCCACCAGGTTCTGGCAGAAGGTTTCATCCCGGACATCCCCCGGCAGCGCGACGGCGTTGCGTCCTTCGGCCTTGATCAGGTCGATGACTTCTGCGGCGTCTTTCTCTTCTTCAGGCAGATAGTTAATGGCGACATCGGCGCCTTCACGGGCGTAGGCAATGGCCACCGCGCGGCCGATACCGGAGTCACCGCCGGTAATCAGCGCTTTTTTGCCCGCCAGACGGCCGTGGCCTTTATAGCTCGTTTCCCCGTGATCGGGAACAGGTTGCATCTCAGAAGCCAGTCCTGGTGGCGTCTGCGGCTGTTCCGGGAAAGGGGGTTGCGGATAAGCGTTCGTACGTTGTTGAGTATCACTCATAGCTGACTCCTTAAGCCAATAGGTGAGTTAGGATGAAAATACAGCGTTAACGCTTCGCTGAGTTATTTCTGCAGATGATCGACACGCACCACGGAAGGCGATGACTTTTTATCAAGCGAACCGTTAATGCTGATCATCTGGTCTGGTTTGACTGTTCTGCCGTCAAAAACTGCTTTTGGGATAATAACGTCGATTTTTCCGGATTTATCCTGAAATACATACTTATCGCCGCTACCGTCAATAAGGTTGCCGCGCAGTGAAATGGTCGCGCCATCATGCATTTGTCTCGCCTGGTCGATGGTCATAATACGGGCATCATCGGTGCCGCGATAACCGCTATCCAGCGCATGTGGAGGAGGCGGCGCTTCACCCTTTTGTAACCCGCCGTTATTATCAGCCCATGCGGTTGGCACCATAAATATTAAAAAAGCGGAAATAAGTGATAATTTCATCTGATATCCTTCATTTAAGGTGTCTTGACTTATTAAGTATTGTTGCTATTCCTTTATGTGGCAAATGTGATAAGTCTTAAAAACATTCGCCATACAAAACAGAACGTTTGGTAAATAAGCGAAACGGTGATGGCTGCCATGAATGATAAAAATGAAAAGTTACCCGGGATAAATGAGAGTTATCGCTTGCTGAGGTTTGAATATGCATTTCGCCAGGTCGGATTTATTGTGTTACTGAGTATTATCATCGCAGCGATTGCCGGTCTGTTTTCAAGTGGGATAGTGAGTGACACGGAGAAAACCAATTCTGCAAAAAACCTGACCCTCAACTATGAGCGCTTTGCGCGTCGCCAAACGGAGTCGCGACTTCAGCTGACCTTTCCGGTCAACAGCGAGGGCAAATACACTGTGAGCATGACCAGCGAGAGCAGCGACGCCTACGAGCCGGGCAGCGTCTGGCCGCAGCCAGACAGCATGTACAGCCGCGGGAACACGCTCTATTTTGTCTATAATCATCTTGAAAAATCGCCACATTTTTCGGTCTGGCTGTTCATTACCCCGACCAGAGGTGGTAAATGGCACAACGTCATTCGTGTAAACAACCTGCCGGATATTCCTTTCTGGCAATTTATTTACCCTTAGGAGGCTGCCATGGATATGGTTTTTAGGGCGTTGGCGATTTACCTGTTTCTGGTGGTGGTCTTCAAAGTTGCCGGACGACGTGCGTTGCTGCAGATGACCAGCTTTGACCTTATTCTCCTGTTAATTATCAGCGAAGCAACCCAGCAGGCCCTGCTGGGGGAGGATTTTTCGGTCACGGGTGCAATGATAACCATCACCACGCTGGTGGTTGTGGATATTATTTTTGGACTGATGAAAAAGTATTTTTCGCCGGTGGAGAATATCCTGGATGGCACGCCGGTAATTCTGGTTGAGAACGGCGTGCCCTTAGCAGATAAACTAAAAAAGGTCGATGTTTCATGTGATGATATTCTGGTTTCAGCCCGGCAGAATAATGGTATTACAAAGTTAAGCGAAATCAAATATGCCATTCTGGAACGCAATGGCCATATTTCCATTATTCCTGAGAAAAAATGAGAGGCCTGATGATGAGCAATCTATACCACGACAACAGCATTACCGTGGCTGAACTGACCAAAAAACTGGCGAGCAGGTTAATCGATGCCGGGCTTCGCTTAACAACCGCAGAATCCTGCACCGGCGGAAAGCTTTCCGTGGCGCTCTGCGCGGAAGAGAACACTGCCGATTTTTATGATGTGGGGCTGGTCGTCTTCAGCGATAGCGCGAAGGAGAGGATCCTGGGCGTAAGCCCGGAAACCCTCGCGCGGTTTACCGCCGTCAGTGAACAGACCGTCACCGAGATGGCAGCCAGCATCCGCGACATTGCCCAGGCCGATGTCAGTATTGCCATCAGCGGGTATGCCGGGCCGGAAGGGGGAGATGACGGCACGGCGGCGGGGACCGTGTGCTTCGCCTGGAATATCGGCGGAAAGACGGAAACGAGCAGGGTGCTCTTTTCCGGCGACTGTCAGGACGTGGTGGAAAAAGCGGTGCATTACTCGCTGGCTGAATTAGTGACGAAATTATCGGGCTGAAATAACGCGGAGGTTTTATGGCTGTGATGGTCATTACTGGCGGGACGGCGGGCGTGGGGAAAGCCACGGCGCTGCACTTTGCAAAAGCAGGCTACGATGTGGGCATTATTGCGCGCGAGGAGACAAGCCTTCACTCGACCCAGGAAGAGCTACGCCGTTTTGGCGTCAATGCGTTGGCCGTGCAGGCGGATGTGGCCGACAGTCAGGCGGTGGTGGATGCCGCCAACGAAATTGAGTATCGCCTTGGGGCGATAGATGTGTGGGTCAATAATGCCATGGGGGCGGTGCTGGCGCCGTTTCGGACCATGACGCCGGATGAATTTCGCCGTGTCACAGAAGTCACCTACCTTGGCTACGTGAACGGTACCCGTGCCGCGTTGGAACTGATGGTGCCGCGCGATCGAGGCGTGATTATTCAGGTTGGCTCCGCGCTGGCCTACCGCTCCATTCCTCTGCAGTCCGCCTACTGCGGCGCCAAAGCCGCGATCCGGGGCTTTACCGATGCGGTGCGTACCGAGCTGATGCATGAGAACAGCCGGGTGCAGCTCGCCATGGTCCAGATGCCGGGGCTGAATACCCCGCAGTTTGAATGGGCACGGAATAAGTTTGCCTGGGCGATGCGCCCGGTTCCGCCGGTGTTTGAGCCGGAAGTGGCCGCGAGTGCCATTTTCAGGGTGGCGCAAAAACCGGTGCGCGAGCTGTGGGTGGGCAGCAGTACCATCCAGTCGATTGTCGGCCAGTTCCTCTTCCCCGGCTTTCTTGATCGTCTGATGGTGAAAAAGGCCTGGGAAGGGCAGATGACCGACACCCTGAACGCAGAAGACCGGCGGGATTATCTCGACCAGCCGGTCAACGACCTGCATAAAATCCACGGCCATTTCTCCGCTGAGGCGAAAACGCGCGCCAGCGCCGTCTCCTCCGGCGCGCCCGGGAAAGTGCTGCTGGGCTCCCTGGCCGTCGCAGGGATTGTGCTCACACGCCTGATGCGCGGCCGCAAAAAGTAGTCAGCGCAGCGCGCTACGGTTTGTCCAGAACCAGCGATAGCCGTAGCCGCCTATATCCAGCTCAACGGTTTTGCCGCAGACCAGCGCATCCTCGTAGCGTTTGTCTGCCAGGCAGGCGGTCCAGGTGGCGTGGCGGATCCCTCTGGCGGTGAAGGTCACCGGTTTATCGCTGAAATTAACAAAGGTAAGAATGCTGCGATCTTCAGCCTCGTAGTAAATCCCCAGCACTGCATCATTATCGATGGCGATAAGATGAAACGGCGCCACGGCAATCTCCGGGAATTCAGACCGGGTGTTGGCGATATCGATAATCCGGTGCAGCAGTGAGTTGCGGTGCAACAGCGAATCCGCCACGTTAATTTTCTGATAACGATAGGGCCCGTGGTCAATGATGGGCGCGATAAAGCTCTGCGGGTCTGCGTCAGAGAAGCCACCGCCCTGAGAGGGCGCCCACTGCATGGGCGTACGCACGGCGTAACGCTCTTCTAAATCCAGATCATCACCCATGCCGATTTCATCCCCGTAGCGCATAACGGGCACCCCGGGCAGGGAGAACAGCACGGCGTGGCAGAGCGCCAGCCGCTTCTGGTCGCCATTCAGCATGGGCGCCAGGCGACGGCGGATCCCACGCTGGTACACGTTCATCTCTTCATCCGGGGCGAACGTGTCGAGGACGAACTGTTTATCCTTTTTACCGATCCCCTCCAGATCCAGCTCGTCGTGGTTACGCAGCCAGTTGGCAAAGCAGCAGGAGTCCGGCGGGACGATCATTTTCTTCACCGCGTTGCGCAGCGGGCGGGCGCTTTTCCTGGCCAGGCTCACGTAGAAATATTTGTTAAGCCAGAAGTTAAGCACCAGATGCAGGCGGTCGTTATTGCCAAAATAGTCCTTGTAGGCTTCCACCTCTACGTCAACTTCCCCGAGCAGGATCGCCTGCGGGTTATGTTGGGTAATCAGGCGGCGCAGGTGCTCCAGGATCCACAGCCCCTTTTTCTCGTCACCGCCTCCGGCCTGGGTGGTGAGATGCGACGCGGCATCCAGACGGAATCCCGATACGCCAAGCTTGAGCCAGAAGAGGATAATGTTCTCTATCTCTTTAATTACCGCAGGTGAGGTGAGGTTGAGATCCGGCTCGTGGCGATAAAACATATGCCGGTAGTATTGGCCCGCCTCGTCATCCCATGTCCAGATGCTCTTTTCCACGCCGGGGAACATCGGAGGCGTATCGTCATCGTCATTATCTGACCACAGATAATAGTCGCGAAAGGGGGATTTCGGGTTGCGCCGGGCCTCCTGAAACCAGGGGTGGGCGTCCGACGTATGCTGGATCAACAGCTCGATAATGACCTGCATCCCCAGCTCACGTGCCTGCTCAATAAAAGCGATAATATCCGCCAGTTTGCCGAACCGGGGGGCGACCTGCAGGTGGTCGCTGACGTCATACCCTTCGTCCAGAAAAGGGGTAAGGTAAAATGGGGTGATCCAGATTACTGTCGCCCCCATGCGGCGTATATATCGCAACTTGGCCGTTATTCCGGCGATGTCTCCGCAGCCATCGCCGTTTAAATCGTAAAACAGTGCCGTATCAATTTGATAAATAATGGCCCGTGTATGCCATCCTGCCATCCTGCACCTCAGTGGTAACCTTCTGTATCAGAAACTTTTCCCCGAAAGACGTAGTAACTCCAGGCGGTGTACACCAGGATCACCGGAATAATCAGTAACGTCCCCACCAGCATAAAGAGCTGGCTGGCGGGCGGGGCCGCGGCATCCCACAGGCTAATGCGCGGCGGAATAATGTTCGGCCACAGGCTGATGCCAAGTCCGCTAAAACCGAGAAAGATAAGCCCAAGCGTCAACAGGAACGGACGCGCGTGGCTGGCCGGGTTGCGGGTCAAGCGCCAGATCCACAGGCTAAATACGCCTACCAGCAGAGGCACCGGCAGGAACCAGAAGAAGTTAGGCAGGGTAAACCAGCGCTCGGCCACGTACTGCCAGCCGAGTGGCGTCCAGATGCTCACCACCGCGATGACGACAATCAGCGCCAGCAGCACGTGGCGGGTCAGTTCGCGCATGCGGTTTTGCAGTGCACCTTCGCTTTTCATGATAAGCCACGTGGTGCCCAGGAGCGTGTAGGCCACCACCAGCCCGATACCGCAGAACAGGTTGAAGGGGGTCAGCCAGTCGAGGGCAGAACCCACGTAGCGACGGCCTTCCACTTCAAAACCGTTGATCACCGCGCCGACCACCACGCCCTGGCTGAAGGTGGCGAGTAGCGAGCCTCCCGCAAAGGCATAGTCCCAGAACTGGCGGTGAGAGGGCGTCGCTTTGAAGCGGAACTCAAAGGCGACACCGCGAAAGATAAGACCGATCAGCATGGCGGTAAGCGGAATGGTGAGCGCATCGATGATCACCGCATAGGCCAGCGGAAAGGCGCCAAAGAGCCCTGCGCCGCCCAGCACCAGCCAGGTTTCGTTGCCGTCCCAGACGGGGGCCACGCTGTTCACCATCACGTCGCGCTCTTTAGCATCGCCCACGAAGTTAAACAGCAGACCGATCCCCAAATCAAAGCCATCCATGATGATGTACATCAGGGTGGCGAAGACGATGATGGCAAACCAGATAACCGAGATATCGACGCCCATCAGATTCTCTCCTCTTCCGGAACAGACTCAGCGGCAGACAGCGGACGGGCGGGAGTGCCCGAGGTGTTTGAGGTTAGCGTGTCCACCGGCTGTGGTCCTTTCTTAATCAGACGCACAAGGTAGACATAGCCCACGCCAAACACCGAGCAATAAACGACGATGAAGGCCAGCAGGCTGATGCTCATCTGCAGCGTGCTATGCAGAGAGACCGCGTCGATGGTGCGCAGATAGCCGTAGACCACCCACGGCTGGCGACCCACTTCGGTGGTCACCCAGCCAGCGAGCAGCGCCAGCAGACCGGCTGGCCCCATACAGAGGGCAAACCAGTGGAACGGGCGCGAGTGATACAGCCGGTGGCGATAGCGTAGCCACAGGCTCAGGACGCCGAGGGCAATTATCAACAGCCCCATGCCAACCATGATGCGGAACGACCAGAAGACGATGGTGGAGTTCGGGCGATCTTCTTTCGGGAAATCTTTCAGCGCGGGGACCTGTTTATCCAGACTGTGGGTGAGGATCAGGCTGCCGAGGGCCGGGATCTCAAGCCCGTATTTGGTGCGCTCCTCTTCCATATCCGGCAGACCAAACAGCAGCAGCGGGGTGGCTTCCCCTGGCGGATTTTCCCAGTGCCCCTCGATGGCGGCGATTTTGGCAGGCTGATGCTCAAGCGTGTTCAGGCCATGCATATCCCCGACTACGGCCTGAATGGGGGCGACCAGCAGGGCCATCCACATGGCCATCGAGAACATTTTGCGAATGGCGGGCGTGTCGTTGCCGCGCAGCAGGTGCCAGGCCCCCGACGCGCCCACAAACAGCGCGCTGCACAGGAACGCGGCAATGGACATATGGATCAGCCGGTACGGGAAAGAGGGGTTGAAGATGACGGCCAGCCAGTCTTCAGGGATCACCTGGCCGTTCTCAATGGTGAAGCCCTGCGGAGTGTGCATCCAGCTGTTAGAGGCGAGGATCCAGAAGGTGGACATTAGCGTACCCAGCGCCACCATGCAGGTTGCGAAGAAGTGCAGTCCCGGTCCAACCTTGTTCCAGCCGAACAGCATTACGCCGAGGAAACCGGCCTCGAGGAAGAAAGCGGTTAATACCTCGTAGGTCAGTAATGGCCCGGTGATGCTGCCTGCAAACTGAGAGAACCCGCTCCAGTTGGTGCCGAACTGATAGGCCATGACCAGCCCGGACACAACGCCCATACCAAAGTTGACGGCAAATATTTTGAGCCAGAAATGGTACAGGGAGCGCCAGACGTCGTTTTTGGTACGCAGCCACATCCCTTCGAGCACCACCAGATAGCTGGCAAGCCCGATGGTGATCGCCGGAAAGAGAATATGAAACGAGACGGTAAAAGCGAACTGAATTCTCGCCAGATGAAACGCGTCGAGTTCGAACATGGTCCGTACCTCTGGAACGATGGGGCACGAGAATTACCAGGCAGCGGGAGCTGCCTGGCAAAACCGGTTACGGTTTTTTCTTACCGGCGCCTAGCTCGGCACCTGTTAACGGGTCGGCGTTCGGATCGGATTTTGTGCGAGCAGACATCGCCTTAACGAGCGTAGCCTGTTCGGTCGAGAGCGTCACGCTTGCACTCCCGTCTCCACCGTCAACCGCAGGTTGGGGGGCCTCAACGTAGTCGAAATGCTTATCGCTGTTCCAGCTTCCGCGGACCTCGCCACCTTCAGACATATTGTAGTACTTGTTGGTGAATTCCTCGATTGGCGGCAATTTCCCCGGCGGGAAATTATTGCGAATAGACTGAAGCGCCTTCTCGAAGGAGAGCTGGTGCGCCGCCTCTCGCGTCATCAGAAACGCCAGTGCATCTTTCACCCCGGGATCGTCTGTCACGTTGATCAGACGCTCATAGATGATTTTTGCCCGCGCCTCTGCGGCCACGTTCGAGCGCAGATCCGCCGTGGGTTCACCAATGGTATCAACATAGGCCGCCGTCCAGGGCACACCCGCAGAGTTAGTGAGCGGGGTACCGCCGCCGTAGAGCAGGGAGGTGATATGGCTGTCGTTGCCGTTTTCGGTCATGGACCGGTACAGCTCGGCTTCGTTCTCTACCCCTTCCGCCAGCGCGCCTTTGGCCCCTTTATTCAGCATGCCGACCAGCGTCCCGATGATTTCGAGGTGGCTCAACTCCTCGGTCGCGATATCCATCAGCATATCTTTACGGCCAGGATCGTCATCACTCAGGCCCTGGGTGAAGTAGCGACAGGCGGCCGCCAATTCACCCTGCGGCCCGCCAAATTGTTCCAGCAGAAGATTGGCGAGGCCGGGATTCGGTTCAGCAACGCGAACCGTGTATTGCAGCTGTTTGACGTGTCGAAACATACACTCTCCTGTGGTTTATTTTTTCGCTTCGACACCTGATGCATCAGAACGCAGCAGGAACTGTTCCGTCGTTTGCGGAATATGACGAATCAGCCAGTCGGCCATCTCGCGCTCTTCGGCGAGAATGGTTTCAATGGCGGGTACAGAGGCGGTGTCGCCCGCTTTTTTGGCCGCGGCCAGCAGGGAGGTGTAGCAGGCAATTTCGAACTGTTCGAAAACATAGCCGCTGATGGAGCCTTTAACAATCTCATCGGACGGGAACATGCCGCCGATGGACTGGCCGAGCGCAGCCATTTTGCTCATCGAGTCTTTTAAAACCGAACGAGAAATATCATTACGATCGAGGATTTCCTCCAGCAATGTGATTTGCCGTTTTGTCTCATTAAGGTGCTGCTCAATACGGGCGCGAACATCAGGATAATTTTCAATACGGCTGGCCATCGATTCCAGCATTGATTCGGCTTGCTTTTCCATTGCATGGGCATCGCGTAGCCAGTCATGGTAGTGTTCTACGTGATTCATATTTCGTTCCTCATTATAGGTTCGCTTATTTGGTCTCACTTTCAGCAGCCTGATCGGCACGTGCGGCACTGTAGCCAGATAAATGGCCGACAATATTGGCGTAAATACTGATGATAATGACCCATAGTACGCTATTCTTCCACCATATTACGGAAGGGATAGCAAGAATGAACCATATTATAGCTGCCGTTAAATGGCACCGTTTAATTGTCCTGGGACTGATGCTCATTATATTTAACCTGTGTTATAGCGTCATTTTTGCGCTTTTTGGTTAATATTTCCTACGGCCAGGTCGGTGAGTTTAAGATCGGTTTCTTTTTCTTCTTCCAGTGTTTCGGCAAGAAGTTTAACGGCTTTTTTATAGCCAAGTTGTTCTGCTAATGTGGCAAGGGTACCGTAACTGGCAATTTCGTAATGTTCCACTTTTTGCGCAGCAGCAATTAATGCAGCATCACGGACTTCATTCTTTTCTGTGCTTTCGATGACCTCATTGGCCTCTTCAATTAAGCCTTCCATTGCCACACATTTCATTCGCTTAAGCTTAATACCGTCTTCCTGTTCGATAATCTGATCGATACGCTCAATCTGACCCTGCGTCTCCTCAAGGTGGGCGGTGAAGGCCGCGCTGAGCTTTTCACTGGAGGCGGCGCGGGCGAGTTTGCTCAGGGCTCGGGTAAGCTGTTTTTCCGCGCTGTAGGTATCGGACAGTAGATGAATAAAAACATCCTCGATACTTTTCATATTCATATATTTTGCTCCGGTTAAAACGTTAAGGGAACTGCGAGCCTTTCGGCCCGCAGCATGCTCTCTGGTATTACTGAGACAGCTTAATAAAATCAGGAGTTATCAGATTTACGGCCTCCGCCGTGACTATTCTGACCCCCTTTCTTACCTGCTTCAGATGCGCGTTGCGGATCGTTTTTGAAATTACCGCCGCTGTGCTGGCCGCCTTTACGTCCAGCTTCTGATGCTTTTTCACGGTCTTCAGCGAAATTACCGGAACCACCACGATGCTCTGCCATATTAAACCTCATAGTCATATATTGGTTATGTCAGTACGATACAGAAATATTCCGTATCACTCGTCGTTCGAGTAATAACTTTAGACGCTGTGCGGCATGCGTCAAATGCGTTTCGCCATTCACGGTTGCGTTATTTAAAAATATTGGTGGGTTTACGCTTCGTTTGGCGAAAAAATATGGATGAGTGGGAAGGACTTGTAAAAAAATGCTCGGATTAATCCTAAGTTGCCGCTAAAAACCTGAAAGGTGAGGATAAAAATTGTAGCGCCACAATTTCGTTCAATTTTTAGCCGGGATGGTCTCCAAAATTACTCCTTTAAAGCTAGAAAACAGAATAATCATTAATTATAAGGAAACTCCTGGACGACGGGCCGGGGGGAAAGGAAGGGGGCCTGGTACGGCCGCGACAGGTTCGGGCAGCACACGGTTTGACCACTGTCGTCGTAAGATCACAAATCGTAAATTCTTCCCCCCGGAAGGAACGGGTTTCTCTACACTCCAGGTAATATTCACTGGAGGCATGACACCATGGCGAACACCATCACGGCTGATGATATTCGGGAACATTTTTCGCAGGCTATGTCGGCGATGTACCAGCAGGAAGTTCCGCAGTACGGCACCTTGCTTGAGCTCGTCGCGGACGTAAACCTGGCGGTTCTGGAAAACAATCCACTCTTACATGAACAACTGGCGAATGCAGATGAGCTGGCGCGCCTGAATGTGGAGCGTCACGGGGCTATCCGCGTTGGCACCGCAAAAGAGCTTTCTACTTTACGTCGTATGTTTGCCATCATGGGCATGTACCCGGTCAGCTACTACGATCTCTCTCAGGCGGGCGTTCCGGTTCACTCGACGGCATTTCGCCCGGTGGATGATGCGGCGCTGTGCCGTAACCCGTTTCGTATCTTTACCTCACTGCTGCGCCTTGAGTTGATTGAGAACGTTGCCCTCCGCGAGCGGGCGGCGGAGATCCTCTCTCACCGCAACATCTTTACGCCGCGCTGCCTGGCGCTCATCGAACTGCATGAAAAAGAAGGGGCGTTCACCGAGGCGCAGGCGCGGGAGTTTGTTCAGGAAGCGTTAGAAACCTTCCGCTGGCACCGTCATGCGACGGTAGATCAGGAGACCTATCTGGCGCTGCATAATGAGCATCGCCTGATTGCGGATGTGGTCTGTTTCCCGGGATGCCACATCAACCACCTTACGCCACGCACGCTGGATATTGACCGGGTGCAGGAGCTGATGCCGAAGTACGGCATTGAACCCAAAATTCTGATTGAAGGGCCGCCGCACCGCGAGGTGCCGGTGTTATTGCGTCAGACCAGCTTCAAGGCGCTGGAAGAGCCGGTGCTGTTTGCCGGGGAACATAAAGGCACCCATACCGCGCGCTTTGGTGAAATTGAACAGCGCGGGGTAGCGTTGACGCCGAAAGGTCGCGAGCTTTATGACAGTTTGCTCGCCGAGTCCGGCACCGGTAAAGACAACCTGACCCATCAGCTTCATCTGCGTGAAGTGTTCAGCGCCTTCCCGGACAGCGAGCTGATGATGCGCCGACAGGAGCTGGCGTATTTCCGCTATCGCCTGACGCCAGCGGGTGAAGCGCATCGTCATGCGTTTCGTCCGGGCGACGATCCGCAGCCGTTAATTGAACGCGGGTGGGTGGTTGCCCAGCCGATCACCTACGAAGATTTCCTGCCGGTCAGCGCCGCAGGGATTTTCCAGTCCAATCTCGGGAATGAAACCCAGGCGCGCAGCCACGGTAACGCCAGCCGGGATGCCTTCGAAGCGGCGCTGGGCTGCCCGGTCTATGACGAGTTCGCACTGTACGAGGAGGCGGAAACCCGCAGCAAACAGCGTTGCGGTTTGCTCTGAAATCGTTACTCTTCAGGGGTGTGATGGAAAAAGAAGGTAGTTATGCAATATCCCTCCGCCCCTGTGGTTGAAACGCGCTACGGCGCACTGGCTGGTTTTACGGATAATACTGTTCAGGCGTGGTACGGCATTCCCTACGCCGCACCGCCCGTTGGCAACTGGCGGTGGCGCTCGCCGCGACCGCCCGAACGCTGGGATGGGGTTCGCACGGCAACGGCGTTTTCCGCCTCAAGCTGGCAAAGCAGCGAATATTGCCAGGAGCTGGGCGGCGGGGATCCCGGACAGTTTTCAGAGGATTGTCTTTATCTTAACGTGTGGTCGCCCGTTGACCGCGTTGAGCCGCTGCCGGTGATGGTCTGGCTGCACGGTGGTGGGTTCACGCTCGGCGCGGGTGGCTTACCGCCCTATAACGGCAGGGCGCTGGCGGAACGCGGCGTGGTGGTGGTCACCCTCAATTACCGTCTTGGTCATCTCGGCTTTTTCGCCCATCCTGCGCTGGAGGGGGAAGAAGATCGCGTGGTGCATAATTTTGCCCTGCTGGATCAGATCGCCGCCCTCGAGTGGGTGCGGGACAATATCGCCGCGTTTGGCGGCAATCCCGAAAACGTCACGCTGTTTGGTGAATCAGCTGGCGCACGCAGCGTGTTGTCGCTGCTGGCCTCGCCGCTGGCGAAAGGGTTATTTCATAAAGCGATTGTGCAAAGTGGCTATACCTTGCCGGATACCCCGCGCGAGCAGGCCCTGCGAAAAGGGGAAGCGCTGGCCGCGCATTTTGGGCTGGAGAACGCGACAGCGGAGCAGTTGCGTGCTATTCCACCTGAGTCGTTCTGGCCGTTAACGGCACCGCTGAATATCGCCCCGGCCCCTGTTGCCGGAGATTGTGTTCTCCCGGAGCCGATGCTGGACGTATTCTTCGCCGCCCGTCAGCAGCCTGTCCCCATCATGATTGGCTCCAACAGCGACGAGGCGAGCGTAATGGCGGTGTTTGGCATCGATCTCGCCGGACAAATTCAGAAGCTCCGCCGGGAGCGGCGCTTTGGTCTGGGGCTGATCAAGCTGCTCTATCCAGGCGTGAAAGGCGATGAAGAGCTGGGAAGGCAGGTGTGCCGGGATATGGCGTTCACCACCATGGGCTATGTGGTGATGCAGGCCCAGCAGCGCGTCGGCGCGCCGTGCTGGCGCTACTGGTTTGACTATGTGGCCGAAGCGGAGCACGCCATCTATCTCAACGGTGCCTGGCACGGCAACGAGGTGCCGTATGTTTTTGATACGCTCGGAGAGGTGGAACCTTCACGGCAGTATGTGAACGCGCGTGATTTACAGTTCGCCGCCCACGTGGCCGACTACTGGGTGAGTTTTGCCCGCGATGCCGGGCATCGTGACAGCCTGCCTGGGCCGACGCACTGGCCAGCCTGCCGTAAAGGGCGTGACGTCCTGTTACGCATTGGTGTGAATAAGCATGCAGGTTTTAAGCTTGAAAACCGCTTTATGCGCGCCCGCATGAGCCTATTCAAACGGGTGATGAAGCACCACGTTAACCTCGATTAAGCAAACAGGCACGAAACGCGGCCAGGCCGTTTTCCGTGCCTGGCGCTTCGCGCAGCACCAGCCGGTAGCTCGCACCGGTTTTTATACTGGTCGCAAAAGGCCGCACCAGCCTTCCTGCGCGGATGTCCTCTTCCACCAGCGTTTCATCGGCGATGGCGACGCCCAGCCCCTGAATGGCCGCCGTAATGGCGAGATCCATCGTGTCGAAGTGTTGATTTTTGTGCATAACAACGCCCGGCTCATCCTGTTTCGCCAGCCACAGTGACCAGTCGGTTTTATCCCGTGTCGGGTGAAGAAAGGTTAATGAACCCAGTCCAGTCCCCGCCCGCAGCGGGCTGAGCACCGGAGTTAACGCCTCTTCGAACAGCAGATCGCCCGCGCTCATGTGCGTGCCAAACACGATGGCGGCGTCGTAGGATTCGGTTTTAAAGTTGACGTTATGATCGGTGGTGGTGGTCAACGCGATTTGCAGATCGGGCTGCTCGCGCTCTACCTCCAGCAGGCGCGGCACCAGCCAGCGCATGGCGCAGGTAGGCGCTTTCAGCCGGATCACCGTATGCTGGGTGCGGGCCCGATCGGCCACGTTCAGCATCTGTTCGAAAGCGGATTGTAGCTCCGGCAGCAGGGCGCTACCCTGGGAAGAGAGGCGTAATCCGCGCGCGTGGCGTTCAAAAAGCGGAAAGCCAAACCACGCTTCCAGAGCGGCGATTTTACGGCTCACGGCCCCCTGAGTCAGACAAAGCTCTCTGGCGGCATGGGTGAGATTCAGGTGACGCGCGGTCACCAGGAAGGCGTCGATGGCATTGAGCGGGAGCGAACGGCGCGACATAAAAACACCTCAGCTATGCATTTTTCTCATGGCTATTATGACAACAATTCGATTGTCCCGGCAACGGCGTTGTTGTTTGAATAGTTATGCAATCCCCATGAGAAGGATAAATGATGACCCTGAAGACCGCGGTACAAACCCGTTCCAAATTACCGGATGTGGGTACCACCATTTTTACCGTAATCGGCCAGCTTTCTGCTCAGCACAACGCCATCAATCTTTCTCAGGGCGCACCGAATTTTTCCTGCGACCCGAAACTGATTGCGGGCGTAACCCGCGCAATGGAGGCAGGGCATAACCAGTATGCCGCGATGACCGGCCTGCAGCCTTTGAAAGAGCGTATCGCGGAGAAAATTGCCACCCTTTACGGCACCACGTATGACCCGGGGCGCGAGGTGCTGGTTACCGCCAGTGCCAGCCAGGGGCTCTATTCCGCCATCAGCGGGCTGGTGCATCCGGGCGATGAGGTGATCTACTTCGAACCGTCATTTGATAGCTACGCGCCGATTGTTCGCCTGCAGGGTGCCACCCCGGTCGCCATCAAACTCACGGTGCCGGATTTTGCCGTGAACTGGGATGAGGTCCGCGCGGCCATCACCCCCAAAACGCGCATGATCATCATCAATACGCCACATAATCCAAGCGGGCAGGTGTTCTCCGCGAATGACCTGCAGCAGCTGGTGGCCGTGACGCGTAATACCGATATCATTATTTTGTCTGACGAAGTGTACGAGCACGTCGTTTTTGACGATGAGCCGCACCACGGTATGGCCACACACCCGCAGCTGGCGGAGCGTAGCGTCATTATCTCTTCCTTCGGAAAAACCTATCACGTTACCGGATGGCGCGTGGGGTACTGTGTTGCACCGGCGGCACTGATGGAAGAGATTTGTAAAGTGCATCAATTTTTGATGTTTTCTGCCGATACGCCAATGCAGCATGCGTTTGCCGAACATATGACCGATCCGCAAACCTGGCTGTCGCTGGCGACGTTTTATCAGCGCAAGCGCGATCTGCTGCAAACTCTGCTGGCTGAGTCGCCGTTTAAACTGCTGCCGAGCGCGGGCTCGTTCTTCCTGCTGGCGGATTACAGCCCATTCAGCGACGAGCCCGACAGCGAGATGGTGAAACGGCTGATCGTTGAGTGCGGTGTCGCGACCATTCCGCTGTCCGCTTTCTATACGGATGGTACGGACAATAAATTGATTCGTCTCTCTTTTGCCAAAGATGAGGCGACGTTACGGGCAGGTGCCCAGGCCCTGTGTCGGGTTAAACCACGCTAAGGAGTTTGAGATGAAATTACGCGCGTTAGTTGTCGGCATGGGACTGCTGTGTACGTTTTCGTCATTCGCGGCCACCGAACTGCGGTACGGACTGGAAGCGGAATATCCACCGTTTGAGAGCCGCAATGCCTCCGGCGAGCTGGAAGGGTTTGACGTTGAATTGGGGAATGCCATTTGCAAAGCCGCAGCGCTGAAATGCACCTGGGTGGAAACATCCTTTGATGCGTTGATTCCGGGACTGGTGGCGAAGAAATTTGATGCCATCAACTCGGCGATGAACATCACCGAACAGCGGCGCAAAAGTATCGATTTTACCCAACCTATCTACCGCATCCCCTCGCAGTTAGTCGGCAAGGCCGGAACCGCAGTAGAGGCGACACCTGAAGGGCTGAAGGGCAAAACCATTGGCGTGTTGCAGGGTTCCATTCAGGAAACCTATGCCAAAGAGCACTGGGAAAAGCAGGGTGTCACGGTAGTGTCGTATAAAGATCAGAATATGGCGTGGGGCGATTTGCTGAATGGCCGCATCGACGCCTCGCTGGTGATGTCCGCGGCCGGGCAGGCAGGGTTCCTGAGCAAGCCGCAGGGGAAAGGGTTTGGCTTTATCGGCAAACCGGTGTCTGACGATACCATCCTCGGCAGCGGGATCGGCTTTGGGCTGCGCAAAGGGGATGAGGCCACCAAAAAGCAGCTTGATGCCGCGATTGATAAAGTTCGTGCCGACGGCACGATCGCAAAACTCGCTGATAAGTACTTCCCGGGTATCGATGTCAGCGTAAAATAACCACCTCATTTCGCCCCGGTTGTCGATGTCGCACCGGGGCATTTTTCTTCACACTTTCCAGGCTTTCTTTACACCACTTTCGGGCCGTTCTGGTCGACAGAAAATATTTCTCACTTTGCTCATATAATCACCGGCCAACAATTGGATTCTTAACCGTTTTTGTTTAGGCTGTGCGTTCTTTCTTGCCGTCATTTCGCCGAGCGCGAAACACATTCACACGACCATAAGGACGTTTTTCCAGGCATGAATCGCAGACGTTTTTTACAAGGTTCGCTGGCAATGGCAGCCCTGAGCGGCACTTCTGGCCTTGCTTCACTGTTCTCCAGAGCGGCCTATGCCGCTGACTCTGACATCGCTGATGGCCAGAGCCGTCGTTTTGACTTCTCCGTACTGCAATCCATGGCCCATGACCTGGCGAAAACCCCGTGGGGTGGTGCGCCGCGTCCGCTGCCGGAAACGCTGGCAACCATGACGCCGCAGGCCTATAACGCCATCCGGTACGATGAAAAGCAGTCCCTGTGGAACAACATTGAAGGCCGTCAGCTTGACGTGCAGTTCTTCCACATGGGGATGGGCTTCCGCCGCCGCGTGCGGATGTTCTCCCTGGACCAGTCGACCTCCCAGGCGCGTGAGATCCACTTCCGCCCGGAGCTGTTCAGCTACGGGGATACCGGGGTAGATACCAAACAGCTGGAAGGGCAGAGCGACCTCGGTTTTGCTGGCTTCCGCGCCTTCAAAGCACCTGAGCTGGCGCGTCGCGATATTGTCTCTTTCCTCGGCGCGAGCTATTTCCGTGCGGTGGATGACACTTACCAGTACGGCCTGTCGGCGCGTGGTCTGGCGGTGGACACCTTTACCGACACGCCGGAAGAGTTTCCTGATTTTACGGCCTTCTGGTTTGAAACCGTCAAACCGGGCGACACCACCTTTACCGTCTATACGCTGCTGGACAGCCCAAGCATTACCGGTGCCTATAAGTTCGTGATCCACTGCGAGAAGAGCCAGGTGATCATGGAGGTGGAAAACCATCTCTATGCGCGTAAAGACATCAAACAGCTCGGTATCGCGCCGATGACCAGTATGTTCAGCTGCGGCAATAACGAGCGCCGTATGTGCGACACCATTCATCCGCAGATCCATGACTCTGACCGTCTTGCCATGTGGCGCGGTAACGGCGAGTGGATCTGCCGTCCGCTGAACAACCCGCAGAAATTGCAATTCAATGCCTTTGTCGATAAAAACCCGAAAGGGTTTGGTTTGCTGCAGCTTGACCGGGATTTCTCCCACTATCAGGACGTGATGGGCTGGTATAACAAACGCCCAAGCCTGTGGGTGGAGCCGCGTAACGACTGGGGTAAAGGTGCGGTTGGCCTGATGGAGATCCCGACCACGGGTGAAACGCTGGATAACGTGGTTTGCTTCTGGCAGCCGGAAAAAGCGGTCAAAGCGGGCGATGAGCTGGACTTCAAATATCGCCTGTACTGGAGCGCCATGCCGCCGGTACGTTCCCCGCTGGCCAACGTCTTCGCGACGCGTACCGGTATGGGCGGCTTCCCGGAAGGCTGGGCGCCGGGTGAACACTACCCGAAAGTGTGGGCCCGCCGCTTCGCCATCGACTTTGTCGGCGGCGATCTGAAAGCGGCCGCGCCGAAGGGGATTGAGCCGGTGATTACGCTCTCCAGCGGTGAAGCGAAGCAGGTGGAAATCCTCTACGTTGAGCCGTTTGACGGATACCGCATTCTGTTTGACTGGTACCCAACGTCCGATTCGACGGAGCCGGTGGATATGCGCCTGTTCCTGCGCTGTCAGGGCGATGCCATCAGTGAAACCTGGCTGTATCAGTATTTCCCGCCAGCGCCGGACAAACGTAATTACGTTGACGACCGGGTAATGCGTTAACGATCGATTCCCTCTCCCTTCGGGAGAGGGATCCCCACAAATAATGCCTGCACAGACGGCCCCCTCTCCCTTTGGGCTGAGGGTTCCCT
>NZ_JAYJLI010000024.1:0-40999 GCF_051948675.1 Enterobacter sp. Lyrl_3
AATTACTGCGCCTTAGCCGTCTCAGTTTGCTGAGTTTGCGTCGGCTCCAGCTGGAACACCACATCAACCTGATCGTCGAACTGAATGGTCGGCTGCTCATAACTTTCCTGAGCAGATACCGGCGCCGCATCGGCTTTCATCATCCGTACCATCGGGCTTGGCTGATAGTTAGAGACGTGGTAACGCACGCTATACACCGGGCCGAGCTTACTCTTAAAGCCAGCGGCCAGCTGCTGCGCCTGATGCATCGCATCGTCAATTGCCGCTTTACGCGCTTCGTCTTTGTATTTCTCCGGTTGCGCAACGCCCAGTGAGACGGAACGAATTTCGTTCAGACCCGCCTTCAGCGCGCCATCCAGAAGGGAGTTCAGCTTATCCAGCTGGCGGACGGTCACTTCAACGCTACGCACAGCGCGATAGCCTTTCAGGATACTTTTGCCGTTCTGGTAGTCGTAATCAGGCTGAGTACGCAGGTTCGCAGAGCTGATGTCTTTTTTGGCAACACCGTTCTGCTCCAGGAAAGAGAGATATTGCGCAACACGATCGTCAGCCTGCTTCTTGGCGGAAGCGGCATCCTTCGCGGCCACGTTGACTTCAATTGCCAGCGTCGCAACATCCGGTACCGCATCCACGCTGGCGGTGCCGGAAGTGACGATGTGCGGACCATTTGGCAATTCATTCGCCTGAACAGACACCGCACCCAAACTTACTAATGCCGCCAGGGCCATCACGTTACACTTCACTGTCATTCCTCCATGTTGCGAAGAGTGCCCTAACAACAGGGCGCATGCCAGCAAGCTTAGCGGGTCCTGCTCAGTTGTCCATAAGACAACGCTTAGTTGAACAATCCCTGAACATGATGAATCCCCTCTTTCGCCAGCTGAAAGGCAATGACCCACATCACCACGCCCACCAGCGTGTTGATGATCCGCTGGGCTTTGGCGGTACGCAAACGGGGTGCCAGCCACGCCGCCAGAATGGCGAGGCCAAAGAACCATAGGAAGGAGGCGCTCACCGTGCCCAAGGCAAACCAGCGCTTCGGCTCAACGTCCAGTTGCCCACCCAGGCTCCCGAGCACCACAAACGTGTCGAGATAGACGTGCGGGTTAAGCCACGTTACCGCCAGCATGGTGACGATGATCTTCCAGCGCCCCTGCTTCATCACTTCGGCGCTCGCCAGCTCCAGGTTACTGCTCATTGCCGTTTTTAACGCACCGAATCCGTACCACAGCAGGAAGGCGACCCCGCCCCAGGTCACCAGCGCCAGCAGCCAGGGTGACTGCATCAGCAGCGCACTCCCGCCAAAAATCCCGGCACAAATCAGCAGTAAATCGCTTACCGCGCACAGCAGGGCAATCATCAGATGATACTGGCGGCGAATCCCCTGGTTCATGACAAACGCATTTTGCGGACCAAGGGGAAGGATCATGGCTGCGCCTAACGCAAGACCCTGAAAATAATACGATAACATGACATTAATCTCGCTGAGTTGTCTTTGGAGCAGACTATACTGCGAGAAGAACATTAGAGGAAATTGATAATATTAATTGGATATTAGCATAGCTAATAAAATAAAAGCCCGGTGGCGCTAGCGCTTACCGGGCCTACGGGTGACGTTATTCGGCTTCTTTTACTTTTTTGACGTTTACGTCCATCTGCGGATACGGGAAGCTGATGCCGTTGGCGTCAAACTCGCGCTTAATGCGCTCCAGCACGTCCCAGTACACGTTTTGCAGATCGCTGCTTTTGCTCCAGATACGCACCACGAAGTTAATAGAGGAAGCACCCAGCTCATGCAGGCGCACGGTCTGCTCTTTGTCTTTCAGAATACGATCGTCGGAGGCGATGATGTTAGCAATCAGCGATTTCACCTGATCAATATCGGAATCATACGCCACGCTGATAATTAACTCGTTACGGCGAACCGGCTCGCGAGAAAAGTTAATAATGTTGCCCGCGATGATTTTCCCGTTCGGGACCACAACGATACGCCCGTCAACGGTACGCAGAGTGGTAGAGAAAATTTGTACCTGCAGTACGGTACCGGCAATGCCGCCAAGGTCAACGTATTCACCCGAGCGGAATGGACGGAAGGTGACCAGCAGAACGCCTGCAGCCAGGTTTGAGAGCGAGCCCTGTAACGCCAGACCAATAGCCAGACCCGCGGCACCAAGCACGGCTATGACGGATGCCGTTTGTACCCCCACGCGCCCCAGTGCAGCAATCAGCGTAAACGCGATGATGCCATAGCGCACCAGCGCAGAGAGAAAGTCAGCCACCGTAGCGTCAATGTGTCGCGCTACCATCACCCGGTTGACCGCATTCGATACAATACGCGCCACGATCATCCCGACGATGATGATGGCAATCGCCGCGACGATATTCACGGCGTAGCTGAGCAGCAGCGCCTGGTTGCGCACCAGCCAGTTACCGGCGTTATTGATGCTGTCTACAACATCGAGTTGTTCCATTTATTCTTCCTTTTGTTAAACCAAAACACAAATCCATCCCCCATGGAGACAGGCAGGTCCGTAAAGGGTAAACAAAAAGCGCAAGTTTTGCCAAACAGATCACAAAAACCGCTCTGACAGGGTCTTGAAAAAGCATAAAAAAAGGCCCGCGTTTGCGGGCCTCCTGATGCTGTCAGCAGCTCAAATTACAGAACGTCGATCGCGTTCAGCTCTTTGAATGCCTGCTCCAGACGGGTCACCATGGACGTCTGCGCTGCGCGCAGCCATACGCGTGGATCGTAGTATTTCTTGTTCGGCTGGTCTTCGCCTTTCGGGTTGCCCAGCTGGCCCTGCAGGTAAGCTTCGTTCGCTTTGTAGTACTGCAGGATACCGTCCCAGGTTGCCCACTGGGTGTCGGTATCGATGTTCATTTTCACTACGCCGTAGCTTACGGAGTCTTTGATTTCCTGAGCAGAAGAACCGGAACCGCCGTGGAAGACGAAGTTCAGGCTGTTGTGCGGCAGGTTGTGTTTCTTGGACACGTATTCCTGAGAGTCACGCAGGATGGTTGGGGTCAGAACCACGTTACCTGGTTTGTAAACGCCGTGTACGTTACCGAAGGACGCTGCAATGGTGAAGCGTGGGCTGATTTTGCTCAGCTCGGTGTAAGCGTAATCAACGTCTTCTGGCTGAGTGTACAGAGCAGAAGCGTCCATGTGGCTGTTGTCCACGCCGTCTTCTTCACCGCCGGTGCAACCCAGTTCGATTTCCAGGGTCATGCCCATTTTGGACATGCGCGCCAGGTATTTGGAGCAGATCTCGATGTTCTCTTCCAGAGACTCTTCAGACAGGTCGATCATGTGAGAAGAGAACAGTGGCTTACCGGTAGCCGCGAAGTGTTTTTCACCCGCGTCCAGCAGACCGTCGATCCACGGCAGCAGTTTCTTCGCGCAGTGGTCAGTGTGCAGGATAACTGGAACACCGTAGTGTTCAGCCATCTGGTGTACGTGGTGCGCACCAGAGATAGCGCCCAGGATTGCAGCACCCTGAGGAATGTCAGTTTTCACGCCTTTACCTGCAATGAACGCAGCGCCGCCGTTAGAGAACTGTACGATAACCGGTGCTTTAACTTTTGCAGCGGTTTCCAGTACGGCGTTGATGGAGTCAGTACCCACGCAGTTAACTGCTGGCAGAGCAAAGTTGTTTTCTTTAGCTACCTGGAACACTTTCTGAACGTCATCACCAGTGATCACGCCAGGTTTTACGAAATCAAAAATTTTAGACATGTTGCTTAGTCCTGTATCTTCGGCCGTTAGAAAAGGTGCGAGCTCTTAAAGCGCGCTGAAAATTGGGCAGGTTTCCCTGCCCTTGAATGGCTTACTTCTTAGCGCGCTCTTCGAGCATTGCTACTGCTGGCAGAACTTTGCCTTCCACGAATTCGAGGAATGCGCCGCCACCAGTGGAGATGTAGGAGATTTTGTCAGCGATACCGAACAGGTCGATTGCTGCCAGGGTGTCACCACCGCCTGCGATAGAGAACGCTTCGCTGTCTGCGATAGCGTTAGCAACAATTTCAGTCCCTTTACGGAAGTTCGGGAATTCGAACACGCCAACAGGACCGTTCCACAGGATAGTTTTTGCGTTTTTCAGGATTTCAGCCAGTTTCTGTGCAGAAACGTCACCCAGGTCCAGAATCTGCTCTTCATCTTTGATGTCGTTTACAGATTTCAGGGTAGCAGTCGCCGTTTCGGAGAACTCAGTGGCAACGCGAACATCGGTTGGAACCGGGATATCACAGGTGCCCAGCAGGCGTTTGGCTTCGTCAACCAGGTCTGCTTCATACAGGGATTTACCAACGTTGTGGCCCTGAGCGGCAACGAAGGTGTTCGCGATACCACCGCCAACGATCAGCTGGTCAGCGATTTTAGACAGGGAATCCAGAACGGTCAGTTTGGTAGAAACTTTAGAACCACCCACGATGGCAACCATTGGACGAGCAGGCTCTTTCAGTGCTTTACCCAGCGCATCCAGTTCCGCAGCCAGCAGAGGACCAGCGCACGCAACGTCTGCGAATTTACCGATACCGTGGGTAGACGCCTGCGCACGGTGCGCAGTACCGAATGCATCCATTACGAATACGTCGCACAGCGCCGCGTATTTTTTGGAGAGTGCTTCGTCGTCTTTCTTCTCGCCTTTGTTGAAGCGAACGTTTTCCAGCACCACCAGCTCACCGGCAGCCACTTCCACGCCATCCAGGTAATCTTTCACCAGGCGAACCGGGCTGGACAGTTTGTCTTTCAGGTAATTAACAACCGGCAGCAGAGAGAACTCTTCGTTGTACTCGCCTTCAGTTGGACGACCCAGGTGGGAGGTCACCATCACTTTCGCACCCTGCTTCAGAGCCAGTTCGATGGTTGGCAGAGATGCACGGATACGCGCGTCACTGGTCACTTTGCCATCTTTAACTGGCACGTTCAGATCCGCACGGATGAAAACGCGTTTACCAGCCAGATCCAGATCGGTCATCTTAATTACAGACATGGTGAATCCTCTCGTTGATTCTTAAAGTTTTGCAGACGCACGATGCGTCTTACCTGAAACCTTTGGCAGCCATTGCTAACGTGGTGTCGAGCATTCGGTTAGCAAAGCCCCATTCGTTATCACACCAGACCAGCGTCTTGATAAGGTGTGCGCCACTGACGCGCGTTTGCGTGCCATCAACAATGGCGCTGTGCGGGTCGTGGTTAAAATCCACTGAGACCAACGGTAATTCCGTATAGTCAACTATACCATGAAATGCCCCCTGTGCCGCTTTTTGCAGCAACAGGTTGACTTCACAGGCTTTTACCGGTTTTTTCACCGTCACGCTGAGGTCAATTGCGGTGACGTTTATCGTCGGTACACGCACGGCAATCGCTTCGAAACGGTCATTAAACTGCGGGAAAATTCGGGTGATCCCGGCAGCCAGTTTTGTGTCCACCGGGATGATTGACTGGCTCGCAGCACGCGTGCGTCGTAAATCCGGGTGGTAGGCGTCAATGACCTGCTGATCGTGCATGGCGGAGTGAATCGTGGTCACGGTGCCGGATTCAATGCCATATGCATCGTCTAACAGTTTAATGACCGGAATAATGCAGTTGGTGGTGCAGGAGGCGTTGGAGACAATACGGTGTTCGGCTTGCAGCTCATGCTGATTGACGCCGAAAACGACCGTTGCGTCGAGGTCGTTACTGCCGGGATGAGAGAACAGGACTTTTTTCGCGCCGGCGGTGAGATGCGCTTCGCCGTGTTCGCGGTTGCCATATACGCCGGTGCAGTCAAGCACCACATCCACACCCAGTTCACGCCACGGTAGCGCGGCAATACTGCGCTCATGCAGTACGCGGATCGTATCGTCACCGACAAACAGCTGATCCCTTTCCTGGCGCACGTCCCAGGCAAAGCGTCCGTGGCTGGTGTCATATTTCAATAAATGCGCCATGCCCGCAGCATCCGCCAGTTCATTGATTGCCACCACGGTAATTTCCGCCCGACGCCCGGATTCATATAAAGCACGAACCACGTTGCGCCCGATGCGACCGAAGCCATTAATCGCTACGCGTACGGTCATAGATCTCCTGCAAAGCTATCCCTGAGTTCGAGGTGGCTGAAAGAGTAATCCAGCTACGCCCGAAGGGGAATCTTTGCTATCACAAACTGCGATTGATTGGTCAATTGTCGAACATTTAATCGACTGAAACGCTTCAGCAAGAATAAGCGAATCGGGGAATAAAAGGAATGTCTGTCCAGATGAATAAGCGAGCTATATGACTTGCGTCACATTTTGGATGGAATAATTTACAGAGCAGTTACATGTCTGAGGAATAGTGCCTACAAAAAAGCCGGGTGGCGCGCTAACGCTTACCCGGCCTACTTTCGAGCCATTTGTAGGCCCGGTAAGCGTAAGCGCCACCGGGCAAAACGGCAATTACAGCAGTTCTTTCGCCTTAGCGACAACGTTCTCAACGGTGAAGCCGAACTCTTCGAACAGCTGCTCTGCCGGAGCAGATTCACCGAAGGTGGTCATACCGACGATAGCGCCGTTCAGGCCCACGTATTTGAACCAGTAGTCAGCGATACCCGCTTCAACCGCCACGCGTGCGGAAACGGCTTTAGGCAGTACGGATTCACGGTAAGCAGCATCCTGCTTGTCGAACGCATCGGTAGACGGCATGGAAACCACGCGCGCTTTAACGCCTTCGGCAGTCAGTTTGTCCCAGGCTGCAACAGCCAGCTCAACTTCAGAACCGGTTGCGATGAAGATCAGCTCTGGCTGTCCCGCGCAATCCTTCAGCACGTAGCCACCGCGCGCGATGTTCGCCAGCTGCTCTTCGGTACGATCCTGCTGCGCCAGGTTCTGACGGGAGAGGATCAGCGCGGTTGGACCGTCCTGACGCTCAACGCCGTATTTCCATGCCACTGCAGATTCCACCTGGTCACATGGACGCCATGTGCTCATGTTCGGGGTGACACGCAGAGAAGCAACCTGCTCTACCGGCTGGTGAGTTGGACCATCTTCGCCCAGACCAATGGAGTCGTGGGTATAAACCATCACCTGACGCTGTTTCATCAGCGCAGCCATACGCACGGCGTTACGGGCATATTCCACGAACATCAGGAAGGTAGAGGTGTACGGCAGGAAACCACCGTGCAGGGAGATACCGTTCGCGATAGCGGTCATACCGAATTCACGTACACCATAATGGATGTAGTTACCGGCCGCATCTTCGTTGATTGGCTTAGAGCCAGACCACAGGGTCAGGTTAGACGGTGCCAGGTCAGCGGAGCCGCCGAGGAATTCTGGAAGCCATGGACCGAACGCTTCGATCGCATTCTGAGACGCTTTACGGCTGGCGATTTTAGATGGGTTCGCCTGCAGTTTAGCGATGAACTCGTTCGCTTTCGCGTCGAAGTCAGACGGCATTTCACCTTTCATACGACGGGTGAATTCAGCCGCTTCCTGTGGGAAGGCTTTAGCGTAAGCCGCGAACTTCTCGTTCCAGGCCGCTTCTTTCGCCTGACCCGCTTCTTTGGCATCCCACTGGGCATAGATTTCAGATGGGATTTCGAATGCAGGGTGTTTCCAGCCCAACGCTTCACGGGTCAGCGCGATTTCCGCGTCGCCCAGTGGCGCACCGTGGGAATCGTGGGTGCCCGCTTTGTTCGGAGAACCGAAACCGATGATGGTTTTGCACATCAGCAGGGATGGTTTGTCAGTGACCGCACGCGCTTCTTCTACTGCACGTTTAATCGAGTCAGCATCGTGGCCATCAACGCCACGCACAACGTGCCAGCCGTAGGCTTCGAAACGTGCCGCAGTGTCATCAGTGAACCAGCCTTCAACATGACCGTCGATGGAGATACCGTTGTCGTCGTAGAACGCAACCAGTTTGCCCAGCTTCAGGGTACCTGCCAGGGAGCACACTTCGTGAGAAATGCCTTCCATCATGCAGCCGTCGCCCATGAACGCGTAGGTGAAGTGGTCAACAATGTCGTGACCAGGACGGTTGAACTGCGCCGCCAGAGTCTTCTCAGCAATCGCCATACCCACCGCGTTCGCAATACCCTGACCCAGTGGGCCGGTCGTGGTTTCAACACCTGCGGTGTAACCCACTTCCGGGTGACCCGGGGTTTTGGAGTGCAGCTGACGGAAGTTTTTCAGCTCTTCGATAGGCAGATCGTAGCCAGTGAGGTGCAGCAGGCTGTAGATCAGCATTGAGCCGTGGCCGTTAGACAGCACGAAACGGTCGCGGTCAGCCCATGCCGGGTTCTGCGGGTTGTGGTTCAGGAAATCACGCCACAGGACTTCGGCGATATCAGCCATACCCATAGGGGCCCCTGGGTGGCCAGATTTGGCTTTCTGTACTGCGTCCATGCTCAGCGCACGAATAGCATTAGCAAGCTCTTTACGTGAGGACATTTTAACTCCAGATCGGACTGTTAAAGGCCATGCCCTTGACGACAGCGCGTTTTGGGCTACGCCGGAAAAAAGTGCCAACAATGTAACCCAAGCGGCATGCCATGTACATGGAGCATTCTTTTGCCGCTTAAGAAATCTCTGGATCATGCTCGCATGTTGCGCAATCTGCTCGCCCGGGCCCGTCGATATTCCTTATACTTAGCCCGACCCCGGCTTCGCTGTCGGTGTACTTTTCGGATTTTATTCAGATTAACGAGTACGGAAGCAACCTCATGAAAATGCGTGCATTAGTGCTGGCCCTGGGTACAACGTTCCTGCTGAGCGGTTGTCAGAATATGGATTCTAACGGCCTGATGTCCTCAGGCGCAGAAGCTTTTCAGGCCTATTCCCTGAGCGACGCGCAGGTTAAAGCCCTGAGCGACCAGGCCTGTAAAGATATGGATGGAAAGGCTACGATTGCCCCGGCCAACAGTCCCTACACGCAGCGTCTGAATAAAATTGCCTCTGCGCTTGGCGATAACATTACCGGTCAGCCGGTGAACTATAAAGTGTACGTCGCGAAAGACGTGAACGCCTTTGCCATGGCGAACGGCTGTATCCGCGTTTACAGCGGGTTAATGGACATGATGACCGACAACGAAGTGGAAGCGGTGATCGGCCATGAAATGGGCCACGTTGCCCTCGGCCACGTGAAGAAAGGGATGCAGGTCGCCTTAGGCACTAACGCCATCCGCGCGGCGGCGGCTTCTGCGGGCGGTATTGTGGGCAGCCTGTCCCAGTCACAGCTTGGCGATGTGGGCGAAAAGCTGGTTAACTCCCAGTTCTCTCAACGTCAGGAGTCCGAAGCGGATGACTACTCCTACGATCTGTTGCGCAAACGCGGTATCAATCCAGCAGGTTTAGCCACCAGTTTTGAAAAGCTGGCTAAACTGGAAGCCGGACGTCAAAGCTCCATGTTTGACGATCACCCGGCCTCAGAAGCGCGTGCACAACATATTCGCGACCGTATGGCCGCAGACGGAATTAAATAATTTTGGAAGGAGGCAAATTTGCCTCCTTTTTATTTCGCATGAATTGCTAACTTAACCGCACATATCGGTAACACCCACAAAAGCCCCGTCACACCTGCCCTTCACCATTGAAATGTCTGGTCACATAATTATTGCAATCGGTTACTTTTCGGGTAATTATCGAATCCGCAGTAATTCAAATTAATATATTAAGACAGAGACGTTCCCTCCGTGAAAAAAGAATTATCGTTAGTTGCGTTAAGCATATTTGTCACATTACCTGCCGTTGCAAGCCAACAATCAGACAGCCAGGGTTTTATTAATGACAGCCATTTAGATCTGTTTTTACGCAATGCGTATATCAGCCGTGATTATCATCAGGGCCAGCAGGATAAAGCAGAATGGGGTCAGGGTATCATCGCCACCTTTGAATCAGGTTATACCGAAGGAGTGGTTGGCTTTGGCGTGGACGGCATTGCGCAGTATGGCGTGCGTCTGGACGGTGGCCGCGGTAAGAGCGGCGCAGGTGGCATTGACTTCTTTAAACAGGAAGACGACGGACGCGCAAAATCCGATCTGGCAAAATTTGGCGCGACCGCCAAAATGCGCATCTCGAATACCGTACTCAGCTACGGTAATCAGCGTCCCGAGCTGCCAATCATTAACGCCGACAGCTCCCGCCTGCTGTTTGAAAGCTACACCGGCACCATGCTGACTTCTAAAGAGATCGACGGTCTGGAAATCAACGCCGGTTATTTCACCGACGAGCAGCGTAAAAGTGACGATCGCCACGACAGCGGCCTCAAGGGTTTCTCCTTCGGCGGGGCGAACTACCAGTTCAATGACCAGTTCAGCGGCGCGCTGTACGCCTCCCATAATGAAGAGGTGATGAACAAGCAATATCTGGGCATGAATTTCAAACAGCCGTTCAGCACTGGCCAGCAGCTGGTACTCGATTTTAACGGCTACAACTCGCGTCTGGATCAGGGCTACGCAGACAGCCTCGACACGGGCCGCAGCAACACCATCTGGAGCCTGGCGGCGAGCTACATCTGGGATATCCATACGTTCAAAGTGGCGTACCAGCAGAGCAGCGGAAGCACCGGCTACAACTATGGCGGCTACCGCGACCAGGGCGGTGTTGGTGACGGCGGCAACACCATCTGGCTGGCGAACTCCTACTGGTCTGATTTTAATGGTGAAGACGAACGTTCATGGCAGGCGTCTTACGGGCTGGACTTTGGCGGTCTCGGTTTGCCGGGTCTGAGCTGGACCACCGCCTACGTGCGTGGCGACAACATTAAAACCGCTGAAACCAGTAACGGCAAAGAGCATGAATGGTTTAACCAGATCCAGTATCAGGTGCAGGACGGCCCGGCGAAAGATCTGAAGCTGAAACTGCGTTATTCCGTACTGCGCGTCTCCAGCAACGCCAGCGATTACAACGTGGGCGGGGATGAGATCCGCGCTTACGTGGAATACCCGTTTAACGTGTTCTGAGTTTGTCCCCTCACCCTAACCCTCTCCCAAAGGGAGAGGGCCGGGGTGAGGGAAAAACAGCTAGTAAAGCGTCTTCTGTGGGGGCCCGGCAAACTTCAGCGCGCCAATTTGTCCCATCCGCACTTCCACTACCGACGGTCCCGGCATCGCCAGCGCTTCCGTCATCACCGCATCAAAATCCTCTGCCCGCTCAACGCTCCATGCCTGCAGGCCAATCGCCTGTGCCAACAGGGTAAAGTCCGGCGTATGCAGCTCGTTATAGTACTGACGGCCACCGAAATACTTGTCCTGTATACCGCGCATAACGCCGTAGCCGCCGTCATTCATGATAAGCAACGTCACGTTGGCCTTCTCCTGCGCCAGCGTCGCCAGTTCGCCCAGATTCAGGCTCAGACCGCCGTCCCCCACCAACCCCACCACTTTGCGTTGTGGGTTGGCAATCGCGGTGCCAATCGCCATCGGCAGGCCCATGCCAATTGCCCCGGCCAGAGAGTGAATATTCATCAGCGGCCCCCTGGCGCGGAACAGTCGGCTGCCCCACAAGCTACCGGAAACGGTAATATCGCGCACCAGCAGGCCATCTTCAGGTAGCGCTTTCTCTATGGCATCGTTGAGTTGCGCATAGGCGCCGCACTGTTCACGCAGCCCACGTTCGGCCTGTGTCACCGCCTCCTGAACCAGACCATCCCACTGAGCATTCCCCCATTCACGCCCCTGTGCTTTTTCAGCCAGCGCGCTCAGCAACGCTGAGCAGTCGGCTACCAGCGTGTTATCCATCAGATAGTTACGGCTTGCCGCCGCCGGGTCGATATCGATCTGTACGCGCGGAGAAGGCAGTTCGAGCGTCCATGAACGGGTCTCATTGCTGCGCAGACGTGAACCGGCGATCAGCGTAAAGTCACACTGCGCGATCAGCGCTTCAACCGATGGCGAGTTGTGAAATGCCCGCAGGCTGGCGCGATGGCTGTCCGGCAGCACGCCGCGCGCGTGAGTGCTGGAGATCACGGTGATACCTGCATCCGCCAGCTTTTTCACTGCGTCCGCGCAGCCCAGCGCACCGCCGCCCAGCCAAAGCAGCGGCTGTTTCGCCTGCTTGAGTTGCGCCCAAAGCGCATTAACACTCCCGGCATCTACCGGCGAAACCGACGCCGGTTTCACCGGTGCGGTCACCAGCGACAGCGGAATTTTCGCCCCCTGAATATCAATCGGGATCTCCACGGAGACCGGCCCGCACGGCGGTGTCTGCGCCTCCTGAATCGCTTTATGCAAAATCGCTATCGCCTGACTGGCATTGCTGATGCGATACGCCCGTTTTGAGCTGGCCTTCAGGAAAGTCAGCTGGTCGCGGGTTTCATGGATAAACCCGGTGTCGGCATCCAGCCAGGCTTTTTCTACCTGCCCGGTCAGGTGCAGCAGCGGCGTGCAGGCGTTCATCGCCTCCACCAGCGCGCCTACGGCGTTACCCGCGCCCGCGCCGGTGCTGGTCAGCGCCACGCCAAGGCCGGAAAAACGTCCGTGGGCATCAGCCATGGTGACAGACCCCGCTTCGCCGCGTGCCGGTACAAAGCGGATGTTGCCGCGCTGCCCTACTGCATCCGCGATGGGCAGGTTGTGAATGGAGATGACGCCGTAGATGGCCTCAACCTGATACTGCTCCAGCGTTCTGGCGATGGCGTCGCCGACGGTTATCATTTCGCTCATTGCTCACCCTTTCTCAGTCGCACCAGTGGTTGACGCTGTTACCCGTCGCCAGATAAATGCTCTTTTGCTGCATCCAGGCTTTCAGCCCCTGAATGCCCTTCTCGCGGCCCAGACCGCTCTCTTTAAAGCCCCCGAACGGGGTCGAAATCGCAAACACTTTGTAGGTGTTGATCCACACCGTGCCGGCCTCAAGCTGCTCACTTAAGCGCAGTGCGCGTCCGGTATCGCGTGTCCAGATCCCGGCGGCCAGGCCGTAAACCGAGTCGTTGGCCTCGCGGATAAGCGAGGTTTCATCGCGAAACGGCATCGCCACCAGCACCGGGCCAAAGATCTCCTCCTGGCAGACACGGGCGCTGTTGCTCAGCCCTTCGATAATCGTTGGCAGGAAGAAGCTGCCGCTTGCCAGCGTGGGATCGGCCGGGATCTCCCCACCGCACAGCACGCGGCCCCCTTCACGCTTTGCCAGCTCAACGTACGCTTGTACGCTCTGACGATGTTTTTCATTGATCAGCGGCCCAACGTGGATACCGTCGGTAAACGGATGTCCGACGCGCAGACCGCGGGTTAACTCCAGCAGCCGCGCCATCAGCGGGGCGTAAAGGCTTTCGTGGATAAACAGCCGCGAACCGGCGATGCACGCCTGCCCCGCCGAGCTGAAAATGCCGTAGCAGATCCCGCGCGCGGCCTGCTCGATATCCGCATCCTCCAGCACGATAGTCGGCGATTTTCCGCCCAGCTCCAGCGATGCCGGGATCAGTTTTTCCGCCGCCACGTGCGCCAGGTGACGGCCCGTGGTGGTACCGCCGGTAAAGGAAATTTTGCGTACCTTAGGGTGGCGTGCCAGCGCATCGCCAATCACCGAGCCTTTGCCCGGTAGCACGCTCAGCAGCCCGGCGGGCAGCCCGGCCTGTTCAAATATCCGCGCCAGCTCCAGCGCCATCAGCGGCGTGGCTTCGGCGGGCTTGAGGATCACCGCGTTACCCGCGGCAATGGCCGGAGCGACCTTCTGCATCTCGCTGGCAATCGGCGAGTTCCACGGCGTGATGGCCGCCACCACGCCGAGCGGCTCATAGCGGCTCAGGGTCAGTAAATCCGGCTGGCGCGGCGTCGGAAGTTCCCCTTCCAGCAGCTCGCAGGCGGCGGCAAAGTAGCGCGCCGTTCCCGCCGCGCTCATTACCAGCCCGCGGGCCTCCGCCAGCGGCTTGCCGTTATCGCGGCTCTGCATCTGCGCCAGCTCGTCGACGCGGGATTCAATGAGATCTGCCACCTTGTGCAGGATCTTCGCCCGTGTATGCGGCAGGCTGTGACGCCAGGCGGGATCGCGCCACGCGCGCTCGCCGGCCTCGATCGCGTCATGCAGATCATCGGGACTGGCCGCATTCAACGTCGCGTTGATCGACCCGTCTGCCGGGAAATAGCTCTGCATCGGGTTGCCGCCACCGTGTCGCCACTGGCCGCCGATAAATATCTTCAGATCGTCCATCGTCACTCCTCAGCTCATGGCCAGCTCGCGGCAGGCGCGTACCGCGCTGAGTGCCGCCAGGGTGGAGGTTTTCGGGTTAGAGGCAAGCGGCAGGCCGCTTAGCTCCAGATGGAATTCACCAAACGCGCCTTCAACGTGCAGCGTGTGGGTGTTACGTTTCGTTGACGGGTCGACCATAAGCTGTACGCGCGTGTCGTCCATTCCCACGCCGCCGAGTGCCACGGTGGCCGCCACGTTGGCGTTGGCCGGAAACAGTCGTGCCGCCTCGCGGGCGCTGCCTTCAAAAAAGACCTGCGCAGCAGATACCGAATTAAGATCGATAAGCTGCTCGGCATAGCTGCCGCGCCAGCTGGCCGGGCTTTTACGCGACTGGTAGGTCACGCGCGCCAGCCCGCCCTCTTTCGCCGCCGCCAGCCCGTCGATACCGGCTACCGCCCCGGAGAGCAACGTCAGTCTGCCGCCGGCGTTGAGCAGGCGCTGTTCGAGCGCGCTGTCCGCCAGTGCGCCGGTCGAAATAACCGCCAGATGCCAGCCGCGACGTAAAATATCCTCACCGTACTGCGCTACCGCCTGCTGGCTGGCGCACTCCAGCACCAGGTCGGGCGTTTGCGCGCATTCCAGCGGTGAGGTCAATGCCACTACCGCATCACCAAGCTGCGCGTGAATCGCCGCATGATGGACCTCGCGCGCCACAATCCAGCCGATAGCCACGCCAGCGGGCAGGCGTTCAATCACCGCCTGCGCCATGGCGCCAAAACCAATCAACATAATCTTTTTCATGATGTGTCCTTACAGATGGCGGCAAAAGCCGCCGGAAACGTCCAGTGCCGCACCGGTGGTAAACGAAGCCAGCGGCGAGGCGAGGAACAGCAGCGCCTGCGCGGGCTCCTGCGGCTTGCCGAGACGCGCCATCGGAATACCGCGTTTGCGGGCGATCTCCGCCGTCCACTCCGGCCAGCTCTGGCTTTTGTCTGTCCGGTTTTCAAAGCGACGCTGCCACTGCCCGGACTCCACCATGCCAAGCAATATCGAATTCACGCGGATGCCTTTGCCCACCAGCTCTTTTGAGAGCGTCAGCGTCATATTCAACAGCGCGGCGCGGGCGGCAGAGGTGGCAATCATGTGCTCCTCCGGCTGCAGCGCCAGCAGGGAGTTCACGCAGGTGATGGAAGCGATGTCGGACTGCGCCAGCAAAGGCTGAAACGCCTGCACCGGGTTGATCACGCCAAACAGTTTAAGTTCGGCTTCATGCAGCCACGCCTCGCGCGGGGTGTCATGAAAGTGCGCCACGTATCCCTGCCCGGCGTTGTTGATCAGCATGTCCACGGCACCAAAGCGCACCTGCACGGCATCCGCGAAAGCCTGCATCTCGTCAGCGTTAAGCACGTCGCAGCGATAAGAGAAAACCTCCCCGTCGGGGTATTCGTTATGCAGCGCGGCATGGGCGCTGGCGAGGCGATCCGGATCGCGGCCACAGAAGGCCACTTTTGCCCCCTCGCCCAGCAGCAGGCGTAGCGTTTCAAAGCCAATACCAGAAGAACCGCCGGTGACGACCGCTACGCGTCCGTCAATTTGTGCATTCATCGCGCACCTCTTCGTTAATACGTAAAAGCTGTTGGTTAAAAAACGCGTCGTTATCGAGATAGCTGGCATGTCCCGCCTGGGCAATGGCGATAAACGGCATGCCGTAGCGCAGCGCCAGCCCCTGCACCAGCTCGGGTTGCGTGATCGCATCCTGCTCGCCGCACCACACTTCAAAGTTGCCTGAATAGCGCTTCAGCCAGCCATGAATATCGTCGTGCGCCAGCATCCACGCGGCGGCGAGGTAGCCCTCGGGGCGAAGCCTGCGCATGCCCGCTGCCACGGTGGCGATATCCTCTTCACGCGCGCCGGGACGCAGCAGTTTTGCGGCGCGGGTCTGCGCGAGGATTTCGCCGCCGAGTGCCATCTGCTGCTCGCGACTGCGCCAGACCTGCTCGCGCTGCTCCGGCGCGGCCTGGCCGTAACCTTGCGCGGCGTCCGCCAGCACCAGATGCAGCACACGATCCGGATATTTCGCCGCAAAGGCGCTGGCAACCAGTGCCCCGAGTGAATGGCCCACCAGCACCGCCTGCCACACGCCAGCCCGGTCAAGCATCGCCGCCAGCGCATCGGCGTAATCCCCCGCGTTCGCCCGTTCCGCGGCCAGCATCGGGCTTTCGCCATAACCGGGCATGTCCCACGCCAGCACGCGAAAACCGTTCAGCGCCATCTGCTTGTGCCAGGAGGCTGCGCCAGAGCTGATCCCGTGCAGCAGCATCAGCGGAATGCCGCTTCCCTGTTCACGAAAACCCGTCATCATGCCCCCTTAGTTCCGCTTCACTTTCGAGAGCGGATGGTCCGCCGGGTAGGTCGGAATTTCCGGCTTGTTGGTGCCCAGCATGACGCACATCAGCGCCTCTTCTTCGCCGTGGTTAAACAGCCCGCGATAGATCCCCGGCGGCACGGAGATCAGGTCACGCTCGCGCAGCACGGTTTCGGTGTAGTTATCGCCGTCCTGGATCATCAGCGTGATCTGCCCTTTGAGCATGAAGAACACCTCTTCCACATCGTCGTGCAGGTGCAGCGGCCCTTCGCACTTCGACGGCAGTACCATGGTGGAAAAGGTAAAATGCTCCGCCTGTACGGTGTTGGTGTCGCTCGCCACGCCGGTAGCGCCGGTGCCGATATAGCGCATCTGCGCGCGGCGGTATTTCGGGTCAAAATCGGCCTGGAACTTCAGCGCGTTCCAGTCGTATTTGCGGCCCTCAAAGCGCGCAATACGGGACTCGACCCACTCTTCCATCGTCAGGTGGTCAGGTTTGATGCCAGATGGGTTGGTTACGGTTGAATCAGTCATGACACTCTCCTCAGTAACGTCTCAGCAGCGGCAGTAACAGGACGCAGCCCACCGCCGCCATCACCGCCAGAAAAATCAGCCCGGAATCCATGCTGTGGGTGAAGGCGATAAGCGCGCCCATCACCGCTGGCGACAGCGCGCCCGCAAAGTTTCCCAGCCCGTTGAAAATGCCGCCCGCCGTGGCGCTCACCCGTGGATGGGTGGCCTTTGCCAGCAGGGCGAAAATGTTGGGAGCCCCGGTGCCCCACATGAATGTGCTGAAGCTCATCGCCGCAATGATGGTCAGCGGGGTATCGAGGTGCATTACGGCCGTGAGCCCGACAGCGGCCCCCGCCATGGAGATAAAGCAGGCCGCCGCACGCTTATCGACCCGGTCAGAGAGCCATGCGCCAATCACTTCCCCCGCCAGCATGGCGATGAACGGCATCGACGACAGCCAGCCCGCATGCTCCAGATGAATGCCCTTCCCCTTGATCAGGTAGCCCGGCAGCCAGCCGTTAATGCCCCACAGGTAGGTCAGGAAAGCGATGTTAAAGATGCAGATGATCCAGAAGTGCGGGCTGACAAACAGCTCGCGCCGTGCGGCACGCCGTTCGTCCCGGGAGGTCTGTGACGTACCGCTTTTCGCCTCCAGACGGATCCCGCGCAGACCGACGCGCACGAAGATCAGCACCGGTACGGTCAGCATCGCCATCACGAAGAAGGTGCTCTGCCAGCCGAAGGTGTTCAGCAGCCAGAGTGAGAGCGGGAAGCCAATCGCCGCCCCTACCGGCGTGCCCAGCAGCCACAGCATGGTGGCGCGCGCCTGCAGATGCTGTGGGAAGTTGTGGCGCACAATGGCGAAGGCCAGCGGGAACAGCGGCCCCTCCGCCACGCCCAGCAGAATGCGCAGCACGATCATCAGCGTGTAGTTATGGGTAAAGCCCATCGCCACCATCAGCACGCACCACACCACCATCATCCCGGTGAGCAGGCGCAGCGGGGCGATTTTGTCCCCCAGCCCACTGAGAAAGACCGATGAAAAGCCGTAGCTCAACAGGAAGGCGCTCATCAGAATGCCGAGGCGCGTGGTGTCAAAATCGATGCCCATCGCCTGCTGGAAGTGGCCGTCAGAAAACAGCGCGGCAATGCTGATTTTGTCGAAAAACGCCAGCAGCACGCAGGCCAGCAGCGACAGCGGGATGGCCCAGCGCACCGCTTTTTCAGGCGTGCGGGTCCCCTCACCGCTCGCCTCAACGGGCGCGGTGTTGGTCTCTAATGTGGTCATGTCTCCCCCTACGGGTGCGGGTTAGCTATCGCAATGACATCAGTGAAAAAGTCGGGTCGGCGAGCGGCACATCTGATAAATCCCGCCCGGCCGCCATCCAGCGCTTCGCCAGCTTGACGGTGCGCGCATCGTTGAACGCCACCAGCTGCGTCAGGCGCCCGTTTTCGTCCAGCGAGAAGTACAGCGCGTCTTCACGCACTATGGTGCGGCTGCCCGGCTGCGGAATGCCGAGGATCTGAATGTTGTGCTGGTATTGATCCGACCATAGCCACGGCGCGTCGTCATAGCCTGCCGCATCGGGGTTAAGCATCGCTTTTGCCGCCGCCACCGCCTGATTCTGGGCGAAGGCCCAGGACTGAATACACAAGCCGTAATGATGATGCTGTGCCACATCCCCGGCAGCGAAGATGGACGGATCCGACGTGCGGCCCTGGGCATCCACCACGATCCCGCGTTCGGTTTGCAGCCCCGCGTCGCGCGCCAGTTCCAGATTGAGATCGACGCCGATCCCTACCACCACCGCATCAAAGGTTTCACGTTTGCCATCACAGTGAATGACCGGCAGGCCGTTATCGTCCTCCAGCTCCAGCGCGCCGCAGCCGGTTCGGATCTCCACGCCCTGCTCACGGTGAATGGTCTCTAAGCGCTGCGATACCTCGCCGCTCACCGAGCGCATGCACAGCGCAGGCTGCTGCTCGAACAGGGTGACCGCGACGCCGCTTTTGCGCGCAGAAGCGGCAATCTCCAGGCCTATCCACCCGCCGCCCACAATCGCCAGCTTTTGACTTTCCACAAGCCGACGCTTCAGGCGCTGCGCGTCCTGCCAGTGGCGGAGGGTGTAGACCTGCGGATGCACAGACCATGCCTCGCCCGGCAGGCGCGCCCGCCCTCCGGTAGCAATTAAAAGTATGTTGTAACTAAGATGTTCGCCGTTGCTTAAACGCACCGTTTTTGCGTTGCGGTCAATCTGCTCCGCGCGCAGCGGACGGTACCAGGTCAGATTCAGCGCCTGCTGAGCCTCTTCAGTAAAGAGTCGCGGAAGCGTCGCGTCCGTCTCCAGCAGAGCCGCCTTCGACAGCGGCGGACGTTCATAGAAATCCCACGCCTCTTCCGCCACCACGCAGATCTCACCGTCAAAGCCCTCGTCGCGCAGGGTTTTCGCCGCCCAGCCTCCCGCCTGACCGCCACCAATAATGACAATGCGCGACGTCATACCGCCTCCGGTTTTTTCTGCTGGCGGCGCGTGTCGTGATCGATCCCGCCTTCCACCGCCCACTCGGTAAAGGAGACCAGCGAATGCTCCAGCTCGCGCGGCTGCCAGTTTTCCGTCAGGTAGTCGTCATTGGTGTAATACTCGAACGCCCCGCCGGTCGGGCTGTTGACGTACCAGAAGTAGGCTGACGACACCGGATGGCGGCCGGGTCCGATAAACGTGCTCCAGGCGTTTTTGTTCATCGCAATCCCGCCGCCGATCACTTCGTGAATATCGCGCACGGTAAAGGCCACGTGGTTCAGGCCGCGCTTGCGGTTCGGCAGCTGCAGCAGGAACAGGTTGTGATGACCCCCGCGCACGCCGCAGCGCAGAAACACGGCGCGGTTGATGTAGCGGTCAGAGACCTGGAAGCCGAGCACCTCGCGGTAAAATGTCTCCACCGCCGCGAGCTCCTCCACGAAGAACACCACGTGCCCCACGTTAATGGGCTGGGCGCGATCGTAAACCGGGCTGGGGGTGTCGATACGGCGAGCGTCGCCCCACTGGTTGATCGGCTCAACATTCAGTTCCACGTCGGTCTGCTGGCTGACCTGCACACGCAGCGTCATGCCGTTCGGGTCAAGACACTCCAGGGCATCACCCACTTCGCGAAAGCCGGGCTGCTGCGCAAGCTTCGGACGCAGCGCATCCAGATCGGACTGTGCGGCAACCGCCCACGTCATGCGGCGCAGGGTGTTGCCCGCTTCAAACGCCGGGGGCAGGTCGGGGCTGTCGATCGGGTTAAGTTCCACGCGCGCGCCGCTCAGGGTGGTAAAACGCTGGCCGCTGGCATCGCCCGTCAGGCCAAAATCACGCATAAATTTGGCGCAGTACGTCAGGTCTTCAACGCCAAATTCCAGCTTTTCAATTCCGGTTACACTCATCGTTCGTTGCCTCATCTGGCCCAAATTGGGCGTAAAACATGCCCGACGCAGCAAAGCGCCTGACGTTAACTCACTGGTTTAACTGGCCTGTGATAAATACCCTAAGAAGCCAGAAATTTTGTCCGCCGCCAGACGAACCTCGTTTTGCAGTCGCTCGCGGTCGGCTTGTGGGATCTCTTCCGACGGCACCAGAATGCTCACTACCGCCGCCACGCGATGGCTTCGGTCAAACACCGGATAAACGATGGAGGAGATACCGTGGCGGAAGAAGGATTCACCGATCACGTATCCGCGGGTTTTATCCTGCTGCACCATCTGCCACAGGGCTTCACGGTCGTGAAGCTGACCCGGTGTGTTGCCCGGCAGGCGCTCCTGCGGGAACAGCTGTTCGAAATCGGCGCGGGAAATATCGGTCAACAACATGCGGCCAAGCGAGGTGCAGTGCACCGGCAAACGGGTACCAATGCTGACCTGGTTGATGCGTGACCCGGCGGCGCTGACGCGGGCGATGTAGATGATGTCGCGACCGTCGCGGATCGCCAGATGACTGCTGCACTGGCTCACGTCGCGCAGTTGTTCAATCACCGGCTGACCCACCTGCGCCACATCCAGCGAGGCGATGTACTCAAAACCCAGACGCAGCACGTTCATGCCGAGCGAGAAGGTATTGGTACGGGTGTTGCGCTCCAGAAAGCCCATATACTCCAGGGTCTGCACCACGCGGTAGGCGGTGGCCTTCGGCATATCCACCAGCCGGTGCAGCTCGGCAAAGGTCAGTTCGCGATGCTGCTCGCCAAAGGCCAACAGCAACTGCAGGCCACGCTCCAGCCCCGGCACCAGATACTTCACTTCCTGATCGTTTGCCATCATCGCCCTACCTTAGTTAAAGACAAAACCGCCGTTGACCGGGATCAACTGCCCGGTGATAAACCGCGACAGATCGCTTAACAGCCAGACCACGCTGCCGGTGACATCTTCCGGCTGCTGTGCCCCCGTTAACGCCCGGCCGTTTTCGTAGAGTTGGTGTCGTTCGGCGGGAACATATTCCGTTGCCTCGACGCGGGTCAGCCCCGGCGCGATGGCGTTGATTCGAATACGCTTTTCACCAAGCTCGCGCGCCATTGAGCGGGTCATGGCAATCACGGCCCCTTTGCTGGCGACGTAGGCCATCAGGCGCGGCGCGCCCCAAAGTGCTGTGTCGGACGCCACGTTCACGATCCCTGCGCCATCGCGCAGCAGCGGCACGGCGGCGCGCGTCACCAGCCAGGTGCCTTTGACGTTGACGCGCATCACCCGGTCCCACAGATCCGGGTCGTAATCGAGCATGTTTTTGCCGCCCACGCCGGTCGCCATCGCCGCGTTATTTACCAGCCCGTCAATCTGCCCCTGCTCGCCAATCGCATTGAACACCTGCTCAATGGAGGCCGGATCGGCGAGATCGATAACGTGCGATTCGATCGTAAAACCCTGTGCCCGCAGAGCGTGTGCGCTTTCGGCCAGCTCGCCTTCAAGAATGTCGCACATCACCACCGCGGCGCCCTGCTCCGCGCAGGCGCTGGCGAAGTGATAGCCCAGCCCGCGCGCGGCGCCGGTCACCACAATGCGTTTTCCGCTCAGCAGCGCATTCATCAGGCCGCTCCCTGCTGCGCTTCACGCATCGCCAGTTGCTCTTTAGCGGCCTTTTGCATCATGCGGCGCAGGCGCGAGAGGCCGACATCGTGCTGGTACAGGTATTCATGGTCGCGGGCGTTTGGCGCCAGGCTTTCCAGCACCACGCGGTCCTGCTCCAGCACCTCCCAGTGCAGTTTTTCCAGGCGGTTACGGTACATGAAGCGCCACATATCGCGCTGCCAACCCTGTACGCGGCGGATACGCCAGAAGAAGACGCGGCAGTTGTCGTTATCTTCCGGCACCACCATGCCAACGATGAAGAAGTGGCCACCCGGTCCGAAACGCTTCTTATAGGGAATGGAGAGTCGCATCCAGCAGGTGCCACTATTGCCCAGCTCCACCCAGTCGAAGTTGACGCCGCTCTGCCCTTTTTTCTCGAAGATAAAGCCGGTCTTCGTCGGCTGCAGGACCATGTCGGCCTTGCGATCCCCTTCCGCCATCGAGTGCGAGGAGGAGTGAAGATACGTACCGTGCATCGGATCCATCACGTTTTCCAGCGCGTACTGGTAGTTACATTTCCAGGCTGCGGTGCAGAGGAAGTTGCTGAAATGTTCCGTGTCGGCGAGTTCATCCGGGAAGGTCAGCTCGTCCGGCTGCTGATCGGCGGTGACGCCAAACCACAGGAAGATGGCACCGTGCGCCTCCTGCACCTGATAGCTGCGCACGCACTGCTGGCCGACCAGCGGACATTTGTCCACGGCGGGCACGTCTTTCACTTCACCGTTTCCCGCCACTTCCACGCCGTGATACCAGCAGGCGATGCGGTCGCCGAGGTTCCAGCCCATCGACAGACGCGCACCGCGGTGCGGACAGCGGTCTTCCAGCGCCTGCACCTGACCATCTTTATTGCGCCAGACCACAATCTGTTCGCCCAGACGAGTAATGCCCACGGGCGCAGACTGCACTTCCCAGCTCGCCAGCACCGGATACCAGAGGCCACGCAGACCTTTATCGAGATAGTTTTGTACGGTAGTTGTCATCGCGTCGTCCTCAGTAGCCGTTAACCTGTAAGAATGCCTGGAAGCTAGCGTCGCTCCACGGCTCGCCCTGCTGGTCATGCATGCGCACCGCATTCAGCCCGTTGACCAGCTCCGGCAAGGTTTCAACGCCCTGCTCAAAGAGATCTTCCAGCGTGGCGATAAGGCTCATTTCCCAGTTTTCCGGCACCCGGCTGCGGGTCTGCCAGATCAGGTTCTGATACTCACCCGGTTTATGAATGGCGCCGTTCCCGCCCTCTGCCGGGGGCGTAAACTGGCGGCTTTCGGGCAGCGCCGGGTTGAAGTTCAGGATGTCGCTCATGCCACGGTCTCCTCGACAAAAGTAATCTGGATTTGGTTTTCAAATACCCGAACCGGGTAGCGGTTGAGGTTTCGGCCGCCGGGGCCTTGCAGGCACTGGCCGGTTTTGACGTCGAACACCGCCTCGTGCAGCGGGCATTCCACTTTGCCGTCCTCGACAAAGCCCTGACTCAGCAGCGCATAGGCGTGCGGGCATACGTCTTCCAGCGCGTAATATTCGCCGTCGATTAAATAAACGCCGATCTCTTTACCTTCAACGTTGCCGCTAAAAGGGAAATCTTCCTGTACTTGTTCTGCGTCACATACGCCTATCCAGCTCATCACGATCCTCCAGGCCTTTGTTTCATATATGAAACTCTGTTTCTTATTTAATACGGTCAATATAAAAGCGATGAATGTTTCGTCAAGCGTCAATGTGACGAATTTGTTAATCAATCGACAATTAATAAGCTAAGTGTGCAAGGGATCACGAAAAAATGCAGCGATATGAAATTTTCATTATTAAGGCGTGAATGAATACGTTTTAGTGATGAACTCAAAGCGCAAATAAAAAACATTGACTTCTTTTCTTTTTCTTCCTTAAAAATAAACAACTGAAAAAGCACCGTGTTTCACCTGTGAAACACATTTAAAAATACATTTTTAAAAACAACAAGTTTCACTGGTGAACCATTTTACATCCGTGACAATCACATTGATAAAAATATAAATGCGAGAACGCATAAGGCGGGCAATATGACGGCAAGATGGCAAGGCACAATTGCACTGTTATTTCTCATTATTATTTCCTACATTGACCGGGTAAATATCTCGGTGATGATTTTAAACCCGGAATTTGCCGAACATTTCCAGTTAAATGAAAACAGAATGTTACAAGGAATGTTAATGACCTGCTTTCTTCTGGGTTATGGATTATCGGCTTTATTATTAACACCGGTTATCGAAAGCAAACTGCATTATCGACATGGATTATTAAGCAGCATTGCGATTTGGGCTCTGGTCTGCGCCATTTCTCCCTTACTCGGATCGCTAATGGGAATGCTCATCGCCCGTGTGATTCTGGGGATCGCTGAGGGACCGCTCTTTTCACTCAAAACTCGCTTTATCAGCGATAACTTTCGTGCGGAAGAGGTTGGCAAACCCAACGCCGTGACCGCACTGGGCGTCTCACTCGGTCTGGCCGTGGGCTTTCCGCTGGTGACCTGGCTGATGGCCCATCTGGGCTGGGCCGGATCGTTTTATGCGCTGGCGGCAATCAACCTGGTGCTCGGTGGCGGCCTGATCTGGCGTTTCCTACCGGCACCGCGCGGTACAGTAAAAATGCACAAACGGGGGCTCGCAGAGACAGTGATGCTTGCGTGGCAAACCCCGCTGTTGGGCTGGATCCTGCTGGTTGAAATCGCCACGCTGAGCTATCTCTGGGGGAGCAGCGCCTGGCTCCCGGCGTGGCTACGCGACGAACATCACTTCTCGCTGCACGCCACGGGCATGCTCGCGGCCATCCCCTTCCTGTTGAGCCTGGGCTCAAAATTCCTTGGCGGGGTACTGCTCGATAAAATACGGCCGGAACAGGCACCGCTGCTGTTTGTCGCGGGCGGGGCGCTGACGGCGTTGTCCGTGATCGCGCTGATGCTCAGCCATCAGCCTGCCTGGCTGGCGCTGTTTATGCTGTCGGCTAACGTCTTCTGGGGACTTCAGGGCGCGGCCATTCCGGCGGTGATCCAACATCACGCCGCGCGGGAGGCGGTGGGAAGCGCGTACGGCATCATTAATGGGATCGGCAATATTTGTGCCGCCTTTATTCCACTGCTGATGGGGATGGTGATGAGATCGGTGGGGTCGGTCAGCTCTGGCTTTTCCGTGCTGGTGGTGTCGCAGATTATCACCCTGCTGGCGGGGGGAATGTTGCTGCTGCGCATGCGTCGCGCAGCAGCAATCAGCGCGTAAGGTTTATTCGCCTTTTTTCGCAGCCTGGATATAGAGCATTTCCAGTGCCAGGGTCGCCGCGGCCAGCGCGGTGATCTCGGACTGGTCATAGGCAGGCGCCACTTCCACCACGTCCATTCCGACAATGTTCAGATCCTTCAGGCCGCGCACCAGTTTGATGGCGCGGTCTGAGGTCAGCCCGCCGATCACCGGCGTACCGGTGCCCGGCGCAAACGCCGGATCCAGACAGTCGATGTCGAAGGTCAGGTACACCGGCATATCACCGACGATCTGCTTAACCTGCGCGATGATGTCATCCACGCCGCGATCGTTCACCTGACAGGCGTCCAGCACGGTGAAGCCGTTGTCTTTGTCAAACTCGGTACGGATACCGATCTGCACGGAGTGGTTAGGATCGATCAGACCTTCATTCGGCGCGGTGTAGAACATGGTGCCGTGGTCGAATTCGCAGCCGTTCGCGTAGGTGTCGGTATGCGCATCGAAGTGCACCAGCGCCATTTTACCGAAGTGCTTCGCGTGGGCGCGCAGCAGCGGCAGGGTCACGAAGTGGTCGCCACCGAAGGAGAGCATGCGTTTACCGGCAGCCAGCAGCTTCTCGGCGTGGGCCTGCAGCTTTTCGCTCATTTCACGGGCGTCACCGAAGGCATACACCAGGTCGCCGCAGTCCACCACGTTCAGGCGTTCGCGCATGTCGAAGTTCCACGGGAAGCGGTTATGCTCCCAGGCCAGGTTGGTGGAAACCTGACGGATCGCCGCCGGGCCGTGACGACCGCCCGCACGGCCTGATGTGGCCATATCAAACGGCACGCCGGTGATCACCCAGTCAGCATCGCTGTCGTACGGCTGGAAGTTCATCGGAAGGCGTAAAAAACCAAACGCGTTAGATACCAGAGAGTTGTCGTACTGATGACCTAAAGTGCTCATGTCCTGACCTCTTTTAAAGTCGATGCGTTAAAAACAGATGAAAAAAAATCCCCTCCGCGTCGTTAAACCCGACGAGGAAGGGATTGATTCGTAAATCGCTTATTGGGGCGAATTATCGCCGTTAATTCATACGGGTTCAAGTGAGTATAGGGCATTGTGCGGCCTTTGCCCCTCACCCCGGCCCTCTCCCACAGGGAGAGGGAGGTCAACCTACTCGTCTTCCAGGTACGTGTAACCGTACAGACCCGCTTCAAACTCTTCCAGGAACTGCTGCTGCAGCGCGTCATCCAGACCGGTGTTTTTCACCTGATCGCGGAATTGCGTCAGCAGGGTTTTCGGATCCAGCTGCACGTATTCCAGCATGTCCGCCACGGTGTCACCTTCGTCAGACAGCTCCACTTCCACGCTGCCGTCAGGGAAGACAAACACGTCAACCGCTTCGGTATCACCGAACAGGTTATGCATGTTGCCAAGGATCTCCTGATACGCGCCGACCATAAAGAAGCCCAGCATTGGCGGGTTCTCCGGGTCGTATTCCGGCATTGGCATGGTCGTTGCGATACCGTCGCCGTCAACATAGTGGTCGATGGCACCGTCGGAGTCACAGGTGATGTCCAGCAGCACCGCACGACGTTCCGGGGCGTGGTTCAGCCCTTCCAGCGGCAGAACCGGGAACAACTGATCGATACCCCAGGCATCCGGCATCGACTGGAACAGCGAGAAGTTGACGTAAATCTTGTCCGCCATACGTTCCTGCAATTCGTCGATAATCGGACGGTGCGCACGGTTGCTCGGGTCCAGCTGTTTCTGCACTTCATGGCACATGTTCAGATAAAGCTGTTCGGCCCACGCGCGCTCCTGCAGGCTAAAGGTGCCTGAAGAGTAGCCGACGTGAATATCATGCAGGTCCATCTGGCTGTCGTGCAGCCATTCGCGCAGTGAACGGCGCGTGCCTGGCTCATGCATCTCCTGCCAGGTTTCCCACATGCTTTGCAGCGAACGCGGGGCATCGTCTTGCGGAGGCGTCGCTTCGGTGATTTCGCTGCGCTCAACGCCGATGATGTTAGAGACCAGCACCGTATGGTGCGCGGTCACCGCGCGGCCAGACTCGGTGATCACCGTCGGGTGCGGCAGGCCGTGCTCTTCACAGGCATCGCCAATCGCCCAGATAATGTTGTTCGCGTATTCGTTCAGGCCGTAGTTCACGGAGCAGTCGGACTGCGAGCGGGTACCTTCATAGTCCACGCCCAGGCCGCCACCCACGTCAAAGCACTGAATATTGACGCCGAGCTTGTGCAGCTCAACGTAGAAACGCGCTGACTCACGCACGCCGGTGGCGATATCACGAATGTTGGCCATCTGCGAACCGAGGTGGAAGTGCAGCAGTTGAATGCTGTCCAGACGACCGCGCTCGCGCAGAATTTCCACCAGCTGTAGTACCTGGTTTGCCGCCAGACCGAATTTAGATTTTTCGCCGCCAGAGGACTGCCATTTACCGGACCCCTGCGAGGCCAGACGCGCACGCACGCCAAGACGTGGCACCACGTTCAGGCGCTCGGCTTCTTCCAGTACGATGGCGATTTCTGTCATCTTCTCGATAACCAGATAGACCTTATGGCCCATCTTCTCGCCAATCAGCGCCAGACGAATGTATTCACGGTCTTTATAGCCGTTACAGACGATCACTGAACGGGTCATGCCCGCATGCGCCAGTACGGCCATCAGCTCTGCTTTTGAACCCGCTTCCAGGCCCAGCGGTTCGCCGGAGTGGATCAGGGATTCAATGACGCGGCGGTGCTGGTTCACCTTGATGGGGTAAACCAGGAAGTAGTCGCCTTTGTAACCGTAAGATTCACGCGCACGCTTGAACGCGGCGTTAATAGAACGCAGACGGTGTTGCAGGATCTGCGGGAAGCAGAACAGTGCAGGCAAACGCTGGCCCTGCGCCTCACGTGCTTTCACCAGTTTGGCGAGATCCACGCGCGCTTCAGGGACGTCCGGGTCCGGGCAGACGCTGATGTGGCCCAGCTCGTTGACGTCGTAGTAGTTATTGCCCCACCAGGCAATATTGTAAGTGCGCAGCATCTTGCTGGCTTCCTGGGAGCTCATCGCAACCTCCTGCATGGAACGTAGTACACCCTGTTCGCCCGCTGACGAAGGCGAAAAAGAAGACATGTCGTCAGACATAGCGAACCTCAACTCTTTGTATTAAGTGTAAAACAGTTGACTACTATCGCAGCGTTATACGGCGATAACAACCCATAAACGGCTCCGTTTCCCAGCAGAGTATGCTGAAATCCAGACCGTGCGACCGGTTTCTTATTCATATCATTGTAAAACACGTATCCGAACTCTGTATGACAAGGTTCGGCGAAACCACGAGAAAACTCTTGTATTAACAAGAGCGCCCTTGTTCAGTTTTCACAAAGCGTGACCGGCTCTGGAATCCTGAGAAGCGCCGAGATGGGTATAACATCGGCAGGTTTGCAGACTAGAAATGCGGGTTGCGGGAATCAAATGCGCGCCAGAACGGCTGCGCTGAATTAGCGGAAAACGATGGTTCATTATCTCGTATCACCTCCACGGCCGCCTCTGCTGAAACGGACCACAAGCCAAAGCTAAAAGTTCACTGCTTAACCCGGCTGGAAGTGGCGACACGATGAGTTCATCGAGCGCTTTTTTGGTATGAGCCGCGCGCCGCGTTTTATACCGAGAACAGGGGTAAAAAGCAAAAGATAAATACGCGGGTTGCCAGGAGCGTCAGGAAAAATTTCCAGTAATGAATTCAACTCAGTGAGAGCGTTGTCAAAAAAAACTGGAAATCGGGCGAAGAAGTGACCTAAAATAGCCATCCAGATGTTAATCCATCTATACTGATTAACACTCATACTGCCAGTGTCAAAAAACCTGCGGCCTTGGTAGAATTATCTCCTTTGGCTATTCCACACAGCAGCTTGAGCTAACCAAATTCCTCTTAGGTGAAATAAAACATGGCAAAACACCTGTTTACGTCCGAGTCCGTATCAGAAGGACATCCTGATAAAATTGCTGACCAAATCTCCGATGCGGTGCTGGATGCGATCCTGACTCAGGATCCGAAAGCGCGCGTAGCGTGTGAAACCTATGTCAAAACCGGCATGGTTCTGGTTGGCGGTGAGATCACCACCAGCGCATGGGTTGATATCGAAGAGATCACCCGTAACACGGTACGTGAGATCGGTTATGTACATTCTGATATGGGCTTTGATGCCAATTCCTGCGCGGTTCTGAGCGCAATTGGTAAACAGTCTCCAGACATCAACCAGGGCGTTGACCGTGCCGATCCGCTGGAACAGGGCGCGGGCGACCAGGGCCTGATGTTCGGCTATGCAACCAACGAAACCGACGTGCTGATGCCAGCACCGGTGACCTACGCGCACCGTCTGGTGCAGCGCCAGGCTGAAGTGCGTAAAAACGGCACCCTGCCATGGCTGCGCCCGGATGCAAAAAGCCAGGTGACCTTCCAGTACGACGACGGCAAAATCGTCGGCATTGACGCGGTGGTTCTGTCTACCCAGCATGCCGAAGATATCGATCAGAAATCCCTGCAGGAAGCAGTGATGGAAGAGATCATCAAGCCTGTTCTGCCAACCGAATGGCTGAGCAGCGCAACCAAATACTTCATCAACCCAACCGGACGCTTTGTGATTGGCGGCCCAATGGGTGACTGCGGTCTGACCGGTCGTAAAATCATCGTTGATACCTACGGCGGCATGGCGCGTCACGGTGGCGGTGCATTCTCCGGTAAAGATCCATCAAAAGTGGACCGTTCTGCTGCTTACGCTGCACGCTATGTGGCGAAAAACATCGTTGCTGCAGGCCTGGCTGACCGCTGTGAGATCCAGGTTTCCTACGCCATCGGCGTGGCAGAGCCAACCTCCATCATGGTTGAAACCTTCGGTACTGAAAAAGTGCCTTCAGAACAGCTGACCCTGCTGGTGCGCGAGTTCTTCGACCTGCGTCCATACGGCCTGATTCAGATGCTGGATCTGCTGCACCCAATCTACAAAGAAACCGCTGCATACGGTCACTTTGGTCGCGAACATTTCCCATGGGAAAAAACCGACAAAGCCGCTCTGCTGCGTGAAGCTGCCGGTTTGAAGTAATCGACTACCCGCTGCTTAAACAGGCCAGCCTTTGTGCTGGCCTTTTTTATGTCGGGTGGCGGCAATGTTTGGAACCGCTTACACCTCACTTTCTATACCCCGCTTTCAGAATATTCTCTTTGCATGATCGCCTTTCTTCTGCTGTTACATTTCCTTTCAGTTAAGTCTGAAATTCAAACAAACGCGATGCACATCAATTAATTTACCTCTATATTTTCAAAGCTTTAATTATTTTTACGGTTGCAGCTTAGTGTAACCGATTACACCATTGTGATTTGTCTCACATATTTTTACGGGTCGCTCACCTACCCTTAACATCGATAAAACTGATAACCCAACTGGAGGGCATAATGCCTGACAATAATAAACAGGGGCGTACGTCCAACAAGGCGATGACTTTCTTCGTCTGCTTCCTTGCCGCCCTGGCAGGATTACTCTTTGGCCTGGATATCGGCGTGATTGCCGGCGCTCTTCCCTTCATCGCAGACGAATTCCAGATTAATGCACATACCCAGGAATGGGTGGTCAGCTCAATGATGTTTGGCGCGGCCGTCGGGGCCGTCGGCAGCGGCTGGCTCTCTTTCAAACTGGGACGTAAAAAGAGCCTGATGATTGGCGCGATCCTCTTCGTTGCCGGTTCCCTCTTCTCTGCCGCCGCCCCTAACGTTGAAGTGCTTATTCTTTCCCGCGTGCTGTTGGGGCTGGCCGTGGGCGTCGCGTCTTATACCGCGCCGCTTTACCTGTCAGAAATCGCGCCGGAGAAAATTCGCGGCAGTATGATTTCGATGTACCAGCTGATGATCACCATCGGTATTTTGGGTGCTTATCTTTCCGATACTGCGTTCAGCTACAGCGGCGCATGGCGCTGGATGCTGGGCGTGATCATCATTCCAGCCGTTCTGCTGCTGATTGGCGTCTTCTTCCTGCCGGACAGCCCGCGCTGGTTTGCCGCCAAACGCCGCTTCCACGATGCTGAACGGGTACTTTTGCGCCTGCGAGATACCAGCGCAGAGGCGAAGAACGAGCTGGAAGAGATCCGCGAAAGCCTGAAGGTGAAACAGTCTGGCTGGGCGCTGTTCAAAGAGAACAGCAACTTCCGCCGCGCGGTATTCCTTGGCGTGCTGTTACAGGTAATGCAGCAGTTCACCGGGATGAACGTCATCATGTATTACGCGCCAAAAATCTTTGAACTGGCAGGTTATACCAATACCACCGAGCAGATGTGGGGCACCGTGATCGTGGGGCTGACCAACGTGCTGGCGACTTTCATCGCCATCGGTCTGGTCGACCGCTGGGGACGTAAGCCAACGCTGACTCTGGGCTTCCTGGTGATGGCCGCCGGTATGGGGATTCTCGGTACCATGATGCATATGGGCATTCACTCTCCAACCGCGCAGTACCTGGCGGTAGGTATGCTGCTGATGTTTATCGTCGGGTTTGCAATGAGTGCCGGTCCGCTGATTTGGGTTCTGTGCTCTGAAATCCAGCCGCTGAAAGGGCGTGATTTCGGTATCACCTGCTCTACCGCGACCAACTGGATTGCCAATATGATCGTCGGTGCCACGTTCCTCACCATGCTCAACACGCTGGGTAATGCGAACACCTTCTGGGTCTACGCCGGTCTGAACCTGTTCTTTATTGTTCTCACCGTCTGGCTGGTTCCTGAAACCAAACACGTTTCACTGGAACACATTGAACGTAACCTGATGAAAGGTCGTCCGCTGCGCGAAATCGGCGCACACGACTAATCCTCTTGCGGGAGGCGCCTCTTGCGCCTCCCCGCTTCGCGCTTTATGCTCTGCCCCTATGAAAGCACCCCGTCTCCCCATCGCCATTCAGCAAGCCGTTATGCGCAGCTTGCGGGAAAAACTCGCCCAGGCCAACCTGAAGCTCGGCCGTAATTATCCGGAGCCGAAACTCGTCTACCACCAGCGAGGAACCGCGGCGGGTACCGCCTGGCTGGAATCCTATGAGATCCGCCTGAACCCGGTTCTGATGATGGAAAACCAGCAGGCGTTTATCGAGGAGGTGGTACCGCACGAACTGGCACACCTTCTGGTATGGAAACACTTCGGCCGCGTGGCTCCGCACGGCAAAGAGTGGAAATGGATGATGGAGGCGGTACTCGGCGTTCCGGCACGCCGTACTCATCAGTTTGAACTGGAATCGGTACGCCGTAATACCTTCCCCTACCGCTGCCAGTGCCAACAGCATCAGCTCACCGTTCGTCGCCATAATCGTGTGGTACGCGGCGAGGCAACCTACCGCTGCGTGAAGTGCGGCGAGCCACTGGTCGCAGAATAACCAACTGAACTTTCAGGAACTTTCCTGATCTGGCTGATTGCATACCGGAACAACTTTCGCTACGTTGCGGGCTCGTTTTGACACGGAGTGTAAGATGTCCCGTAATTTCTCTCTCGCGGTTGCCTTTTTGACAACGGCCCTCTCCGGCCAGGCTCTGGCCGACGGTATCAACAGTTTTTCCCAGGCCAAAGCGGCAGGCGTGAAGGTCAACGCCGACGTGCCGGGCGATTTCTACTGTGGCTGCAAAATTAACTGGCAGGGTAAAAAAGGGATCGTTGACCTTGAATCCTGCGGCTATAAGGTGCGTAAAAACGAAAACCGCGCCAGCCGCATCGAGTGGGAACATGTGGTTCCGGCATGGCAGTTTGGCCATCAGCGCCAGTGCTGGCAGGATGGCGGACGTAAAAACTGCGCCAAAGATCCGGTCTATCGTCAGATGGAAAGCGATATGCACAACCTGCAGCCGGCGGTTGGCGAAGTCAATGGCGATCGCGGCAACTTTATGTACAGCCAGTGGAACGGTGGCGAAGGTCAGTATGGCCAGTGCGGTATGAAGGTTGATTTTAAAGAGAAAGTCGCTGAGCCACCCGCCCGGGCACGCGGCAGCATTGCCCGCACGTACTTCTATATGCGCGATCGTTACAACCTCAACCTTTCCCGCCAGCAAACCCAACTGTTTAACGCCTGGAATAAACAATACCCGGTCACCGAGTGGGAATGTCAGCGCGACGAACGCATCGCCAGGGTCCAGGGGAATCATAACCCTTACGTCCAGCGGGCTTGCCAGGCGCAAAAGAGCTAACCTACACTAGCGGCAATTCGCTTACACAGCATGACACATGGAATTTTTGACTATGCGTATTCCTCGCATCTATCACCCTGAACTGATTACCGCTGGCCGCGAAATCGCCCTGTCTGACGATGCCGCCAACCACGTTGGCCGCGTGCTGCGCATGGGGGCAGGCCAGGCGATTCAGCTGTTTGACGGCTCCAACCAGGTTTTCGACGCGGAAATTACGCGGGCGGATAAAAAAAGCGTGCACGTCAATGTGCTACGCGGCGAAATCGATGACCGTGAATCGCCGCTGCACATTCATCTGGGCCAGGTGATGTCGCGCGGGGAAAAGATGGAGTTCACCATTCAGAAATCCATTGAACTGGGTGTAAGCCTCATTACGCCACTTTTTTCTGAGCGCTGTGGCGTTAAACTGGACGCGGAACGTCTGAACAAGAAGATCCAGCAGTGGCAGAAAATTGCCATTGCTGCCTGCGAACAGAGTGGCCGCAACCGTATTCCGGAGATCCGCCCGGCGATGGACCTGGAAGACTGGTGTGCAGAAGAGGAGAGCGGGCTCAAGCTCAATCTCCATCCGCGCGCCAGCGCCAGCATCAATACGTTGCCGCTGCCCGTTGAGCGTGTACGCCTGCTGATTGGCCCGGAAGGCGGCCTGTCGGCAGATGAAATTGCCATGACGGCGCGTTACCAGTTTACTGATATTCTGTTGGGACCTCGCGTTCTGCGCACTGAGACAACGGCACTCACAGCCATCACCGCGCTACAGGTGCGGTTTGGCGATCTGGGTTGACCCATTAACGGAGAAGAACATGATCAAGCTCGGCATCGTGATGGACCCCATCGCAAACATTAACATCAAGAAAGATTCCAGCTTCGCCATGCTGCTGGAAGCGCAGCGACGTGGCTATGAGCTCCACTATATGGAGATGAACGATCTTTATCTGATCAACGGTGAAGCCCGCGCGCGCACCCGCATCGTTAACGTCGAGCAGAATTACGACAAATGGTACGAATTCGGCAGCGAGCAGGATATTGCGCTCGCCGATCTCAACGTCATCCTGATGCGTAAAGATCCTCCGTTCGACACCGAATACATCTACTGCACCTATATCCTTGAGCGCGCAGAAGAAAAAGGGACGCTTATCGTCAATAAGCCGCAGAGCCTGCGCGACTGCAACGAGAAGCTCTATACCGCCTGGTTCTCCGATCTGACGCCGGAAACGCTGGTGACCCGCAGCAAAACACAGCTTAAGGCATTCTGGCAGAAGCACGGTGATATCATCATGAAGCCGCTGGACGGCATGGGCGGTGCGTCTATTTTCCGCGTAAAAGAAGGCGACCCGAATATCGGCGTGATTGCCGAAACGCTGACCGAACTGGGTACGCGTTACTGCATGGCACAGAACTATCTGCCCGCGATTAAAGACGGCGATAAACGCGTCCTGATCGTGGATGGCGAACCCGTGCCTTACTGCCTGGCACGTATCCCGCAGGGGGGCGAAACCCGTGGCAATCTGGCGGCCGGTGGCCGTGGCGAACCGCGTCCGTTAACCGAAAGCGACTGGGAAATTGCCCGCCGCGTCGGCCCAACGCTGAAAGCCAAAGGCCTGATCTTTGTTGGCCTGGATATCATTGGCGATCGTCTGACCGAAGTGAACGTCACCAGCCCGACCTGCATTCGTGAAATTGAAGCGGAATTCCCGGTCTCGATCACCGGAATGCTGATGGACGCCATCGAAAAACGTCTCCAGAAATAACTTACCAATACTATTAGTGACAGCACCCCGGTTTGTCCGCATACTGGGGCTGTCGCTTTTTAAACCAGGAAACAGTACCTCTGACAATGAATTTACAGCATCACTTTCTTATTGCCATGCCTGCTCTCCAGGACCCGATTTTCCGCCGCTCCGTGGTTTATATTTGTGAATACAATGAAGACGGCGCGATGGGCATTATCATCAACAAACCGCTGGAAAACCTGCAGGTTGAAGGGATTCTGGAAAAGCTGAAAATTACAGCTGAAGCGCGCCTGCCGGAAATCCGTCTTGATAAACCGGTAATGCTGGGTGGCCCCCTTGCAGAGGATCGCGGGTTTATCCTGCATACGCCGCCCATTTTCTCTTCCAGTATTCGTATCTCTGACAACACGGTAATCACCACCTCCCGCGATGTGCTGGAAACGCTGGGCACCGCAGAGCAGCCTTCCGAAGTGCTGGTGGCTCTGGGTTACGCCTCCTGGGAGAAGGGTCAGCTTGAACAGGAGATCCTGGATAACGCCTGGCTCACCGCACCTGCGGATATGAATATCCTGTTTAAAACCCCTATCGCCGATCGCTGGCGTGATGCGGCGAAACTGATTGGCATTGATATTCTGACCATGCCAGGCGTAGCGGGGCACGCGTAATGAGCGGCACACTTCTGGCCTTCGACTTTGGCACGAAAAGCATTGGCGTCGCCGTCGGCCAGCGTATCACCGGCACCGCTCGCCCGCTCACGGCCCTTAAGGCGAACGACGGCACACCAGACTGGAACCTCATTGAGCGTCTGCTCAAAGAGTGGCAGCCAGACGATGTGATTGTCGGTCTGCCGCTGAACATGGATGGCACTGAACAGCCGCTTACCGCCCGCGCGCGTAAGTTTGCCAATAAAATCCACGGTCGCTTTGGCGTTTCCGTGAAACTCCACGACGAACGATTGAGTACCGTCGAAGCGCGTGCCGGCCTGTTTGAGCACGGGGGTTTCCGCGCACTCAACAAAGGCAGCGTCGATTCGGCTTCTGCCGTCATTATCCTCGAAAGCTATTTCGAACAGGGTTACTGAGCGCCGGGGCCTACAACCGCCCCTGCGCCCGTCGCTCTGCCAGGCTCTGGTCAAAGTTCTGCATCCCCGCCTGCTGACCGGTTTGAATAATCCCGGGCAACTGCCACGTTTTACCTTCGCGGATAAGGTTCGCTGCCGCTGGCGTATTCACCAGCAGTTCATACAGCGCGACGCGCCCACCCTGCAGGTCGGGAAGCAGTCTTTGCGCCAGCACCGCCCGCAGGCTGCCGGCCAGCTGATTACGCACCGGGTCTTTCTCCTGCGCCGGGAACGTATCGACCAGCCGTTCAATCGCCTGAGAGGCACCGCGCGTGTGCAGCGTCGCCAGCACCAGATGCCCGGTTTCAGCGGCCGTCAGCGCCAGGCGGATCGTTTCGCTGTCGCGCAGTTCTCCCAGCAGGATGACATCCGGATCTTCACGCAACGCAGCGCGCAGCGCCTCGGCAAATGAGGGACTGTGCAGGCCTATCTCCCGCTGCTGAATCAGGCAACGTTCGCTCTGATAGACAAACTCCACCGGATCTTCCAGCGTCAGAATATGCCCATCCGTCTGGTGATTAAGAAAATCCACCATTGCCGCAAGGGTGGTAGATTTGCCGCTGCCGGTTGCCCCCGTCACCAGTATCAGCCCACTGTCGTGGGATAAGAGTTCCGGGATAGCCCGGGGTACCCCCAGGGCGGAGAGCTGCGGACAGGCCCGGGGCAACAGGCGTAGCGTGATGGAGTTGCCCTTCATCTGTTTAAAGGCGCTTGCGCGCAGGCGCTGGTTTCCCGTAAGTGTCACGGCAAAATCCACCTGCCCGCTTGCCCACCATGCCCCCTGCTGCTCATCGTTGAGCCACGTTTTCAGTAACGCATCCACATCGGGAGAGGGAAAGGGAGCCGGTTCAAGGCGGCCTACTCTGCGCCAGCGCGGTGGCGAATCACTGCACAGGTGTAGATCGGAGACATTATGCTTTACACTAAGGGCCACAATTTCTTCCACATCCATACATTACTCCTCGGAAAATGAACAACATTGCGCATAACCTGGCACAGGTCCGGGACAAAATCTCAGCCGCAGCAACACGTTGCGGCCGTGCTTCAGAAGAAATTACGTTACTTGCAGTGAGCAAAACCAAGCCTGCGAGCGCCATCGCAGAAGCGATTGATGCAGGCCAGCGTGCATTTGGTGAAAACTACGTGCAGGAAGGCGTGGATAAAATTCGCTACTTCCAGGAGCAGGGGAATACCGGCCTGCAATGGCACTTTATTGGCCCACTGCAGTCGAATAAAAGCCGTCTGGTGGCAGAGCACTTTGACTGGTGCCATACCATCGACCGTCTGCGCATTGCCACACGTCTGAACGATCAGCGCCCGGCGGAGATGCCCGCGCTTAACGTGCTGATTCAAATCAACATCAGTGATGAAAACAGCAAGTCCGGCATTGCGCTGAGCGAGCTGGATGCGCTGGCGGCTGAAGTGGCCGCGCTGCCGCGCTTAACCCTGCGCGGTTTGATGGCAATCCCGGCGCCTGAGTCAAGTTATGAAAGGCAGTTTGCCGTGGCACAGCAAATGGCTGTAGCATTTGAGGCGCTTAAAGCGCGCTATGAAACGGTAGACACGCTTTCTCTGGGCATGTCGGATGATATGGAAGCCGCCATCGCGGCAGGCAGCACTATGGTGCGCATCGGCACGGCAATATTCGGTGCGCGCGACTACACCCAATAATAAGGAAACCTGAGGAACGCCATGAAGACGTTGACTTTCCTGCTCTCAACGGTCATTGAGCTGTATACGATGGCGCTTTTGCTGCGCGTCTGGATGCAGTGGGCCCGCTGTGATTTTTATAACCCGTTCTCGCAGTTTGTCGTGAAAATCACCCAACCTGTTGTGGGGCCGCTGCGCCGTATTATTCCGGCGATGGGCCCCATTGACAGCGCATCTCTGCTGGTAGCGTTTATTCTGAGCGTTATCAAAGCGATTGTGCTGTTTATGGTCATCACCTTCCAGCCGATCATCTGGATTGCTGCCGTCCTGATCCTGATTAAAACCATCGGTCTGCTGATCTTCTGGGTGCTGCTGGTCATGGCCATCATGAGTTGGGTCAGCCAGGGCCGTAGCCCGGTGGAATATGCATTGATTCAGCTGGCCGAACCGCTGCTGCGCCCTATCCGCAACCTGCTCCCGTCAATGGGCGGCATCGACTTTTCCCCGATGATCCTGGTTCTGCTGCTGTATGTCGTTAATATGGGCATTGCCGAGCTGTTACAGTCCACGGGCGATATGCTGCTGCCGGGGCTGTGGATGGCGCTATGAGTGCAGTAAGCACCTGCACTGATGGGCTGGTTTTACGGCTGTATATTCAGCCGAAAGCCAGCCGTGACAATATTGTTGGACTGCATGGCGACGAGTTAAAAGTCGCCATCACCGCCCCACCGGTAGATGGCCAGGCAAATGCGCATCTGACCAAATATCTGGCAAAACAGTTTCGCGTTGCTAAAAGCCAGGTCATCATAGAAAAGGGTGAACTTGGGCGGCATAAACAGGTAAAAATCCTTAATCCGCAATCCATCCCGACGGAAGTCGCGGCTCTGATTTAACAGGATAAAACGATGCAGAAAGTTGTTCTCGCTACCGGCAACGCCGGTAAAGTGCGCGAGCTGGCCTCGCTATTAAATGATTTTGGGCTGGATGTGGTGGCGCAGACCGAGCTTGGCGTGGAGTCCGCCGAAGAGACCGGCCTGACGTTTATCGAAAACGCGATCCTGAAAGCACGCCATACCGCACAGGTCACCGGCCTGCCCGCGATTGCCGATGATTCCGGTCTGGCGGTTGATTTTCTGGGCGGTGCTCCGGGCATTTACTCTGCCCGCTATTCAGGCGTGGACGCCACCGACCAGCAGAATCTGGAAAAGCTGCTTGTCGCCCTGAAGGATGTGCCAGACGAACAGCGTACCGCGCAGTTCCACTGCGTGCTGGTCTATATGCGCCACGCTGAAGACCCCACGCCTGTCGTCTGCCACGGCAGCTGGCCGGGGGTGATTACCCGTGAAGCAGCCGGTAACGGCGGCTTTGGCTACGATCCGATTTTCTTTGTCCCGACTGAGGGCAAAACCGCTGCGGAACTGACCCGCGAAGAGAAAAGCGCGATTTCCCACCGAGGACGCGCCCTGAAACTGTTACTGGAAGCCCTGCGTAATGGCTAATTTGCCGCCTCTGAGTCTTTATATTCATATCCCCTGGTGCGTGCAGAAATGCCCGTACTGCGATTTCAACTCGCATGCGCTGAAAGGTGAAGTGCCGCACGATGATTACGTTGCGCATCTGCTGGCCGACCTGGATGCCGATGTACCTTACGCACAGGGACGTGAAGTGAAGACCATTTTTATTGGTGGCGGTACGCCGAGCCTGCTGTCAGGCCCGGCGATGCAGTCACTGCTGGACGGCGTGCGTGCGCGCCTGAATCTGGCAGCGGATGCTGAAATTACGATGGAAGCCAACCCCGGTACCGTTGAGGCCGACCGTTTTGTCGAGTATCAGCGGGCGGGCGTGAACCGGATTTCCATCGGCGTGCAGAGCTTTAGCGAGCCGAAGTTAAAACGACTGGGGCGTATTCACGGCCCGGAAGAGGCGAAGCGGGCGGCAAAGCTGGCTACTGGGCTGGGTCTGCGCAGTTTTAACCTCGACCTGATGCACGGCCTGCCGGATCAGTCGCTGGAAGAGGCGCTGGACGATTTGCGTCAGGCGATTGCCCTGAACCCGCCGCATCTTTCGTGGTATCAGCTGACCATCGAGCCCAATACGCTGTTTGGCTCTCGTCCGCCGGTGCTGCCGAATGACGATGCGCTGTGGGATATCTTCGAACAGGGCCATCAACTGTTGACCGCCGCAGGCTATCAGCAGTACGAAACGTCGGCCTATGCGAAGCCGGGCTACCAGTGCCAACACAACCTGAACTACTGGCGCTTTGGCGACTATCTGGGCATTGGCTGCGGCGCGCACGGTAAAGTGACGTTCCCTGACGGGCGTATCCTGCGTACCGCAAAAACGCGCCATCCGCGCGGGTATATGGAAGGTCGTTATCTCGAACGTCAGCACGATGTCGAGGCGGTGGATAAGCCGTTTGAGTTCTTTATGAACCGCTTCCGCCTGCTGGAAGCCGCGCCGCGTAAAGAGTTTGCCCTTTATACCGGGTTGCCGGAAACCGTGATTCGCCCACACATTGACGAGGCGCTGGCACAGGGGTATCTCACGGAATGTGAGGAATACTGGCAGATCACCGAGCACGGCAAACTGTTCTTAAACTCCCTTCTTGAGCTGTTCCTCGCCGAAGAATCTGAAGGCTGATTCAGGATTTTGCATCCTGTTCTGCCAGCTAAGGGAAAGGCTGGCAGAGTGTGGGGATGGAAAAATCAAAACAACTCCGCAAACAAATGACACCCGAAGAGATACGCCTCTGGTATTTGCTCAGAGGTCGTCGCTTCTTTGGGTATAAGTTTCGCCGTCAGATGCCAATTGGTGCGTATATCGTGGATTTTGCCTGCTTTAAGGCAAAGCTAATTGTTGAGCTGGATGGGGGGCAACATCAGGATAAAGAGGAGTATGACTCGCATCGTACCGAGTTTTTAAATACCAACGGATGGGAAGTCGTACGGTTCTGGAATAATGAGTTTCGCGTTAACGAAGAGGAAGTGTTGCATATCATTCTTCAACGACTGCAGAGCCTGA
>NZ_JAYJLI010000025.1:0-33127 GCF_051948675.1 Enterobacter sp. Lyrl_3
AAGGGAGAGGGAGGATAAAAGATCAACTCACCAGCGCCTGCCCGTCTTTGCGGCTCTCCGTCGCGGCCACGTAGTGCCCTTCCGGCATCCGGTAAATCACCTGCGCACCGCCAAAGTTATACTCCTGGAGCGGATCTTCCACGACGATGTGGTGGCCACGTTCACGCAGGGCAGCAATGGTGTTGCGATCGAACGTCGATTCGACGATCACCTCCCGGCCCTGCACCACGCGCCAGCGCGGGGCGTCGATTGCCGCCTGCGGGTTTTGCCCGTGCAGCATGATGCGCAGCGCCATCTGCATATGCCCTTGCGCCTGCATTGGCCCACCCATCACACCAAAAGACATCAGCGGCTGGCCGTTGCCGTCCATCGCAAAACCCGGAATGATGGTGTGGAACGGACGCTTGCTGCCCGCCAGCGCGTTCGGGTGCTTCGGATCCAGCACAAATCCGCAGCCGCGGTTTTGCAGGCTGATGCCGGTATCCGGCACCACAATCCCTGAACCAAAGCCCATATAGTTGGACTGGATAAACGAAACCATCATCCCGCTGGCATCTGCGGTGCTGATGTAGACCGTGCCGCTCTGCGTCGGCGAACCGTACTCAAAATCCGAGGCTTTATCAGGGTCGATAAGCGCCGCGCGCGATTTCAGATAATGGTCGCTCAGCAGCTCTTTAGCCGCAAACTCCATGTGCGCTTCATCCGCCACGTAGCGGTCGAGATCCGCCAGCGCCAGCTTCATCGCCTCAATGGATAAATGCAGGGATTGCACGGAGTCCGGGTGATGGTGCTCAATGCCGCACTGCTCCAGAATGCCGAGCGCAATCAACGTGGCGATCCCCTGCCCGTTCGGCGGCAGCTCCTGCACCGAACCGCCAGCAAAGTCGCGCGACAACAGCTCCACCCAGTCCACACGATGGTTCGCCAGATCCTCAGCCGTCAGATGTGCGCCGTGCGCTTTGGCGAAGGCGGCAATTTTCTGCGCCAGCTCGCCCCGGTAAAATGCCTCGCCGTTGGTTTTTGCAATCAGCTCCAGCGAGTTCGCCTGCGCCGGGTTACGGAAGATCTCCCCTACGCGCGGGGCGCGGCCTTCCGGTGCGAAGCAGGCGCTAAAGCCCGGCTGGTCTTTGAGTTTGTTATAACCGCGCTGCCAGAGATGGCCAATCAGCGGTGAGACCGGGAAACCGTTACGCGCATACTCAATGGCAGGCTGCGCCAGCGTGGTCAGCGGCAGCGTGCCAAAACGTTCCGCCAGCGCCACCCAGCCCGATACCGCACCGGGCACGGTTACCGCATCCCAGCCGATTTCCGGCATCGCCGTTTTGCCAGCGAACAGATCTGCATGCCAGCTCGCAGGCGAACGGCCAGAGGCGTTCAGGCCGTGGAGCTTTTCGCCATCCCAGACGATGGCGAAGGCATCGCTGCCAATCCCGTTACCGGTGGGTTCAACCACCGTCAGCGCCATCGCGGTGGCGACAGCCGCATCAACGGCGTTGCCGCCCAGCTGCAGCATCTTCATTCCCGCCTGCGCCGCCAGCGGCTGCGAGGTGGCTACCGCGTTATGGCCCATCATCGGCGGGCGTCGTGAAGCGTAACCGGACGTAAAATCAAGCGCTTTGGTCATCATGACTCCTTAGTCGTGGCGCGGATCGAGCGCATCGCGCAGCCCGTCGCCGAGTAAATTAAAGCCCTGCACGGCAAGGAAAATCGCCACGCCGGGGAAGACGGACATCCAGGGCGCCTGCTCAAGGAAGCCTTTGGCGGTGTTAAGCATTGAGCCCCAGGAGGGGTTCGGCGGCTGCTGCCCCAGACCCAGAAACGAGAGACTGGCTTCGGCGATAATCGCCGAGGCAATGGCCAGCGTGGCCTGCACCAGAATGGGTGACATGACGTTCGGCAGGACATATTTGATGATGATCCAGCGATCCGGCAGGCCAATTGCCCGCGCGCCGTCGATGTACTCTTCGTTGCGAATGGCGATCACCTGGCCGCGCGTGAGACGGGCGAAGATCGGCATCGCGGAAAGGCCAATTGCGCTCATGGCATTGGTCAGGCTTGGCCCTAAAAACGCCCCGAGGGCGATCGCCATGATCAGAAACGGACAGGCCAGCAGCGCTTCGATAACGCGTGAGATCACCCCATCCCACATCTTCTGAAAGTAACCAGCCACCAGCCCCAGCGGCACGCCGATGACCACGGCGATGACCACCGACATACACCCCGCCATCAGCGAGGTTCTGGCTCCCCAGATAATGCGGGATAAAATATCGCGCCCCAGCTCGTCGGTGCCGAACCAGTACATCGCCGAGGGCGCTTTGCGCACCGCGAGGAAATTCGCCTTCACCGGATCGAACGGCGCGATCCACGGTGCAAGCAGCGCCACCAGCACAAAGAAGCCCACAATCACCGCGCCGATCACCGCGCTTTTATTGGCGAGAAATTTCTTCAGCACCCGGTTCTGCGCGCGGGGCAGAACCGGCGCAACGGTTTGAGTTGTCAGTTCCGCCATGGTTAACCTCGCATTTTCGGATTGATGAGAACGTACAGCACATCGGCCAGCAGGTTCAGCAGCAGGAAGCCAATCGCCACGATCAGCACCACGCCCTGCACCACCGCGTAGTCGCGGTTAAACACCGAGTCGACGATCATTTTGCCAAATCCCGGAATGGTGAAGACCTGCTCGGTCAGCACCGCGCCGCCCAGCAGCTCGCCGAACAGCAGCGTGGTAAGCGTGATCACCGGTACCAGCGCGTTGCGAAACGCATGCTTGATAATGACGGCTTTTGGCAGCAGCCCTTTGGCCCGCGCGGTGCGGATGTAGTCAGCTTTGAGCACGGCGATCATGGAGGCGCGGGTATGGCGCATCAGCGTGGCCGCCAGCCCGGTGCCGAGCACGGCGGCAGGCAGCAGCAACGTCCGCAGGTTCTGCACCGGATCTTCACTAAACGGCACAAACCCGGACGCTGGCAGCCACTGCAGATTGACCGAAAAGACCAGTATCAGCAGGATCCCGAGCCAGAAGTGCGGTATCGAGATCCCGGAGATCGCCACAAAGTTCGCCCCGTGATCGACCCAGCTGTTTTTGTTCACCGCCGCGAGGATCCCCATGCTGATGCCGAACACCAGGGCGATGATCATCGCCAGCAGCGACAGCTCCAGCGTGACCGGCAGTTTGCTGGCGATAAGCTCGGTCACCGGTTCGTGCGTGCGTAAGGAGACCCCTAGATCGCCCTGCAGCGCGCGCGTCAGCCAGTGGAAATACTGCACCGGGATGGGCGCATCTAGATTGAGCTCAGCGCGCAGCTGGGCGATCACCGCCGGATCGCGCTCCTCGCCCGCCATGGCGATGAGCGGATCGCCGGGCAGCAGCTTCTGCAGCCCGAACACCATCATACTCACCAGCAATAGCGTCGGAATGGCCAGCAGCAGACGTTTGCAAATCAGTTCCAGCATGGTCTCTCCTCGGGACGGTTATTTCGCCAGCGTCACACCGGCCAGACGCACGATGCCGTCCGGGTATGGCTTAAAGCCCTGCACGCTTTTGTTCAGGCCGAAAATGCGCGGCTCGAAGTAGAGGTAGGCAACAGGCATGTCGGTTTGCAGCTGCTTCACTACCTTGTCGTACAGCGGCTGGCGAACGGCTTTATCGTTGCTGAGACGCGCCTGGGTCAGCCACTCATCGACCTGCGCATTGCTGTAACGGCCGTCGTTAAGCGTCCCTTTGCTGTGGATAAAACCGTAGATGCTGCCATCCGGGTCCGGGCGTCCTGACCAGCCGGAGAAGCTCAGCTGGTAATCACCGCTCTGCTGGCGATCGAGCAGCGTGGCGAACTCGGTCATCTGCAGATTCAGGGTAAAGCCCGCCTCGGCCACCATCGCCTGCAATACCTGGCCGACCTGCTGCGAGGTTGGGTTATTCGGCACCAGCAGATTCACGTTCAGCGGCGTCGCGACGCCTGCGGCTTTAAGCAGCGCTTTCGCCTTGTCGACGTCACGCGGGGGCACCGGCAGATTGACGTGATACGGGCTTACCGTCGAAAACGGCTGGTTGGCAGGCGTATAGAGTCCTTCAAAGACCACCTGATTGAGCGCATCGCGGTCAATGGCCTGAGAGAACGCTTCACGCACGCGGGCGTCCTTGAATGGATCGTTCGCTGGCACCTTGCCGTTGTTGATATTGAAGGTGATGCCCTGATACCCGAGGCCGGTCACCTTCGCCAGCGCCAGCTTGCTGTCGGCTTCGACGGTTTTAACGTCGCTGGCAGCAATGCCTTCGGTCAGATCGAGATCGCCCGCGCGCAGGTTCGCCAGACGCACGGAGGCATCCGGGATCGGCAGATAAATGATCTTGTCGAAGTGGTAAGCGTCTTTATTCCAGTAGTTGTCGAAACGAGTCAGAACAATGCGATCCTGGGAGACGCGGCTGTCGAATTTATAAGGACCGGAGCAGACGGGATGGGCGGCAAAGTCCGGCTTTTTCGCCGCTTCGGGGGCCATCATCGCCCCGGCGCGGTCGGTGAGCTGCATTAACAGGGCAGCATCGGGGGTTTTCAGGTGCAGGGCGATCTGCATCGGGCCGGTGACCTCAACGGACTCAACGGACGATATTTCACTTTTACGCAGAGAGCCTTTTAAGGTCAGCGCCCGGTCGAGGTTGTATTTTGCCGCTGCCGCATCGAATTTTTCGCCGTCATGGAAGGTGACGCCTTCACGCAAATTGAAGGTCAGGGTTTTGCCATCCTCGCTCCAGGTCCACTCTTTCGCCAGACCTGGCACCACTTTCAGGTTTTCGTCCACATCCACCAGCCTGTCGCACAGGGAGGCAAAAACGAAGCGGCCATAATAGGTGCGCGCCAGATGCGGATCGAGCATATCCGGGTCTGCACCCAGCCCTACTCGCAGCACGCTTTCAGCCTGGGCGGGCAGCGCCGCGCCGAGCAACATAACACTTCCCAGTACGGTCAAAAGAGAATTACGCATTGTCATTATCATGAGTTCCTTGAAGGAAGGGAGGAGTGAGAGGCCGCGTGTTCAAACAGCGCGCGGCGGCGCAGAAAGGCGGCAGACGGCGGTGCTATCTGGATAACACTGCGATCGCGGTTAATCTCCTGCCAGCGGTGGCAGGCAATCTGGCGTCCGCCTTCCAGCACCTGGTTAATGGGCTCGGCAAGGCGACATTCATCCGTGGCATACGGGCAACGGGTATGGAATCGGCACCCGGACGGGGGATCGGCCGGATTCGGTAAATCCCCTTGCAGCAACGGGACAGCGCGTCGGGCGCCCGGCTGCATCTGCGGTGCAGAGGCGATGAGCGCCTGGGTGTAAGGATGGAGAGGCGCGTCAAAGATCTCGTCGACGCTGGCAAGCTCAACGATCTGCCCGAGATACATCACTGCCACGCGGTCGCTCATATGGCGGATGACCGCCAGACCATGGGCAACAATTACCATCGTTAGCCCCAGTTGATGCTTCAGGCTTTCCAGCAGATTGATCACCTGCGCCTGCACGGAAACATCCAGCGCCGAGACGGGCTCGTCACCCAGCAGCAGTTTTGGCCCGGAGGCCAGCGCACGCGCAATACCAATGCGCTGGCGTTGCCCACCTGAAAACTCGTGGGGAAAACGCGCCGCCCAGGCGGCAGGCAGACCAACGGTTTTAAGCAGTTCCGCAACGCGATAGTGACGATCGGCTTTTTTCATCTCCTGATGCAGCCACAGCGGCTCACCCACAATCTGCTCAACCGTCATGCGCGGGTTTAGCGACGCAAAAGGATCCTGAAAAATAATCTGTAATTCCCGGCGCAGCTGGTTGAGACGAGCTCCTGAGGCGTGTGTGATCTCTTCCCCCTGATAAAACACGCGTCCTTCGCTGGCGGCCAGCAAACGCAGCAGCAGACGGCCGAGCGTGGATTTGCCGGACCCGGACTCCCCGACAATCGCCAGCGTTTCGCCGGGCATCACGGAGAGGGAGACGCGATCCACCGCCGTCACAAAGCGGGCTGGAGTAAACAGTTTCTTCGGGCCGGGGAAGCGCTTGCTCAGGTCACGGGCTTCAAGAATGGGCGTGGTCATGCGATCTCTCCCAGCGCAATGTGTTGTTCCAGCGGCACGCGGAAGCAGGCGACCAGATGGTCAGCCCCCTGCGCCGTGAGCGACGGTTTTTCGTTATGGCAGCGCGTTTGCGCGAAGGGGCAGCGGGTCGCAAAGCGGCAGCCATTCGGCATGGATTCTGCCAGGGGAACCGCGCCGGGAATGGTGGCGAGCGGCCCTTTACGCGCGCCCGCGGACGGAATAGAGCCCATCAGACCAATGGTGTACGGGTGCTGCGGATCGGCAAAGATGGCCTCGGCGCTCCCCTGCTCCACCACCTGCCCGGCATACATCACCGCCACCTGCTGCGCCACTTCCGCCACCACGCCTAAATCATGGGTGATCATCAGCACCGCCGTACCGGTCTCCTCTTTTAAGGTGTTGAGCAGTGCGAGGATTTGCGCCTGAATGGTGACGTCCAGTGCGGTGGTCGGCTCGTCGGCAATCAACAAACGCGGATGGTTAATGAGCGCCATCGCAATCATCACGCGCTGGCGCATGCCGCCGGAAAGCTGGTGCGGATACGCTTTCAAACGCATCTCTGCCGCCGGGATCTGCACCTTCTCCAGGATTTGCAGCGCGGTATTCATCGCCTGCGCACGCGAAACGTTCTGATGGCGCATAACCGCTTCGCTGAGCTGGTCCCCAAGGGTAAAGGCGGGGTTGAGCGACGTCATCGGCTCCTGGAAAATCATCGCCAGCTCGTTACCACGGAGATCGGCATATTCCCGCGGGGAGAGCTTTCGCAAATCGTGGCGACGAAACTGCATATCGCCGCTGACAATCTGCGCGCTGGCGGGCAATAGCCCCATCAGCGCTAAGGAGGTGATACTTTTCCCGCAGCCGGACTCCCCCACCAGCGCCAGCGTTTCACCCGCTTTGACCGTCAGCGAGATACCGTCAAGCACGCTCACCGGCGATCCGGCGAACTTAACGTTGAGGTTTTGCAGGCGCAGTACCGGAGTGGCTTCCTTAAACGGAATCGTCGTCATAGCGTGATGTCGTCCTCAAGGTGGATCGCCTGTATCAGGGCGTTTTGCAGGCTAAGCAGATGTTCGCGCATGGCGGCCGCTGCTTCGTTGGGCTGGCGATGGATAATCGCGGACATGATTTTATGATGATGGTCGTTGTAGACATCGACCCGTTCGGGGGTTCGGGCAAGCTCACGCAAATGCTGCCAGCCTGGCTCACGCCTGACGGCATCAATGGCATCAAAAAGACCGAGCATCAGGCGATTGCCTGCGGCCTCCGCAATGGCGCGGTGAAAGGCGCTGTCCCACAGTTCATTCAGATCGCGGTCGTCCGGGCTGACCTTATCAATGCGTTCCAGCATGCGCTGCATGAGCGCGAGGTTTTCCCTGGTGGCACGCAGTGCCGCAAGCCGGGCTAAGCCGGGTTCGAGCTGTAGACGAGCTTCCATCACTTCGAGAAGGTTGGTTTGCTGAACCAATCCCTGAAGGGCCAGCGGTTCCACAGGCGCAGCAGGACCAATAAAGGTACCTTTGCCCTGCTTACGCCAGATCCGCCCCTCCTCTTCCAGCACATCCAGCGCACGACGTACTTCACGTCGTCCTACGCCGAGAGTTTCCGACAGCTCACGTTCCGTGGGCAGCGGAAGGCCTGGTGTTGACTCGTGCTGGTGAATAAGACCGCGCAATTGTTCAAGCGCGGTGCTGGAATTTGCCAGAAACCGTGACGGTTTTTCCATATTGGTTCGCTCGCTTTCATCATGACTTTATTGTTATTAACGATAAGTTATTGATATGAGGCGCTACTTATCGTGCTAATGATTAAGCAATAAACGAACCAATTTTATATTGGTTCAAAATTTCGCAGTGTAAAGGGTAATAACCTGTTAATTTATAAGCAAAACATCAAAAACGAACTGGCACGTCAAACGTTGCGCCAGTACATTAGCCACCTCCTTCACTGCACAAAAATAGTGCAACAAACGCACCAAAAACGATCAAATGTTAAATAAATGCACTATTTATGTATATTCTTTGTTAACCAAAGATTATGTAACGGATAAAACAGGCAACGATGCCGCCGGTTGGTAACGCCGGGCACTGATATCACGGACGACGAGTCACAAGAAACAGGTAAATAATACGCTTTATAAACAGGACAACTATTTTCCCCGGCTATATTTAAATGCGTATTTTATTGCTTCACGCCGCTTACTTTAGTTAATAAAGTCCGTGCTTTTTCGGCTTATTATACCGTGTCCTTCACCCGGTATTTCAGAGAGTAAACGACTCTGCCAAAAATTAACCAAAAAACAACAATTACAGCATTTTAGATAAAAATAAATGAATCTCACTCTCATTTAAGGGTTTTTATAACACCTTGTTTTACATAAAGTTAATTCTTAAATCGCATTCATAATAGTCAGTTCAGACTATTTAATTAAGATTATTGCCTGGCCAAGCATATGATTATTCCTAAAGAACGACGGCGTTTGTCAGACTCCGGCTTAATATCATTAACGTAAGAAAACATCGCGTGTGAGGTATAATATGTACTGTGCAACTAACAATCCTGGCTATTTATCTCATACGGGTGGACAACCCGTTTGTCATACCCCTGACATGCGTTGTTATGGTTGCGAAAAGCAATGCCGTTTTAATACGTCTGAAGATGGCCAAAACCGTGATTGCCACGCGCTTGAATATTATATCTGGCCTGATAATAACACCTTTTTGGTTGAAGGCATTCGTCATCACTTTGGCGAGGTTAATGATAAATATATTTCGCAGCCGGTTGTCATCATCGACTTCAGTCATAAAAACATCAATTATTTTTTATCTGAAAACTGGTTAGATCAGTTCAAAAACATGAGACTGATTCTTGTCACTGATAAAAAGATGACGGCAATTGCGCACTACTGGTTTTACAACGACACGTTAGAAACCACTATCAGTTCAATTATCTTTTATGACGATAGCGCAGAAGAAGTCTCGACGAAACTGAAAAAAACGTTCCTGGCAAAAACGATTAAACCGACAGGTAACAGACCCAAACTGAGTCAGAATGAATACAGCCTGTTTTCATTCCTCTTTAATGGATGGTCGCCAAAGAAAATCGCCTACCGGAACGGCACCAGTGTTAAAAACACCTACGCCATGAAGAACCGCATTGAACGCAAGCTGGGCGTGTCCATCACACGGCTTGCAAGTTAGTGTAAAACTGACAATACGCTCTGTCGAAAATTCCTGGACAAACAGAGCGTATTCTGACTGTCACTCGTGTTTTTCCGTAATGCATAATTAATCTGATTGTTGATATATTACATAATATTTTACATATATTATATGGACGCGTAGCGTTTGATCACATGAACATTATTACTATTAAACAAAATGAGAATGACAACTACACTATGCGTTGTTACGGATGTGTGCATAAATGCGCCTATGCCGCCATTCGCAGCACAAAGTGCGATGAATGTTCAGGAACAGAATTTTATATTTGGCCAGAAAATAACTCATTTCTGATAGAAGGCATTTTACAATACTTTGCTGATATTAATTCAAAAATAATTTCACAACCCATTGTCGTGATAGACTTTAATTACAAAAATATAAATTACTTCTTATCAAACAATTGGTTAGCTCAGTTCAGAAACTCGCGCCTGATTCTGATCACCGATAAAAAAATGGCGGCCATTGCCCACTACTGGTTCTACAACGACACGGCAGACACGATCATCAGTACGGTCATTTTTCATGATGACCTGGCCGAGGATATCAAAATGAAGATCAGTCAGTCCTTTATGGGAAAAATAATACGGCCTTCAGAAAAAAGAGCCAAACTTAGCGCAAATGAATATGCACTCTTTTCTGAACTGTATAAGGGCCAACTGCCTAAAAAGATTGCCATGAAAAATGCCACGAATGTCAAAAACATTTACGCCATGAAAATAAGAATTGAAACAAAGCTGGGCGTTCCCATTTCAAGACTGGCGAGCTAATACGTCCACGTAAGAAAGAGACGTTAAAACATCAGCATAGCAAATATGACGTAGAGTATTCTTAAAGGAACAGTTACTTTTCCTTATTGTGTGTAAGAGGGATAAAACCCTACACTACGATATTACCAGTGCTTGTATTTTTACATAATCCACCCGCGTCACCCGTTGTATTTACGGATGCCCCTGGTCGTTTTTAAATAACATATTCTTTACTTTTTAATTCTAAGTGAGGAACGCAACTACAGGTCTGAATTCAAAATGAATACGCATCTCTCCACGGTAAAAATTAATTCAGAGCATACTCTTGATGATATTGAAGCCCCTGAAAAAGATTCTCTTCTGTGGGGCGTTGAATGGCTTTGTGGGCATCATTCTAAGTATGCCAGCAAAGAGGTGCTGTATGCAGGCCTGCCAAAAAGCGACAAGCTGGAGCCTGAAATGGCATTACGTATGCTTGAGCAGATAGGCATATCCGCCGGTTGGGTTAAGCGCGATCTGAATTCGCTTTCCTCCTGGCTGTTCCCTTTGCTTATTGCACGCAAAGACGGGACATACTGCATTCTTACCGCACGCAAGGGAAAGCGCGGGCAACATACGTATCAGATTGTGGTACCTGAAAACGACGGAACGCTCCTCGTTGCAGAGGCGGATTTACACGAGGTTTATGGCGGTTATGCCCTTGTGACGACGCCAAAACCCACGCTGGACGCGCGTGCTGAAGACCAGCTGTTACCGAAAGCCAAGGATGAAGGTCACTGGCTCTATTCGACGCTGTGGCGCTACCGGCATTACTTCTACAGCGCGGCACTGGCGGCGCTGCTGGCGAACATTCTTACGCTGGCCGGTACCTTCTTCACCATGAACGTCTATGACCGCGTGATCCCCACCCAGGCGTACGTCACCCTGTGGTCGCTGGCGATTGGCGTGGTGATTGCCATTATTTTTGAATTTGCCAGCCGACAAATCCGCGCCTATTTGATCGACATCGCCGGTAAAAAAGCAGATCTGATCCTCGGGGCGAAGCTGTTTCGCCAGGTGATGTCGATGCGTATGGAATACAAGCCGCAATCCTCCGGAACCTTTGCGAACCAGTTACGCGATTTTGAGGCCGTCCGCGACTTTATCACCTCTGCGACCCTCGCCACGCTGTCCGATTTGCCGTTCTGTCTGCTGTTCATGTTCATCATTTACATGATTGGCGGCCCACTGGCCGTTGTACCGCTGGTCGCCATGCCACTGATTTTGATTGTCAGCGTCATTATCCAGTGGCCACTGGGTCGCTACATGGAAGAAAACGTCCGGGAAATTTCGCTTAAGCAGGGTCTGCTGATCGAGAGCATCGAAGGGCTTGAGGCCTTAAAAGCCGCTCAGGGCGAAGGGGTGATGCAAAAGCGCTGGAATGATTTCAGCGCACTGGCTGCGGCCTCCTCGATGAAAACCCGCTATCTCTCCATGCTGACCACTAACTTTGTCTCTTTTGTGCAGCAAATCACCACCGTCTGCATCGTGGTGCTCGGCGTCTATTTAATCCACGCCGGAGAGCTGACCATGGGGGCCATGATTGGGGTGGTGATCCTCTCCAGCCGTTCGCTCGCGCCTCTGGCCTCTGTGGTCGGTCTGGCGCTGCGTTATCAGCACGCTAAAACCGCGCTGAAATCCCTTAACCAGCTGATGGAAACGCCGACCGAGCGCGATGCGCTGATCAATTATTTGCCGACGCCCAATTTCACCGGCAGCCTGCGTCTGAAAAAGGTGGGATTCACCTATCCGGTACCGGGAATGATGGTCGCGCCACGCATTCTGGACAACATCAATATCAACATCGAGGCCGGGGAACAGGTGGCCGTGCTGGGCAAAATTGGCAGCGGTAAGTCGACCCTGCTGCGCGTGATAGCGCGCCTGTACCAGCAGAGCAGCGGACAGCTTTTCATTGATGGTGTGGATGCGACACAGGTTGATCCCGCCGACTGGCGCGCTGCGGTGGGCTACGTCGGGCAGGACTGCCGCCTGTTTTACGGCACCCTGCGCCATAACATCGTCATTGGTAACCCGGGCGTGAGCACGGAAGAGTTTCTGCGGGTGGTTCGCCTGACCGGGCTTGATCACGTGGCGGCCAGACATCCACTGGGTTTTGACATGCCTATCGGCGAAATGGGCAATTGCCTTTCCGGTGGACAAAAACAGCTCGTCGCCCTCGCCCGCTGCCTGTTGCTGCGGCCAAAGATTTTGCTGATGGATGAACCCACCAGCTCAATGGATGCGATGACGGAAACCCTGTTCCTTCGTCGGCTCAAAGAAGCAACGCAAGGACAAACGCTGGTCATTGTGACCCACCGCATGTCCGTACTGAGCCTGGTAGAGCGTCTGATCGTCATGGAAGACGGACACGTAGTGAAAGACGGTCCCAAAGATCAGGTGATGGCCAGCCTGAATGAGAATGTCATGAAGAAAAAGCAAGCAATGCATTCAGTCGAAGAGAAGCAACAGAAACAAGGTGTGAATGAATGATGAACGAGGACGAAGTGAATCATAACGCCTCAAAGGGAGAGGCCGAAACGGATGCAGGCGTACCCTCAACGGCACTGGAAAACGTGAACGCTACGCAGAGAGCGGGCACCGGGCTGGCATTACACCCTGCACAGCCAACGGGGAAAGTGAAAGCCGACGATCTGAAATTCATGCACGACCTGCAGGGCGCGCTGATCGCACAGAAGACCCCTTTCAGCATGATCATGCTCTACACCATCACCCTGGTTGTGGTGGTAGCGCTGGTCTGGGCGCATTTCGCCCGGGTTGAGGAGATTACCCGTGGCGACGGGAAAGTGATCCCCGCCAGCCGCGAGCAGCTCATTCAGAGCCTGGAAGGCGGCATTCTCGAAGAGCTGAATGTGCAGGAAGGCGACATCGTCGAGAAAGGCCAGATTCTGCTGAAGATTGACCCGACTCGCGCCGGGGCCAGCTATGGCGAATCGTTGTCTAAAGTGCAGGGACTGAAAGGCAGCATTGCCCGTCTCAGGGCGGAAGCCTACGACACGCCACTGACCTTCCCGCCAGATATCGCCGGGATTGAGTCAATCGTGCGTGATGAGACCCAGGCCTATAACGCCCGCCTGAAAACCCTGAATGAAAGCGTAGAGGCCTTAAAACGGAGCCTGACGCTGGCGCAAAACGAGGTCAGTCTGTCGGAGCCGCTGGCGCGCAGAGGGTTAATGTCGGATGTCGAAATCCTGCGCCTCAAGCGCCAGGCGAACGAATTCAGCCTGCAGATCACCGAGCGTACCAACCGCTTCCGCTCTGATGCCAACAGCGAACTGAACCGACTGGAATCTGAGCTGGCGCAGGCGGAAGAAATTCTGCGCGGACGCCAGGACGTAATGAACCGTACCACGGTGGTGGCGCCCGTGCGCGGCACCGTCAACAACATCCGGGTGACAACCCGTGGCGGCGTCATTCAGCAGGGGGCGGAGATCATGACCCTCATTCCGCTCGAAGATAACCTGCTGGTTGAAGCCAAAATCAAACCCTCTGATGTGGCCTTTATCCATCCGGGCCTGCCCGCCACGGTAAAAATTACCGCCTACGACTATGCCATTTATGGCGGATTAAACGGTGTCGTTGAACACCTCAGTTCAGACACCCTGATCGATGAAGAGAAAGCCCGTCAGGGGCGTGGAGATTCTACCTATTACCGGGTGTTCGTCCGCACCGACCGTGCCGCGTTACAGGTAAAAGACAAGTCATTCCCGATCATGCCGGGAATGGTGGCAAACGTAGAAATCAGAACGGGGGAGAAGACCATTTTGTCTTACATCCTCAAACCGATACTGAAAGCGCGCGAAGCCTTCAGGGAGAGATAATTATATGGTTAAGGCACGTAAAGAGCGTCGTTGGGCAAGGGTAGCAACCGCAGTTGCACTCTGCTTGCCCTGCTCTTCTTTTGTCATTCCGCTGCACGCGGCTGACATTGCTCAGGCTAAAAGCAGCCTGGCGTCATTGCCGCCGATGCGCACACAGTCACAGCTCAACCGCGAAGTGCAGCCTGTGCAGCGGACGGTGTCGCACAGTGCGGCATCGCCGCGTTCGCTGCCCGCCATGCGTACCCAGTCGCAATACGTCAGTACGCAAAAGGCGATGCCAACGCAATCCACTGCGCGCCCAGAACGTTACGCCTCTGCACCGACAGCCAGGGAGTTTGCCCCCGCCCCGTCAAAACCGGCGGAAAGCCGGGCTGCGCTGAAGAAAAACGCAGACTTCTTCCCGCCCGTCACCGAGTATTACAAACCGGACCCGGCGTACGCCGGGGTGCGTCGTGACGGCGGTGCGCGTCAAGCCATCAGCGGCATGTCGCAGGGCTACCGTGCCGGCAGTCAGGATTCGCTTGTTTTTCTGCGCAGCATGGTGGCCAGAGCGCTGGCGTATAGCCCGGAACTGCGGGCCGCCTCAGCAGAGGTGATGGCGTCTGACTACATGGTCGATCAGGTAAAAGGCCAGCGCATGCCCCAGGTACGTCTGGGCGTAACCTCGCCGCTGTCGACCGTGGGCGGCGATCGCCAGTCGTCATCCAACAATAGCCATATCAGCGACTCAAGCGGCACGGTCTCCGTTAATACGCCGATTATTGACTGGGGAAGGATCAGTAACCAGGTGGACAACTCTCTGGAAACGGCAAAAGCAGCCCGTTATTCAAAAGAGTATTCCCGCGAACAGCTGGCCTACAACACCGTGTCCGAGCTGATGAACATGGGGCGTTATCAGCACAGTAAGGTTGTGGCGAAACAGTATGTTGGCCGCATGAAAGAGCTGGTCACCATGCTGTCGCAAATTACCCAGGCAGACCGCGGCAGAGAAAGTGAACTGGTGCAGGCCAAAGCAAAACTGATGTCGGCCCAGGCAAGTCTCGACAACATTGAGCATCAGCTGAGTGCCAGCAAAATCAAACTGGTGCGTCTGCTGGGGATCGAGCCTGAATTACCGGAAGGCATAAGCTGGCACGACACGGTCATCCCGGCGTCGGTGGCGCTTTCTGGGCTGGATAAGAACCCGATGATGCTGAACCTGCAGTCCAAAGTCCGGGCGGCGGAGTATGAGGCAGAAAGCATTAAATCGTCGGCCCTGCCGCAGGTGAACTGGGTCATCTCCAAAAGCACCGCCAAAGACAGCAACGGCAACGAAGCGGGTTGGTATACGGGCTTAAACGTCGAGTGGGAGGCGTTTAGCGGCGGCTCTCAGCGTGCCGCTGAGATGTCGGCACGGGCGAAAGCCAATATGGCGCAGCAGCAATATGAAGTGAGTTACAAAGATCTGGAGTATCAGATTAACTATCAGATTCAGGTACGTGACTCCTCTTTCCTGCGCGCCGATGATTACGATCGCCTGACAAGTGAAACGGATCGGGTGCGTCGTATGTTCTACGAACAGTGGTATCACCTTGGCAAACGCACCTTGCTCGACGTGCTGACGGCAGAAAACGATCATTTTAATAATCAGCTTTCTGCCATTAACAACCGCTACGACGGCTATATTTCCAACATTAACGTCATTGCCAGCGCCTCCATGCTGCTGTCATGGATGAAAATGAGCTAAGCGAAACAGACGTAATAAAAAGCCAGACCGTCAGTGATGAGGGTCTGGCTTTTTTATCTCTTTCAGAAGGCGACTACCAGGGGGTGTCCTCTCTGCTGATCTCCGCCCAGCGCAGATACATATCGCTCGACATCATAAAATCGGTATGCCATTTCCACCAGGTGTGCAGCGTGTAGTACACCAGACATGGCAGATAGCAAAGCAGGAAATAGACCTCAAACCAGACCTGCCATCCCGAAAGCGTAAGCAGCACGCCGATAACAGCCGACCAGACACATTCCACACCCACCAGCATCACCAGCCGCAGCCATAATGGTTTCTCTGACAGCGTCCTCCACGGGATTGACGGGGAGAAATAGAGATCAATCTCGTTAAGGAACAGATGGCCCAGAAACACATAGCGTCGGGTAAAGCGCAAGAACAGCAGATTGATTGCCAGCACCACCACGCAGAGCACCACCATGGTGATGATGGCGGTTAAGGTGAAGTAGCGCCCATAGAGATCAAACTGCGCACTGTTGCGTAAGGGGCTGATGGTCAGGAGATTCATCACCACACTCATCACGACAGCAGCGGCCACATACTGTGAAAGCTGCGTGTATTTTGCCTTGTCTCTGGCTGAGGCAACGACCTGCTGAATATAGACATGGCGCAGTGCGGCAAAGATCCCCCAGATAATCAGCGGCGCCACGAAAACCATGATCAGCAGCGTGATGCCTGGCGTGGTCAGCGCAAGGAAGAGCCCCGTGATGCCCGCGAAAATCAGGATCGAGACGGCAAGCACAACGAACGGTTCGAAGATGACCGAATTCGTTTTCGGGCTCTCTTTGCCGACAAATACCGACAAATCAACATTCTTGACGACGCATTTATAGGCCCAGAAGGCCTTAAGGTCGGCAATGAAGCTATACCCGATCAGCGCGAAAATACCGCTCGCGACCCAGGCATCCTGCCGGGAAAAAGAGAAACCGGCATTTTTCCAGTAAAAGCCCAGCAGGATAAACGTCACGATATAGATAAAAAGCACGTTCCTTTTATCCTGATAGCGGATGAAGGTTAAATAATCTGGAATCATAGCTCGGCCATTACATCCCTAACACTTTTCTGCAGTGCAGGACACGCCCGGCAGAAAAACCGGAAAAATCATTTAGCATCTGTCCCAGATAGGGTTTGTTGCTCATCTCCAGGAACAGCGGCTGGTCTGGATGATGGATGAATCTGGCCATGGAATCGGCCCATTTCACCGTCTGCGTCAGATGCAGGGAGAGGTTCTCTTTGATATTGTCGGGCACCGTTTCGACTCTGGCGGTCACATTCATCAGCACGTCATAGGCTGGCGAGGTGAAGGGCTGTCCCGCCAGGAAGTCACGCATCAATTGCACGCCCTCAGCCATTAAACGGGTATGCCAGGCCCCGCTGACGCCGAGCTTGATCGGCTCATAGCCTTCATCGGCCAGCACTTTGGCAAAATCACTCAGCGCAGACGGGGTCCCGCCAATCACCTGCTGACGCGGGGTATTGTCGCAGCTGATATCCAGCGCGATCCCGGAACGGGTGATGATGTCACTCAGCGTGGCAAAATCGGCCCCCTTCAGCGCCAGCATCGCGCCTTTCTGCTTTTTACTCACCGAATCCATGGTACTGGCGCGAAAATGCAGCGTACGGAACAGGGTCTCCAGCGAGATCGCGCCTGCCGCGTACAGGGCACTGTATTCGCCAACGCTATGGCCGCAGGCACCCACGACGCGCAGCGCCGGGAAGCGCTCGCGGCAGAGGCTATAAAGCGATACGTTGATCGCCGTAACGGCCAGCTGTTGTACCGTGGTCTGGATCAGCCTGTTCATCGGCCCCTTAAGGCAGAGTCGGCGCAGATCGAGACCCGACACATCGCTGGCACAATCCCAGATCTGTTTCGTCGTTGCATTGAGATCCCACAGATCGCTGCCCATACCAATCACCGGGTTTCCCTGGCCGGAAAACAGCAGCACCACAGGCTGCGATGGATTATCAAGCGTCATAGTCATTTCCTTATAAGTAATACTTAAAGCCAACATAGCCACCGGCAACATCGCCGAAGAAAGCAAACTCAGAATTTGCGCTACCCAGTGCTGAATAGACGCCGGTACCCTTGATCAGCGGACGGTTGTCGTCGGTTTCCCCGCCGGAGGCAATGACGCCTGCGGTGTTCACGTCGTCGTAGACTTCGGTGATCGCCACTTTGCTGGCGTCAGGCGCGGTGTAGTCGGTGATCAGTACAAAATCATCTGATTCCGGACCCGTGTTACCGGCCTTATCGGTTGCGGTAGTGGTGATATGGTGCTCACCCTCTGGCAGCGCGGTGGTTGGCGTAAATTGCCAGCCGCCATTTTCGTCCACCATGGTAGAACCAATCAGCTCCCCGTTATCATAGATATCGACACGGCTGCCCGGCTCTGCGGAACCTTTAAAGGTTGGGTTCGCATCATCGGTGGTGCTACCGCTGCTCAGATCGCCACGGCTGGAGCCGACGTCATCAGTCGCAACACCAATAACCGGTTTTTCCGGTGCCACGGTATCGACAGAGATATCAAAGGACGGAGAGGTCACGTCGTTTCCGGCCGGGTCTTTGGAAATCACGGTCAGGCTGTGATCGCCATCGGCCAGATCCTGTTCAGGGGTAAAGGTCCAGTTGCCGTCCGGATCCACCACGGTGGAGCCCAGTACATCGTCGCCATCCATGATGGTCACGGTGCTGCCTGGCTTACCTTTACCGCTCAGTTCAGGACGTGCGTCATCGGTCACGGTGCCTGGCTTCAGGTTGCCCACGATCGGGCCCTGGTCATCCACCACTTCACCCACGGTAACCTGGTTTGGATCCGGATCGACGGTGAAGGAGATCCCCGGAGACGGTTCACTGGTGTTGCCAGACGGATCGGTTACGGTGGTGGTGATCTCATGATCGCCTTTAGCCAGAGGCTTATCTGGCGTATAGGACCATTTACCTTCGTCATCAACGATGACGGAACCGATCTTCTCGTCGTTGTCATAGATGTCCACCACGCTGCCCGGCTCGGCTTCGCCGCTCAGGGTCGGGGACTGATCGTCGGTGGTGTCGCCTGGACCTACCGGCCCCTGCTTGTCGCCCACGTTATCATTGATAACGATATTTTCTGCCGGAGACGGTGCCGCAGTATCGATCACGATCGGGAAGGTACCGCTGGTGCGCGCGTTGCCCGCTGCGTCAGTCGCCGTGACGTTGAAGGTGTGCTGACCATCCGCCAGCGCGGTATCCGGGGTGAACGACCACTTACCGCTGCTGTCCGCCTTGACGGTGCCAATCACTTTCCCGTTGTCGAGGATAGACACAACGTCGCCCGGTGCAGCGCTGCCGCTCAGGGTTGGGGTGGTGTCGTTGGTGGTTTCGCCTTTCTGCATTGGGCCGACGTGCGGCTCGGCGTTGTCCACAACGCTGTTGATGGACGGCTCGGTGCTGACCGGGATCAGAACGGTAATGTCGTAAGACGGTGCTTCACCCACTACGCGGTTGCCTACTGCGTCCTGGGTTTCCAGCGTCAGCTGATTAAGCCCTTCCACCAGCGGTGTATCCAGTGCCAGCGTCCAGGTGCCTTCACTGTTGACCACGGCTGAGCCCAGCAGATGTTTGCCGTTAGCATCCGTGCTGTAAACAAAGACGGTGCTTCCCGCTTCACCAATACCATTGATAACCGGTTTGCTGTCATCGGTGATTTCACCGCTGGCCACGTTACCCTGACGGCCGCCGACATCATCCATTACGGACGTAATGTTCAGTACATCGCTGCTTGCCACTGGTGGGGTGTAGTCGGTCACCAGCACAAAATCATCCGATTCCGGACCGGTGTTGCCCGCTTCATCCGTTGCGGTGGTGGTGATATGGTGCTCACCTTCTGGCAGAGGTGTGGTTGGCGTGAACTGCCAGGCGCCGTTGTCGTCCGCAATCGTCGAGCCAATATGCTCACCGTTGTCATAAATATCGACACGGCTGCCCGGCTCTGCAGAGCCGTTGAAGGTTGGGTTTGCGTCGTCGGTGGTGCCACCGTTGCTCAGATCGCCACGAATTGTTCCCACATCATCCGTTGCGGATCCCAGTACAGGTTTTTCCGGCGCGGTCGCATCAACGGTAATATCAAAGGACGGAGAGGTCACCTCGTTTCCGGCCGGGTCTTTGGAAATCACGGTCAGGCTGTGATCGCCATCGGCCAGATCCTGCTCTGGCGTGAACGTCCAGTTGCCGTCCGGATCCACCACGGTGGAGCCCAGTACATCGTCGCCATCCATGATGGTCACGGTGCTGCCTGGCTTACCTTTACCGCTCAGTTCAGGGCGGACATCGTCGGTCACGGTGCCTGGCTTCAGGTTGCCCACGATCGGTCCCTGGTCATCCACCACTTCACCCACGGTAACCTGGTTTGGATCCGGATCGACGGTGAAGGAGATCCCCGGAGACGGTTCACTGGTGTTGCCAGACGGATCGGTCACGGTGGTGGTGATCTCATGATCGCCTTTAGCCAGAGGCGTGTCTGGCGTATAGGACCATTTACCTTCGTCATCAACGATGACGGAACCGATCTTCTCGTCGTTATCATAGATGTCCACCACGCTGCCCGGCTCAGCTTCGCCGCTCAGGGTCGGGGACTGATCGTCGGTGGTGTCGCCTGGACCTACCGGCCCCTGCTTGTCGCCCACGTTATCATTGATAACGATATTTTCTGCCGGAGACGGTGCCGCAGTATCGATCACGATCGGGAAGCTGCCGCTGGTGCGCGCGTTGCCCGCTGCGTCAGTCGCCGTGACGGTGAAGGTGTGCTTGCCATCCGCCAGCGCTGTATCCGGGGTGAACGCCCACTTCCCGTTGCTGTCCGCCGTGACGGTACCAATCACTTTCCCGTTGTCGAGGATAGACACAATGTCGCCCGGTGCAGCGCTGCCGCTCAGGGTTGGGGTGGTATCGTTGGTGGATTCGCCTTTCTGCATTGGGCCGACGTGTGGCTCGGCGTTGTCCACAACGCTGTTGATGGACGGTGCAGTACTCACCGGGATCAGCAGATTGATGTCGTAAGACGGCGCTTCACCGGCAACGCGGTTGCCCGCCGGGTCCTGCGTCTCCAGGGTCAGCTTGTTCAGGCCTTCCGTCAGTGGAGTTTCTGGTGTCAGGCTCCAGGTGCCATCACTGCCTACCACCGCTGTACCAATCAGGTGTTTGCCGGAAGAGTCGGTGGTGTAGACAAAGACGGTGTTCCCGGCTTCACCGATACCACTGATGAGCGGTTTGCTGTCATCGGTTATGTCACCGCTGGCTACATTGCCCTGACGATCGCCTACGTCATCCGCAACGGCGGTAATATTCAGAACATTTGCTGAAGCATCAGGCGCGGTAGTGTCAACTTCAAACTCCAGCGCTTCCGAGGGGTCGCTGGTATTGCCCGCCTTATCCGTCTGCGTAACGGTGATGCTGTGGTCGCCTTCACCCAGCGGTTTCTCTGGTTTCAGCGTCCAGTTGCCTTTATCGTCAATAACGGTTGTGCCAAGCACCTCGTCACCATCATAAATGGTCACGGTGTCGCCCGGTTCGCCTTTACCGCTGAATACCGGACGGGTTTCATCCGTGACGTCACCGCCTTTCAGTTGGCCCGTAATCGGCCCGGTATTATCCTGGGCATCGGCCATATCCGGTTTGGCTGGCGGCGTGGTATCCACAATAATCTGAATCGGATCGGAAGGATCGCCTTCATTGCCGAGCGGATCTTCCTCAACGACCACGACATTATGTTCACCCTCGGCAAGTTCATCCTTAGGTGTAAATGACCATTTACCTTCGTCGTCGACGATAACCGAGCCGATCTCTTTATCATTGTCTTTGATAATGATGGTATTGCCCGGTGTTCCCTCTCCACTGAAAGAAGGCTGACTGTCATCCGTCACATCGCCCGGTTTGAGCGGACCGGTTACCGGACCGGTATTGTCAATCACCTCAGGTGTTTCTGCTTTTCCCGGAGGTTCAGTCAATACAATAAAATCACGCTCATCAGACGGTTCGCTGACGTTACCCGCTTTATCCGTCTGGCTGACCGTGATGCTGTGGCTACCGTCAGTGAGGTTTTCGGAAGGTTTGAAATACCAACGACCATCCTCGTTAACGGTGGTTTCGCCGATCTTTTTACCGTTATCGTAAATCGCGATTGTTGCGCCTGCTTCACCGGTACCGCTCATTTCTGGTTGAGGATCGTCGGTGTAAGCATCATCATGAATTTCACCGGTGGTTTTACCCACTTTGTCCATGATGTGTTCAATCGTCGGCGCTTTTGGCGCAACCGTATCAACGACGATGACAATCGGGTCTGATGGAGGACTCGCGTTGCCGTCAGGATCTTTTTCCACGACGGTCAGCTCGTGCTCACCTTCACCCAGTGGCTTATCAGGCGTATAGCTCCACTCGCCTTCATCATCGACGATAACGGAGCCAATCTCTTTGTCGTTATCGTAGATATGGATGGTGTCACCAGGCTTACCTTTACCGGTCAGCGTCGGCGTTGAGTCATCGGTCGTATCACCTGATTTTAACGGGCCTTTGATTGAGCCTTCATCATCCATTGTGGTGCCGATGCTCGGCTTATCAGGCGTGGAGTGGTTATCGCCGTCGTCCTTGTCCATCTCAGACAGCGCGAAAGCAGCCCCTACACCCGCCGCCGCAAGTGCAAACCATCCCAGCATGCCAAACAGCATGTCGTTGTCGTCATCCGGGGCCGTCAGAAGAGGCCCACCCGCGCCTAACGGTTCTCCGCCTAACGCCACAGGAGACATGCTGCCGTCAGCCATCAGATAGCCGGTGTCGTAGCTTTCGCCCGACAGAGGAACATAGGCGTAGAGTAATCCATCTTCCGCCATGCCCATCAGCACCGGGTTGTTAGGATCACCATTGAAGTAATCTTCAATAATTATGCTTGGCTGTGTATCGCCTTCCTGGATAATGTGCAGCGCCTTGTCTACGCGCTGCAGCGTAATATTTTCTGGAGCGAAGTCGTCGTTAATATTCTTCAATAAATATTTATTGCCGGGGATAAGTTTTACCTTAACCGTCCGGCCTGCATCTGCGGTCAACAACCGAGTTTTTCCGTCTCCGTTATTGACCGCTAAAATGACTTTATTGTCCATCATACTTAAAGTCCTTGGTGAATTTCACTCACTAAATTGTGGATATATAAACTTTTTTGTTGATACACCCTGAACTACCTTACGTTGAAACCTTTCTGAGATAATTCATGTCCACAGGGTTCATCGACATGATGCTTAAAACTATCATGTCTGACCTCTTTATATGGGTAGGAAAAAACCACGCAACGCTCTACGCCGCATTAGGAATAGTTGACATCAAAAAGCTATTAATGAGTGAACAAGGAAGGAGGAGGAAAAGAATAATTAACGGTTAAGAACTTACACGAAAAGAATAATAAATCAAATTGATTATTTTAATAAAAATAACAGAATGAGATTTTTAATAAAAAATAAATTAAACAGGAACTCAGCCGTTCACCGCGTGACGACAGCAACGGGCCGGGTAGACGAGAGAAATTCAGGATTGAGGAAACGCAGAAATGAAAAAGGCCCACGTTATAAATAACGTGGGCCTGAATAGTGGCGGAACGGACGGGACTCGAACCCGCGACCCCCTGCGTGACAGGCAGGTATTCTAACCGACTGAACTACCGCTCCGCTGTGTTCCCTTGGGAACGAGGCGCATATTACGGTTTGCCTCTGAACTCGTCAACGCTTTTTCTCACGTTTTGAATCGTTTGCTGCAAAAATCACCCGAACGGTGATTTTACAGGCATTCTGGCATGCCTTACGCACGCCACATACAGCTTCCGCCCTTCTTCTGGACCAGATCCAGACGAGATTCGTGGTTGAGAAGCTCTTCATCACTCGCTAAAACAACCCGCAAGCGGCTGGCCTGGCGAACAACACGCTGAATTCCCGCTTCGCCCTGCGTCTGCTGAGATTCATTCTCCATGCTGAACTTCATTGACGTTTGACCGCCGGTCATCGCCAGATAGACATCCGCCAGGATCTGGGCATCGAGCAATGCCCCGTGCAGCGTTCGCTTGGTGTTGTCTATTTCATAACGTGAACAGAGCGCATCGAGGCTGTTACGCTTGCCGGGGAACATCTTCCTGGCCAGCGCCAGGCTGTCAGTGACCTTGCAGAAGGTGTTCGTTTTGGGGATATCGCGCTGGAGCTTACTAAACTCGTAGTCCATAAAGCCGATATCGAACGAGGCGTTGTGAATGACGAGCTCTGCGCCTTTAATGTAGTCCAGAAATTCGTCCGCCACCTCCGCGAAGGTCGGTTTATCCAGCAAGAACTCATCGGCAATACCATGAACGCCGAACGCTTCGGGATCCACCAGCCGATCGGGTTTGAGATAGACGTGGAAGTTGTTCCCCGTCAGACGACGGTTCACCACTTCAACAGCACCGATCTCAATGATCTTGTGCCCTTCGTAGTGCGCGCCGATCTGGTTCATACCGGTGGTTTCGGTATCAAGAACAATCTGGCGAGTAATTGCAGTGCTCATAGCGGTCATTTATGTCAGACTTATCGTTTAACTGAACGTTTCAAATACAGGAAGTCTACCAGAGATGCGTAAACAGGTAGAAATTTTCACCGATGGATCTTGTCTCGGTAACCCAGGGCCTGGCGGCTATGGCGCGATTATGCGCTATCGTCAGCACGAAAAAACTTTTAGTGAAGGGTATTTCCTGACCACCAACAACCGCATGGAGTTGATGGCGGCCATCGTGGCGCTGGAAGCCTTAAAAGAACATTGTGACGTTGTGCTCAGTACCGACAGCCAGTACGTGCGCCAGGGGATCACCCAGTGGATCCACAACTGGAAAAAACGCGGCTGGAAGACGGCAGATAAGAAGCCCGTCAAGAATGTCGATCTCTGGAAACGGCTGGATGCGGCGCTGGGCCAGCATAATATTAAGTGGGAATGGGTAAAAGGCCATGCCGGCCACCCGGAAAACGAGCGCTGCGATGAACTGGCGCGGACGGCGGCCGCTAACCCGGCACATGAGGACGCGGGCTATCAGCCTGAATCCTGATTACGGTTTTCTGTACTGCCGCGTGGCCCCCACGGTCTGGCGGATCGGCGTTTTGGTTTTGCTCTGCTTCATCGGGTTAAGCGTCAGGGGAATGGTTCGCTTACGCGCAACGATAAACTGCATGCAGCCTAATGCGGGCAAATGGGTACTCAGCAAAACGCCCCCTTTTCTGGCCCAGGGCAGTACCTGAAATCCGCCGTAGCTGAGCACTTCAAAATTCAGCAGCGAAAGCCAGTCCAGCTGGCGCATCATGGTGAACATCCGGCTGTTATAAGGAGGAGTGCGGCGTAATACGGGCACCAGCTTGCGCAGCCCCATCAGGCTCAGCGGATTAAACCCGCTTATCACCAGCCAGCCGTCATCTATCAGCACGCGATCGGCTTCACGCAGCATGCGATGAGGATCGCTGCACCAGGGTATCGTATGCGCCAGCAGGCACGCATCAACCGACTTTTCCGCAAACGGCAGATGTAAAGGGTCTGCCTTCACCTGAACGGGCGATCCGCCGAGAGAGACATGGACCTGATGTGAGATAGCGCAGCTTTCGGTATTGATTTCCGCGCTGAGATTGCCAATCTTAAGCAGGTGAAAGCCATACATTTTCGCGAGCCAGGGCTTAAGCTGTAGTTCTAACGCCTCGCGATAGTATTCACCCCAGGGCAATTCCGCCCAACGTTCCGGTGCTGCGACAGTCTGAGGTATCCTTGCCGGTTTCATCAAAACACCCGCCACGCTATAAGAGGTAATGTATGAATCTTATCAGTATTCCTGCCTTTGAGGACAATTACATCTGGGTTTTAGTCGATGACGCGCGTCGATGCGTCATTGTCGACCCCGGAGAGGCCGCCCCGGTTCTGCAGGCAATAAAAGAGAACGGCTGGCAGCCTGAAGCCATCCTCCTGACCCACCATCACCACGATCATACCGGCGGTGTGCCTGAGCTGCGCGCCCGGTTCCCGCATCTGGTGGTTTACGGACCGGCAGAGGCACAAGATAAGGGAATCACGCAAGTAGTCGAAGAAGGCAAAAATATCCTCATACGTGAGTGGGAGTTTTCCGTATTTGCTACACCAGGTCACACTTTGGGACATCTGTGTTTCTACAGCAAACCTTATCTGTTTTGTGGCGATACGCTGTTTTCTGGCGGCTGTGGCAGACTGTTTGAAGGCACGCCAGCCCAGATGTACCAATCTTTACAAAAAATTAATGCCCTGCCTGACGATACTGTAATTTGTTGCGCGCATGAGTATACATTAGGAAATATGAAGTTTTCTGCCAGCATTTTACCTGAGGATCGTGCGATTCAGGATTACTATCAGAAAGTGAAGGAGTTACGTGCAAAAAACCAAAAAACACTACCCGTAATTCTGAAAAACGAGCGTAAAATTAATTTATTTCTTAGAACAGATGACATTGATTTAATTAATAAAATTAACCAAGAAACAAAATTGCAACAACCAGAACAGCGATTTGCATGGTTAAGGTCAAAGAAAGATAACTTCAGATAATTGCGGGTTGCCTTTTCAAAATTTCGCCGTTATCATCGCTCGTCTTTTAAGCAACTATTGACACACACATGAAGGCAAAAGCGATCTTACTCGCCTCTGTCCTGCTTGTTGGTTGCCAGTCGCAGAACGGCAGCAACGTACAACAGCACGCACAGAGCCTTTCTGCAGCTGGTCAAGGGGAAGCAGGGAAGTTTACAAGCTCAGCGCGTTGGTTGGACGATGGGACATCTTTCGCGCAGGATCAAAACTTGTGGACCTCTATTGGCGACGAGCTAAAGATGGGAATTCCGGAAAACAGCCGGATTCGCGAACAGAAACAGAAGTATTTAAGAAATAAGAGCTATCTCCACGATGTAACGTTACGGGCAGAGCCGTATATGTACTGGATAGCCGGGCAAGTTAAGAAACGTAACATGCCTATGGAGCTGGTACTCCTACCCATAGTGGAGAGCGCTTTTGACCCACACGCGACGTCTGGCGCCAATGCCGCAGGTATTTGGCAGATCATTCCGAGCACGGGGCGAAATTACGGTTTGAAACAGACCCGTAACTATGATGCGCGTCGCGATGTTGTCGCTTCCACGACAGCCGCTCTCGACATGATGCAACGTCTGAACAAGATGTTTGACGGCGACTGGTTGTTAACGGTTGCGGCGTATAATAGTGGCGAAGGTCGTGTACTGAAGGCAATGAAAGCGAATAAAGCACGGGGTAAATCCACCGATTTTTGGTCGCTCTCACTGCCACAGGAAACGAAGATTTACGTACCGAAGATGCTGGCATTGAGTGATATTCTCAAAAACAGCAAGCGTTACGGTGTACAACTGCCAACACCAGACGAAAGTCGTGCACTGGCGCGCGTTCGCCTCAGCAACCCGGTTGATATTCAACAGGTTGCCGATATGACGGGTATGTCGGTAAGTAAACTGAAAACCTTTAACGCGGGTGTTAAAGGCTCAACGCTGGGGGCGAGTGGCCCACAGTATGTGATGGTTCCGCAGAAACATGCTGAACAGTTACGTGAGTCTTTAGCGTCTGGTGAAATTGCCGCCGTTCAGTCAACGCTGATTGCGGATGCATCATCAGTCAACAGCCGCAGCTACAAGGTTCGTAGCGGTGATACGCTTTCGGGCATTGCATCACGTCTTGGCGTGACAGCAAAAGATCTGCAGCAGTGGAATAACCTGCGCAGCTCAGGCCTGAGAGTGGGTCAGACACTGACGGTGGGTGCGGGTAGCAGCGCACAGCGTCTCGCCAATAACAGCGATAGCATTACCTATCGCGTGCGTAAAGGCGATTCACTGTCCAGTATCGCAAAACGACACGGCGTGAACATTAAGGATGTGATGCGCTGGAATAATGATACTGACAATCTGCAACCAGGCGACCAGCTGACACTGTTTGTGAAAAACAGCGCCACGCCAGACTCCTGATTACACGATACAAAGATAAAAAGGCACCGATTCCCCTCGGTGCTTTTTTTTACTTCGCTTTTTGCGCTTCAATCATGATGGTATCGCTGGTAAACGAACCGTCATCCTGCAATTCAAAGTAGGCCTTCACCTCTGAGGAAGCACTGTCCTGATACAACCGTATGGCCTGGCTTAACGCGTCCGGGGTGCGCATACGGGCGATCCACGAACTAAATTCCAGCGGTAAGCGATCGGTTATCAGTGAACGTGAAATTAAACCGGCCTCAGTGATAAACGTTAACCACTCCCCACTGGAATAATCCTGCACGTGCGAGGTGTCACGCAGCGCTTCAACCGTCTGCAACCAGATGTTCCGTACAGGGTGACCCGGAGACATGACGTCCATAATGATGACGATTCCACCCGGCTTCAGCACGCGTTTGACTTCCCGTAATGCCTGGCCGACATCGTGCCAGTGGTGCGCGGAGTAACGGCTGATAACAACGTCAAACGACGCCTCTTCGAAAGGTAAGGATTCGGCATAGCCCTGGCGCGTATCGACATTGTTGAGCCCTTTGGCTTTTGCCGCCTCCGCCACTACCTCCAGCATCTGGCTGGATAAATCATACGCCGTAACCTGAGCCACATGCTGCGCTGCTGTAAAGCTGGCATGCCCTGCTCCACAGCCTAAATCCAGCACCGTCGCCTGCGGAAACGCCGAGAGACGCTCGCCGAGACGCACCAGATCGCGGCCAGAAGCATGTACGGCGCTGGTCAGATAGGCGCTTGCCTGGGAACCAAACTGTTTTTCGACGTTGTCGTGATGAGAGTGTGTTGTTGTCATTGTACTGTCCTTGCGTTGGTTAAAGTAAAGGGCAGCACTCAACCGGCCTGCCCCACGGCAGACCTGACTCACCATATTAATCAGGTTTGCCGGGACTGAATTCCACTAGTAGCGGGTTGTGATCGGAGGCGCGAGTGACCAGAACAGAGGCGTCATGCACGCTCAAACCACGATAGAAAACGAAATCGAGAGGACGACCGAACGCTTTCTTGCGCTGGTCATCACTAAAACGAACTTCACGCAGCGACATCTCCCGCGCAAAGCGATACAGCGCGTTCATGCGTGGACGGCTCCAGGCATTGAAATCCCCGGCCATAATAATAGGCCCACTGTGATGGGCTATCTGGTCACCAATAGGAAGTAACTGCTTACTATACACATCCACGCCCAGACTGAAGTTTACCGCATGGATGTTCACGACCATCAGTAGCCGCGTGTCAGGCAGTGGGTAGACCGTCACCAGCGCCGATTTTGCCAGTCGCAGGATAGGCTCGCGTTCGCGCAACGGGCAGCAGTAAACCGGATGCGCGGCAGAAAGGGTCATCACGCCAGAGGGATGTTGCGGCAATACAAATGCGGGCACCTGGTCGGCGGCGAGATAGTTAGTGGTCGCAAACCTTACCAGCTCAGGCGTGGTTTGCGCCTCCTGCAGCAGAACCAGATGGGCATCTTTACCAAAGTTCTTGAGGACGGATAACCAATCCGCGCGCTGCTGTTTAAAGATATTCCATACCAGCACCCGAATTTTTTCATCGCTGCTTAACGGTGTACCGGCAGGTAATGCCTGGCTGATGCTCGCAAACGACCCGGGAGGCAAGATCCTCTCCGCGGGCATTCCGGCAACATAACGCATGGCATAGGTATTTTTTCGCACTTTTGGAAACAACCTCTGTAACATGAACCAGCCCGGAAAACGGACTGGTTCTAATGTTATAGGGATTTTAGGTCACACTTTCAACGCAATTACTGAGAAACCTCTTTCCAGTTTTGTAAGCAAGCACTTACTGAGGTTTAACCAAGCGCTACGCGAGAGGGTTTATCAAGGCGTCCGCTCAGACCAATCAGCAGGAAGGCAACGAGCACAATAACGGCACCAATCCACGGGGTTTGGGTTAATCCAAAGTGTTCCACCGTCTGCCCGCCAACGATAGAGCCGATCGCGATACCAATGTTGAAGGCGGCAATGTTCAGACCAGAAGCCACGTCCACCGCATTTGGCGTGTAGCGTTCGGCTTTTTGTACCACATAGACCTGCAGGCCGGGTACATTACCAAAGGCAAAGATGCCCATGACCAGTACCGTTACCAGCGCGGCGTACTGAATCGATGCCGTGAACTGGAAGAGCATCAGCAGAATCACCAGTGCCGCGAAGATAAACTTAAGCGCTGGTACAGCACCATGCTTATCCGCGAGCTTACCTCCCCAGATGTTGCCAATCGCCACAGAGATACCGTACCCCAGTAAAATCCAGCTTACCGCTGCAGGAGAGAAGCCGGCCAGATCCTGCATCATTGGAGCGAGGAAGGTGAATGCCGTGAACACGCCGCCGTAGCCCAGCGCCGTAACGGCATAGATGAGCAGCAAACGAGGATGTGTGAGCACCTTAATCTGATCGCTCAGTCTTGCGCTTGTACGGCCGGGAATATTCGACGGTACCAACAGCAGGCTGGCCACCAGTGCAATCACGCCCAGTAAAGAAACGGCGAGGAAGGTTTCACGCCAGCCGAAATGTTGCCCGATGAACGTTCCTAATGGTACGCCGGTGACCAGTGCGACGGTCAATCCGCCAAACATAATAGCAATGGCTGATGCAGCTTTCTCTTTGGGTACCAGGCTGGTTGCAATGGTGGAGCCAATCGAGAAGAACACCCCATGAGCAAGGCCAGTCAGCAGGCGGGCAATGACCAGCGTCGTGTAGTCCGGCGCCTGCCAGGCCAGTATATTGCCGGCCGTGAAGAGCACCATCAGCGCGACCAGCAGTTGCTTACGCGGGAATCGCCCGGTTAATGCCGTCAGGACGGGCGCGCCGACAGCGACACCCAAAGCATAGATGGAGACCAACAGCCCGGCTGAAGGTAATGAGATAGCAAGCTGGTTAGCGATGGTAGGAACCAGTCCTACGATAACAAATTCGGTCGTGCCAATTGCAAAGGCACTGATCGTCAGGGCAAGTAGCGCCAGTGGCATAAAATACTCCGTATCATCAGGATTAAGATGACAGGCAGTATGCGCCAGTGGTTAAATAACAAAAATGGTCAAAATCTCAATAGAATTTTGCAGGTGGTGCAACAATGAAAGCAACCTCGGAAGAGCTGACAATCTTTGTCGCCGTCGTCGAAAGTGGCAGTTTTAGCCGCGCGGCAGAGCAGTTAGGGCAGGCAAACTCTGCTGTAAGCCGCTCGGTGAAAAAGCTTGAGATGAAGCTTGGGGTGAGTCTTCTCAACCGCACGACGCGGCAGTTGAGCCTGACGGAAGAAGGTGAACGGTACTTCCGCCGGGTGCAGTCTGTCTTACAGGAGATGGCTGCAGCAGAGACTGAGATCATGGAAACGCGCAGCACACCGCGTGGGCTATTGCGTATTGATGCGGCCACACCGGTAGTTCTGCACTTTCTGATGCCGCTGATTAAACCTTTCCGTGAACGCTATCCGGAGATGACGCTCTCTTTGGTCTCCTCCGAGACCTTTATCAATCTTATCGAACGTAAAGTCGATGTGGCGATCCGGGCGGGAACCCTGACGGACTCAAGCCTGCGCGCGCGTCCTCTGTTTGCCAGCTACCGTAAAATCATCGCCTCACCACAATACATCGCTGAACACGGCAAACCTGAAACCGTTGAAGAGCTGAAGCAGCATCTATGTCTGGGTTTCACCGAGCCGGTATCACTGAATACCTGGCCTGTCGCCTGCCCTGATGGTCAGCTGCATGAGATCACCTGCGGGTTGTCGTCCAACAGCGGGGAAACGCTGAAGCAGTTGTGTCTTGAAGGAAACGGGATCGCCTGTTTGTCTGATTACATGATTGATAAAGAAATTGCGCGCGGTGATCTCGTGGAGTTAATGGCGGACAAGCGTCTGCCGGTAGAGATGCCCTTCAGTGCGGTTTACTACAGTGACAGAGCGGTGAGCACGCGTATCCGTGCCTTTATCGACTTTCTGAGCGAGCATATAAAAACAGCTCCCGAAGGAGCTGTGTGAGGGTTAAGCGTACAGAGGGTAAGTCAATATTAATCCCAGTCTGGCGCTAAACCTTCCGGGCTCACCAGGCGATCGTTGCACTCCAGGGCAGCGATCGCTTTTTTGTCTTCTTCATCCAGCTGGAGATCCACAGCTAGCAGGTTGCTGGCCAGGTTTTCACGCTTCGTTGAAGATGGAATAACGGCATAACCTTCACCCATCGCCCAGGCCAGGATCACCTGTGCAGCCGTTGCGTTATGTTTATTTGCAATACGTGCAATGACCTCATCTTTCAGCGCTTTACCGTATGCCAGCGTCATGTAAGAAGTGATGTGAATGCCGTGCTGTTTGGCCCACGCCACCACGTTGCGGTTTTGCAGATAAGGGGAGAGCTCAATCTGGTTGGTGGCAATGTTCTCTGCGCCAACGGCAGCGATGGCTTTTTCCATCAACGGAATGGTGAAGTTCGAAATACCAATTTGACGGGTTAAGCCCTGCTCTTTCGCTTCCAGCAGCGCCTGCATAAATTCTTCTACAGAAACGGCATCATTCGGAGATGGCCAGTGGATCAGGGTCAGATCGACATAGTCAGTACGCAGCTTCTTCAGGCTCTCTTTCAGGCTTGGGATCAGCTTGTCTTTACTGAGGTTCTCGATCCAGATTTTGGTGGTGATAAACAGTTCGTTACGCGGTACACCGCTTTCTTCAATCGCCTGGCCAACCGCAGCTTCATTTTCATAAATCTGCGCGGTATCAATTGCGCGATAGCCAAGCTCAAGGGCGGTTTTGACCGATGCGATAACAACGTCGTCTTTCAGGCGGAAAGTGCCCAGGCCTAATGCAGGGATAGTCATGTCATTCCTCGTTATTCGTAATATTCGTCAACTGAGGAAGATTATCGCTGCTGGCGTTATGCTGAAAAAGGTCGTAAAACGCAGAGGATTTTTGCTGATTTAGCAATAATTGGGAAGCAGATAAGAAAAAAGCCCTGAGCGTTAACTCAGGGCTTTTAATAAGTGGCGGAACGGACGGGACTCGAACCCGCGACCCCCTGCGTGACAGGCAGGTATTCTAACCGACTGAACTACCGCTCCACCGAAGACTGCTGTAACCACCGGATTGATACACCGGTTTACTACTTAATTTGATGCCTGGCAGTTCCCTACTCTCACATGGGGAGACCCCACACTACCATCGGCGCTACGGCGTTTCACTTCTGAGTTCGGCATGGGGTCAGGTGGGACCACCGCGCTACAGCCGCCAGGCAAATTCCTGTGCTCTGTCCTGTGTCTTTTGGGCTGATACTGCGTTGGCTGCTCTCGTAAAGTCAGTCACATACCTCAGTATGCTCCTTCCTTTCCTTCGCTTGCCGCCTTGTCTCAGCGCAAAATCCTTCGGACTCTGAATCAAAGCTGAAAAT
>NZ_JAYJLI010000026.1:0-28827 GCF_051948675.1 Enterobacter sp. Lyrl_3
AGTTCTCCGCAGGCCGCAACCGCTAAATGACAGAAAAATGACTGACTGCTGCATTCCCCAGCAAAACCCCGCCTTATACCTTTTTACACACAGAGTTATCCACAGCGATGCGAAAAAGTGAAAATTCGCGAGCGTTGCGCAAACGTTTTCGTTAAAATGCTCGCGCTTAACAAGGATGCCTCGTCAGGTGTGTTAGATGAGTTTTTCGCTGGAAAATTCATCTAACGCTCTCTGTAATCGTGAAATCCAGGGGATTTACCATGCAACAACGTCGTCCAGTCCGCCGCGCTCTGCTCAGTGTTTCTGATAAAGCCGGTATCGTCGAATTCGCTCAGGCACTTTCTGCACGTGGTGTAGAGCTGCTGTCCACAGGTGGTACCGCACGCCTGTTAGCAGATAAAGGTCTGCCGGTAACCGAAGTGTCCGATTACACCGGTTTCCCGGAAATGATGGATGGACGCGTCAAAACCCTGCACCCGAAAGTCCACGGCGGCATTCTGGGTCGTCGCGGTCAGGATGATGCCATTATGGAACAGCATGATATCGCGCCAATTGATATGGTTGTCGTTAACCTTTATCCGTTCGCCCAAACCGTGGCGCGTGAAGGCTGCTCTCTGGAAGACGCCGTAGAGAATATTGATATCGGCGGACCGACGATGGTGCGCTCCGCGGCCAAGAACCATAAAGACGTGGCCATTGTGGTGAAGAGCAGCGACTACTCCGCCATTATTAATGAAATGGATGCGAACGAAGGGTCACTGACTCTGGACACCCGTTTCGACCTCGCGATTAAAGCATTCGAACACACCGCCGCGTACGACAGCATGATCGCCAACTACTTCGGTAGCCTGGTGCCGGCTTACCACGGCGAAAGCAAAGATCCTTCCGGCCGCTTCCCACGCACGCTGAATCTGAACTTCATCAAGAAGCAGGATATGCGTTATGGCGAGAACAGCCACCAGCAGGCAGCCTTCTATATAGAAGAAGAAGTAAAAGAAGCTTCTGTCGCCACCGCCCAGCAGGTTCAGGGCAAAGCGCTCTCTTATAACAATATTGCCGATACCGATGCCGCACTGGAGTGTGTGAAAGAGTTCAATGAGCCTGCCTGCGTTATTGTGAAGCACGCGAACCCCTGCGGCGTAGCGGTCAGTACTTCTATCCTGGACGCTTACGATCGCGCCTATAAAACTGACCCAACCTCTGCCTTCGGTGGCATTATCGCGTTTAACCGTGAACTGGATGCCGAAACCGCACAGGCCATTATCTCTCGTCAGTTTGTTGAAGTGATCATCGCGCCATCTGCGTCTGAAGAAGCGCTGAAAATCACCGCCGCGAAACAGAACGTGCGCGTGCTGGTTTGCGGCCAGTGGGCAGAGCGCGTGCCGGGTCTTGATTTCAAACGTGTAAATGGTGGGCTGCTGGTTCAGGATCGCGATTTGGGCATGGTGACAGCCGCTGACCTGCGCGTCGTCACCAAACGTCAGCCAACCGAACAGGAACTGCGTGATGCGCTGTTCTGCTGGAAAGTGGCGAAGTTCGTGAAATCCAACGCCATTGTCTATGCCAAAGAGAACATGACCATCGGGATAGGTGCAGGCCAGATGAGCCGCGTTTACTCTGCGAAAATTGCCGGTATCAAAGCAGGCGACGAAGGCCTGGAAGTAAAAGGTTCTGCCATGGCGTCTGACGCCTTCTTCCCGTTCCGTGACGGTATTGATGCGGCCGCCGCTGTGGGTATCACCTGTGTGATCCAGCCTGGCGGTTCTATCCGTGACGATGAAGTCATTGCCGCTGCCGACGAACACGGCATTGCGATGATCTTCACCGATATGCGTCACTTCCGTCATTAATTCCCGGAGCAGAAAATGAAAGTATTAGTGATTGGTAACGGCGGGCGCGAGCACGCGCTGGCGTGGAAAGCGGCGCAGTCTCCGCTGGTTGAAACCGTTTTTGTGGCTCCGGGTAATGCGGGTACGGCGCTGGAACCTGCGCTGCAGAACGTCGCCATCGGCGTGACCGATATCCCCGCGCTGCTGAGCTTTGCCCAGAACGAGAAAATCGATCTCACCATCGTCGGCCCGGAAGCGCCACTGGTGATTGGCGTCGTTGACGCGTTCCGTGCCGCAGGTCTGAAAATCTTCGGCCCGACGGAAGGCGCAGCACAACTGGAAGGGTCTAAAGCCTTTACCAAGGATTTCCTTGCGCGTCATAACATCCCGACGGCGGAATACCAGAACTTCACCGAAGTCGAGCCCGCGCTGGCTTACTTACGTGAAAAAGGCGCGCCGATTGTGATCAAAGCCGACGGTCTGGCTGCCGGTAAAGGTGTTATCGTCGCGATGACGCTCGAAGAAGCCGAAGCAGCCGTACAGGATATGCTGGCAGGCAATGCCTTTGGCGACGCGGGCCACCGCATCGTGATTGAAGAGTTCCTTGATGGCGAAGAGGCGAGCTTTATCGTGATGGTGGATGGCGAACACGTTCTGCCGATGGCCACCAGCCAGGACCATAAGCGCGTGGGCAATGCGGATACCGGGCCGAATACCGGCGGTATGGGCGCTTACTCCCCTGCCCCTGTGGTGACGGATGAAGTGCATCAGCGCACCATGGACCGAATCATCTGGCCAACCGTAAAAGGAATGGCTGCCGAGGGTAACACTTACACCGGTTTCCTCTATGCGGGCCTGATGATTGACAAGCAGGGCAATCCGAAGGTGATCGAATTTAACTGCCGCTTCGGCGATCCCGAAACTCAGCCAATCATGCTGCGCATGAAATCTGACCTGGTGGAGCTGTGCCTGGCCGCATGCGACGGCAAGCTGGATGAGAAAACCTCAGAGTGGGATGAACGCGCGTCTCTGGGCGTGGTGATTGCTGCGGGCGGTTATCCTGGCCACTACAACACCGGAGATGAGATCAATGGCCTGCCGTTGGAAGAAACCGAAGGTGCCAAGGTGTTCCACGCCGGAACGAAACTGGCTGACGACGATCGCGTACTGACCAACGGTGGCCGCGTGCTGTGTGCCACCGCGCTGGGCCATACCGTTGCCGAAGCGCAGAAGCGCGCTTATGCCCTGATGGCGGATATCCACTGGAACGGTAGCTTTAGCCGTCAGGATATCGGTTATCGTGCGATTGCACGTGAGCAAGGGGAGTAATCCCCCCTCATTCTAACCCTCTCCCTGAAGGGAGAGGGGATTTACGTCAAAAACTCTTTTCTGTCGGCTGCCAGGTGCAGAAATCTTCGTTCGCCACCAGCAACAGCTGAGAGCCTTCAGGCGCTTCAAGCCACGCCACACTCACTTCCATTGATGAATGACGCTGACGGCGCTGTATATGTTCGGTTGCCCAGGATTCAAGATCAGGTTTGACTGTCTGCCCTTCGCAGGTAGTGACCGTACCATCGGTATGCCAGCGCCCCTGGCGCAGCACCACGCGTCCCTGACGCAGCGCATCGCTGGTCTGGCGGATTTGTCCGGCACGATAACGATAGAGAGCAACCTGATCGCTGGAGAGTTGCTGTTTTTGACCGTTGACTTCACGCTGCATAAAGCTCAGCTCGCCGTGATCATCAAACCGCACTTTTACATGTTCGGGGGTTTTGCCGTAGATATTGAGTTCGATGAATGACAGGTCGTCTCCCTGCCAGCGATACTCTGCAGTCGATGTATTGCCGTTATGCCACGGGCTAAAAGCGGAAAGCAGATGCACTTCACCACCAGAATCTTTACGCCAGATCCTCACCGCTCCCTGGTTGTCAGCGTAACCGCTGGCGGTAAACGGTGGTAAAGAGGTGTCATGGCTACAGGCGGAAAGCAGTAACACGCCCGCCAGCGCAAGCGCGCCACGCCAGAATGACAAAAGGGGCGTTGCCGCCCCTTCGTTAAAACTGTTCACTGCCACGCGTCTTACTTAACTGCGTCTTTCAGTGCTTTACCAGAAACAAATGCCGGCACGTTAGCTGCGGCGATTTTGATTTCTTTACCGGTCTGCGGGTTGCGGCCAGTACGCTCAGCGCGGTGGTTCACTTTGAAGGTACCGAAACCAACCAGTTGTACAGCATCGCCTTCTTTCAGAGACTCAGTAATAGCAGCCAGGGTAGATTCCAGAGCAGCTTTAGCCTGCACTTTAGACAGATCAGCCTTGTCCGCAATTACATCAATCAGTTGAGTCTTGTTCATAAGTTATCCTTTCAATGTGTTTATCGCTTGCTAAGCATCGAGTGCGACGAAAATGCCAAAATAGCACTCTCCTGCATACACGCACCGATAGCCACTTTTTTTCGCCCCCCAAATGTAGACCAGACGGGGGGCAGAAGGGAAGAGTCGAGGTGCGACAAAACAGGCGTTAAATCACGTTTTGTTGTCTCATTGGTTAAAAATTATACCAATATTACTCTCGCCGGCCTCACGCAAGTCCGCACGCAGCCCTTTTATCAGCTCAATATCGCGTTCTTCACACTCTGCCAGCAGGCGGAAAATCTCCCACTGAATATCCCATTCCTGTTCAACAGCAGGGTTAGCCCGCAGCTCTTCGTCGGTCATTTCACGGCCTGCCTGGGTCATTTCCAGCATCGCTACGGTCGTAATGGATGCCTTACTGACTTCAATAGCGTGCTCCAGCGTTTCACCGCTCAGACGAGAGTGAATCAGTTCGCTTAACGCTACGCAGGCATCAATTGCCGGATAGACACCGTACAGATCAAAATCATCCGCCACCGGAATAGCCTCTTCGAGCTTTTCCAGCTGAGAGTCGAAGTTCACCTTTGCGTCTTTGACCGTCAGCGTTTCCCAGATGAGGTCGAGGATCCGGCGATAAATATGGCCATCACCAAACTCCGTCTGCTTGCAGAACGCGGCGTAGTTCGGATACATGCGCTCGCACAGGCAAGCCATAAAGGTGACGTGCTGCCAGCTTTCCAGCTTCTCAAGGCGCAGGTGAATCGGGTTTTGTAGCATGATGAGATCTCGAATCGAAAATTAGCCGCAGTTTACCTGATTCATCACTGAATTTCCTGCCAACGAACAAAAGCCGGACGAGCAGAGGCCACCGCATCTGCCCAGCGCGTGGGCTCAGGTAAACGGTAACCCTTCATACAACGCTGCACCCAGGCCAGGGCGCTGTCCATGCTCACACGGTGCCCGGTTGCGATAAACAGCGGGTTACAGCGCGCTTTACTGCGCCAGACCCATGCCAGTTGCTCACCCTTATCGATAAGCGGCGCCAGCGCGCCCGGCTCGGCGGAGAGCGGCTCAAATGCACCGCACAGGCGTTTTTTGGCCACACCGATGGTGGGTACATCCACCAGCAGACCAAAGTGGCTGGCAACGCCTAAGCGACGCGGGTGAGAGATACCGTGTCCATCAACAAACAGCAGATCGGGTTTTTGCGAGAGTTGCTCCCACGCTGCGAGCAGCGCGGGGTATTCACGGAAGGAGAGAAAGCCCGGTATGTACGGCATGGTGGTGGCGATACGCGCCACTTTGTACTCCACCAGCTCAAGTGAGGGATACTTCAGCAGCACCATCGCCGCTCGCGTCACTTCACCGCCCTGCTCAAACCCGACATCCGCACCGCCTATATACTGCGGGGGATCCTTATCCAGACGATCCTCGCGGATCACGGATGAAGCCAGTTCTATCTGTTGAGCGCGTAATGACGCGAGATCCATAACCACTCCTTATTTGTGATATTGCGCAGAAAGTCGGTGCACCGCCTCCACAAACGCGCCAGCGTGCTCTGGCGGAACGTCCTGATGGATACCGTGCCCGAGGTTAAACACGTGCCCTTCCCCCTGGCCAAAGCCAGCCAGAATAGACGCCACCTCTTCTTCAATACGGGCAGGCTGCGCGTAGAGCATGGACGGATCCATATTGCCCTGCAGCGCCACTTTGTCACCCACGCGACGGCGCGCGTCGGCGATATCGGTGGTCCAGTCGAGACCCAGCGCATCGCAGCCAGTCGCCGCCATGGCTTCCAGCCACTGACCGCCGCCTTTGGTGAACAGCGTGACCGGCACACGGCGGCCTTCATTTTCACGCAGCAGGCCATCAACGATTTTGTGCATGTAGTAGAGCGAAAATTGCTGATAATCGCGCCCGGTCAGCACGCCGCCCCAGGTATCGAAAATCATCACCGACTGCGCACCCGCTTTGATCTGCGCGTTCAGATAGAGGGTGACGCTTTTCGCCAGCTTATCGAGTAGCGCATGCAGGGCCAGCGGCTCGGCATACATCATCTTTTTGATTACGGTAAAGGCTTTACTGCTACCGCCTTCAACCATATAGGTCGCCAGCGTCCACGGACTGCCGGAGAAGCCAATCAGCGGGACTTCGCCTTTCAGTTCACGACGAATGGTGCGCACGGCATTCATCACATAGCCCAGCTCCTGTTCAGGATCGGGAACGGGCAGCTTATCAACATCCGCTCTGCTTTTGATTGGGGAAGTGAAACGCGGGCCTTCGCCGGTTTCGAAATAGAGCCCAAGGCCCATCGCATCCGGAATGGTCAGAATGTCCGAAAAGAGAATGGCGGCATCCAGCGGGAAGCGGCGCAGCGGCTGGAGCGTGACTTCACACGCCAGCTCGGCATTTTTGCACAGCGACATAAAATCGCCCGCCTGCGCACGCGTGGCTTTGTACTCTGGCAAATAGCGTCCCGCCTGGCGCATCATCCACACCGGGGTGACATCAACGGGCTGGCGCAGCAGCGCACGCAGATAACGATCGTTTTTCAGTTCGGTCATTTTTGCAGTTCCTTAAGCGTCATGGCCTCAGTGTAACATGTCACTCAGCATCAGCCCGACACATTGCTACGGTATCTTCTATCAGCCGACGGGCGACGGTGCCTGGTGGTGGCAGCAGCGGCAAATCGTCATAACGATACCAGTTCGCCTCCAGCAACTCTTTCTGGTCGATGACAATCTCGCCGCTGTCATAATCGGCCATAAAGGCCGTCATCAGCGACTGCGGGAACGGCCACGGCTGGGAGGTAACATAGCGCAGGTTTTTAACCTTAATCCCGCTCTCTTCCATCACTTCACGCGCCACCGCCTGTTCCAGCGTTTCGCCCACCTCGACGAACCCGGCCAGCACGGTATGAATGCCGTTGCGATGACGGGTATGCTGCGCCAGCAGGATGGAATCGTCACGACGGATAGCGACGATAATGCACGGCGCAATTTGCGGGTAGTAACGCTCACGGCAGTGGCTGCAGAGCATCGCCCACTCGGTTTTACTGGGGTGCATGGTGTGACCACAGTAGCCGCAGTACTTATGCGAACGGTAAAACTCAGCCAGCTGCACACCCCGGCCCGCCAGCTGGAACAAGCCCACATCCTGATCCAGCACCTGACGAACCGATCCCATGTCATTGCGGCGTGGCTGTTGGATCAACCACACGGGTTCACCCTGCCATTCCCCGATCTTCAGCGCGGGCAGGCCGACAAGATCGAATTTTTCTGCTGCGCCATAGGGTATTTCCCCGGCAGGCAACCATAATTTTTGTTCGTGACTGACGATCCACCAACCCAGATCTGATTTTTCAATAATACGATCCATATCTATTGCACTACCTTCGCTTCACTGACATGTTGTTAGCATTGTGGTTACATTTTGGATAAGCAGATTCAATTCTCAACCTTGCGGAGTCAACCATGTTAAACCAGCTAGAGAGCCTGACTGAGCGCGTTAGAGGAAGTAACAAACTGGTGGATCGCTGGCTACATGTGCGCAAGCATCTACTCGTGGCTTATTACAATCTGGTCGGTATTAAGCCTGGCAAAGAATCGTTTATGCGGTTGAATGAAAAAGCGCTGGATGATTTTTGTCAGAGCCTGGTCGACTATCTGTCCGACGGCCATTTCAATATTTATGAACGCATTATCCGCGAAATGGAAGGGACTACACCGTATTTAGCGGCCAGCAAACTCTATCCGCTGCTGGAAGCTAACACCCAGCAGATCATGGATTACTACGATTCCACGCTTGAGAACGCTATCGATCACGATAACTATCTTGAGTTTCAGCAGGCGCTTTCCGACCTCGGCGAAGCGCTGGAAGAGCGATTCACGCTGGAAGATAAGCTGATCGCCCTCGCCCTGGATCACGGCCTGGATGTGAGCCACGAAGATAACGTCGCGCGACCTGCTTGAGTTCTTAATCGTTAACGAGTAATTTACAACCATTCGCCCCTCTGCGGAGGGGGATTTTTCTTGTCGGAGTGCCCAGTGTGCAAGCACGGGCTGAGACCGTTAATTCGGGATCCGCGGAACCTGATCAGGCTAATACCTGCGAAGGGAACAAGAGTCACAATGCTGTTGTATCGCCTCCAGGGCGATCCTCTCTTGCTTCATCCGTCGTCTGACAAGCCATGTCCTTCACTTTTGGAATGAGCTATGTCTACAACAAAACTGACCCGCCGCGAACAGCGCGCACAAGCCCAACACTTCATCGACACTCTGGAAGGCACCGCTTTCCCGAACTCAAAACGCATTTACATCACCGGTTCACAGGCGGATATCCGCGTGCCAATGCGTGAAATCCAGCTTAGCCCGACCCTTATCGGTGGCAGCAAAGCGCACCCGCAGTATGAAGATAACGAAGCCGTTCCGGTGTATGACACTTCCGGTCCGTACGGCGATCCTGCGGTTGCCATTAACGTTCAGCAGGGTCTGGCGAAATTGCGCCAGCCGTGGATTGACGCGCGTAACGACTGCGAAGAGCTCTCTGACCGCAGCTCGGCGTACACCAAAGCGCGTCTGGCCGACGATGGTCTTGATGAGCTGCGCTTCACCGGGTTGCTGACGCCGAAACGCGCGAAAGCAGGTAAATGCGTTACCCAGCTGCACTATGCCCGCCAGGGCATCGTCACGCCGGAGATGGAGTTTATCGCCATTCGTGAAAACATGGGCCGCGAGCGTATCCGCAGCGAGGTGTTACGCCACCAGCATCCGGGAGAAGGCTTCGGGGCACGTCTGCCGGAAAACATCACGCCGGAGTTTGTGCGTGATGAAGTGGCCGCTGGCCGCGCGATTATCCCTGCCAACATCAATCACCCGGAATCTGAACCAATGATCATTGGCCGCAACTTCCTGGTGAAGGTCAACGCCAATATCGGCAACTCAGCCGTGACCTCCTCCATTGAAGAAGAGGTGGAAAAACTGGTCTGGTCGACACGCTGGGGCGCGGACACGGTGATGGACCTCTCCACAGGGCGTTACATCCACGAAACCCGCGAGTGGATCCTGCGCAATAGCCCGGTGCCTATCGGAACGGTGCCCGTTTATCAGGCACTGGAGAAGGTGAACGGTATTGCCGAAGACCTCACCTGGGAAGCCTTTCGCGACACGCTGCTGGAGCAGGCTGAACAGGGAGTCGACTACTTCACCATTCATGCGGGCGTGCTGCTGCGCTACGTGCCGATGACGGCGAAGCGTCTGACCGGTATTGTCTCGCGCGGCGGCTCTATCATGGCCAAATGGTGCCTGTCGCACCATAAGGAAAACTTCCTCTACGAACACTTCCGCGAGATCTGTGAAATCTGTGCCGCGTACGATGTCTCCCTGTCGCTGGGCGACGGCCTGCGTCCGGGCTCCATTCGTGATGCCAACGACGAAGCGCAGTTTGCCGAACTGCATACCCTGGGTGAGCTGACCAAAATCGCCTGGGAGTATGACGTGCAGGTGATGATTGAAGGCCCGGGACACGTGCCAATGCAGATGATCCGTCGCAACATGACCGAAGAGCTGGAGCACTGCCACGAAGCGCCATTCTATACCCTGGGGCCGTTGACCACGGATATCGCTCCGGGCTATGACCACTTCACCTCCGGGATTGGTGCGGCGATGATCGGCTGGTTCGGCTGCGCCATGCTCTGCTATGTGACGCCGAAAGAGCACCTCGGCCTGCCCAACAAAGAGGATGTGAAGCAGGGGCTGATCACCTACAAAATCGCCGCCCACGCCGCGGACCTGGCCAAAGGCCACCCTGGCGCGCAAATCCGCGACAACGCCATGTCGAAGGCGCGCTTTGAATTCCGCTGGGAAGACCAGTTCAACCTGGCGCTCGATCCTTTCACTGCCCGCGCGTATCACGATGAAACCCTGCCGCAGGAGTCGGGCAAAGTGGCGCATTTCTGCTCCATGTGCGGGCCAAAATTCTGCTCGATGAAAATCAGCCAGGAAGTCCGTGACTACGCCGCCGCGCAAACCATTGAAGTGGGTATGGCGGATATGTCAGAAACCTTCCGCGCGAAGGGCGGCGAAATCTACCTCAAAAAAGAGGAGGCGTAATGTATCAGCCTGATTTCCCTTGCGTTCCCTTCCGTTTAGGGCTCTATCCGGTGGTGGACAGCGTAGCGTGGATCGAACGCCTGCTGGCGTGCGGCGTTCGCACAATCCAGCTGCGCATTAAGGATAAACGTGATGACGAGGTGGAGGCCGATGTGGTCGCCGCCATCGCGCTGGGGCGTCGCTACGACGCGCGCCTGTTTATCAACGACTACTGGCGACTGGCCGTTAAGCACCAGGCGTACGGTGTGCATCTGGGTCAGGAGGACCTGGAAACAACGGACCTGAGCGCTATCCGGGACGCTGGATTAAGACTGGGGGTGTCAACACACGACGACATGGAGATCGACGTGGCGCTGGCGGCTCGCCCTTCGTACATCGCACTTGGCCATGTTTTTCCGACGCAGACCAAACAGATGCCCTCTGCCCCACAGGGGCTGACGCAGCTGGCGGCGCACGTTAAACGCCTTGCCGATTACCCTACCGTCGCGATCGGTGGGATCAGCCTGGAACGCGCTCCTGCCGTGCTGGATACCGGTGTCGGCAGTATCGCTGTCGTCAGCGCCATTACCCAGGCGGCAGACTGGCAGGCCGCCACCGCACAGCTGTTAAAGCTGGCAGGAGCAGGCGATGAATGATCGTGATTTTATGCGCTACAGCCGCCAGATCCTGCTGGAGGATATTGCCATTGACGGGCAGCAAAAGCTGCTCGCCAGCCGGGTCCTGATTGTTGGTCTGGGCGGATTAGGCGCTCCTGCCGCGCTCTATCTGGCAGGCGCGGGCGTGGGCACGCTGGTTCTGGCCGATGACGACGAGGTACATATCAGTAACCTGCAGCGACAAATCCTCTTCACCACGGAGGATGTTAACCAGCCCAAAGCGCAAATCACCCGCAAAAGGCTGAAGCAGTTGAACCCGGACATCACGCTCATCGCGCACCAGGAGCGACTCCACGGCGACACTCTGCAGCGCGAAGTCGCCCTTGCTGATGCGGTGCTGGACTGCACCGACAATATGGCGACCCGCCAGGCCATTAACGCCGCCTGCGTGGCACAGAATACGCCGCTTATCACCGCCAGTGCGGTCGGTTTCGGCGGGCAGATGATGGTGCTGACCCCGCCCTGGGCGCAGGGCTGTTATCGCTGCCTGTGGCCGGATGATGCCGAGCCGGAGCGCAACTGCCGCACCGCGGGCATACTGGGCCCGGTGGTAGGCGTGATGGGGACCCTGCAGGCGCTGGAAGCCATTAAATTGCTCAGCGGTATGGAAACAGAGCGCAATACGCTGCGGCTGTTTGATGCCCGCTCCAGCGGCTGGCGTCATCTGGCACTGCACCGCGCCAGCCACTGTCCGGTGTGCGGAGGCTGCAATGCGCATTCTGTTTAATGATGAGCCGATGAAATGCGATGACGGTCTCACCGTTGCCGCGCTACTCGAGAAGCTGCGCCAGCTCAAGCCGGGAACGGCGCTGGCGCTTAATCAACAGATCCTGCCGCGTGAGCAGTGGGAACATCAGCAGGTGAGCGAAGGCGACCAGATCCTGCTGTTTCAGGTTATCGCCGGGGGCTGAGATGTTACGTATTGCTGATAAAGTCTTTGATTCACATCTGTTTACCGGGACCGGAAAATTCGCCTCGCCGCAGCTGATGGTGGATGCCATCCGTGAAAGCGGCAGCCAGCTGGTGACGCTGGCGCTCAAGCGCGTCGATCTGCGCCATCACAGCGACGCCATTCTGGCACCGTTGCTGGATGCTGACGTTACCCTGCTGCCCAATACCTCCGGTGCGAAAACGGCTGAAGAAGCGATTTTTGCGGCTCAGCTGGCCCGTGAAGCGCTGGGTACCCACTGGCTGAAACTGGAAATACATCCGGATGCGCGCTGGCTGTTGCCCGACCCCATCGAAACGTTAAAAGCGGCCGAAAAGCTGGTGCAGCAAGGCTTTACCGTTCTGCCCTACTGCGGGGCCGATCCCGTGCTGTGTAAACGGCTGGAAGAGGTCGGCTGCGCTGCCGTCATGCCGCTGGGTGCCCCGATTGGTTCTAATCAGGGACTGGAGACCCGCGCCATGCTGGAGATCATCATTGAGCAAGCCACCGTGCCGGTGGTGGTGGATGCAGGCATTGGCGTGCCCAGCCATGCCGCCCAGGCGCTGGAGATGGGAGCAAGTGCCGTGCTGGTGAACACGGCCATTGCGGTCGCCGACGACCCCATCAGGATGGCCCGTGCGTTCCGCATGGCCGTGGAGGCTGGCTTGCTGGCACGAGAGTCTGGCCCGGGAATGCGCAGTTTTCAGGCACAGGCCACCAGCCCGTTGACCGGGTTTCTGGAGGCGCTCTCATGACCACCTTTACCGACCGCTGGCGGCAGCTTAACTGGGACGATATTGCCCTGCGTATCAACAGTAAAACGCAGGCTGATGTAGAGCGCGCCTTACAAGCCCGTCACCTGTCCCGCGACGATATGATGGCCCTGCTCTCTCCGGCGGCGAGCACCTTTCTTGAGCCGATGGCCCAGCGCGCTCAGAGGCTCACCCGCCAGCGTTTTGGCAACACGGTGAGCTTTTACGTACCGCTCTACCTCTCTAACCTGTGCGCGAATGACTGCACCTACTGCGGCTTCTCCATGAGCAACCGCATCAAGCGGAAAACACTCGATGAGAGCGAAATCGCCCGTGAGTGTGCCGCCATCCGTGAAATGGGTTTTGAGCATCTCCTGCTGGTCACGGGTGAACATCAGAGCAAAGTCGGGATGGACTATTTTCGACAGCACCTTCCGGCCATTCGCCGTCAGTTCGCGTCGCTACAGATGGAGGTTCAACCCCTGTCGCAGGAGGAATACGCGGAGCTTAAAACCCTCGGGCTGGACGGAGTGATGGTGTATCAGGAAACCTACCACGAGGCGACGTATGCCCGGCATCACCTGAAGGGAAAGAAACAGGATTTCTTCTTCCGGCTGGAGACCCCGGACAGGCTGGGCCGGGCCGGGATCGACAAAATCGGTCTGGGCGCGCTGATTGGGCTGTCAGATAGCTGGCGAGTGGATTGCTACATGGTAGCGGAACACCTGCTATGGCTGCAGCAGCACTACTGGCAAAGCCGTTACTCCATCTCTTTCCCACGCTTGCGACCGTGTACGGGAGGTGTTGAACCCGCCTCGGTGATGGACGAACGTCAGCTGGTCCAGGCCATCTGTGCGTTTCGCCTGCTTGCCCCGGAGGTTGAATTATCCCTCTCGACGCGTGAATCTCCTGCGTTTCGTGACCGCGTGATCCCGCTTGCGATTAACAACGTCAGTGCGTTCTCCAAAACGCAGCCAGGGGGCTACGCCGATGACCATCCGGAGCTGGAACAATTCGCGCCACATGATGGTCGACGGCCAGAAGCGGTTGCCGCCGCCCTGACCGCGCAGGGGTTACAACCAGTCTGGAAAGACTGGGATAGTTGGCTGGGAAGAGCCTCGCAAATGCGTTGAAACGCACTGCAAGCCGTTAAAAAATTGTCGAGGCGCTCTGGAGAGTCACAACCGCACGATTGTCATCTATCGTCCGGTTTTTTATTGTCATGCCGTCAGCAACGGAAGCTGACCAGGGCGAAAAGCTTCTTCCTCGTTTCGCCCTGCCTCTGATTCATTGCACACGCCGCCCGCCAGTGAATGAGTATTTTCTTAATGGTTCTTAAGATAAATCATCTCATCTGAAACTGTGTTCCGTATAATTCACAGCTAACCGCAGGACAGCGACTATGCTGAGAGGATATCGGCAGACGAAAAAACTCACCATCAGGATTGATGTACAACTCATGGCACTTCACAGCAGAAAGCTCTCTTTTACCCGACCCATTATGCTCAGCTTTGCTGGGATCCTGTGCAGTTTTGCGCTGATCGCGGTCGTGGTTACCCTTTCACAACAAAAAGATTTTCTTGAGGATTATCATAAGATTAATGGTAACTTCACCCACAACCTGGCGGTGAACTACACCGAATCTATCCTGCGTGAAAACGACTATATCCTTGGGCGTTCGGCGCTCTATTTTGCACGCAACGACACGCTGAACGAGATGCTGAACGTCAATCCGTCTCAGGGGCTACAGATGTTGATGCATCTACAGAACCTGATGCCGACCGTCTCTTCCATTTCTCTGACAGACACCCAGGGCCGTTATCTGCGCGCGCCGGAGGTACTTCCCACGGAAAGAGCAAAACCTTCGATCCCCGGACGCGTCCATGGTTCATCGCCCAGGCGGAAGCCAGCATCTTCAGCCACTATACCCGCCCCTACATGGACTATTTTACCGGGCATCCCACGGTCACTCTTTATAAGCCGTTGATTTCGCCGGAAGGACGGCTCAAGGGTACAATAGCATTTCATCTCGATTTGACCTCCATGGGGTTTACCCTTCGTCAGATGGTAGCGCCTGTACAAGGGGAATTCTTTGTTGTCGAACGCGACGGTGCCGTGGTGCTTCACCCTGATCCGGGCGCGCTCTTCAAGCAATACGTGAGCGAAGCGCTGATGGACAAAATGACCAGCGGCGAAGGCCATCTGTATGATAAGAAAACCAAAGCCTGGTATTACTACTACTCCTTCACCAACCCGGACTGGTTTGTCATCTACCGGGTTTCGGGCGCAACGCTCACCGACATTACCCGCCATGAGACCACTATCGTCGGCTGGGGTTTTGCGCTGGCGGCCATCATTATCATCCTCTTCGGTCTGTACCTGCGCCATGAGTCGCGTACCGTGCTGATGACGATTATCAACGCCATCAAAACCGGCGACGTCAACCAGGCTCCGCGTCTGGAAGCGATGCTTAGCCATACCATCCAGTCCAATAAAGCGCGTGAGATGGCCTATGTGCGCCAGGCCACCCATGATGCACTCACCGGCTGCAAAAACCGCCGGGCATTTGATAGCGATGTGGATGAGCTACTCAGTGCCCACCAGCCTTTCGCCCTGGCGCTGATTGACATCGACAACTTTAAATCGATTAACGACACCTGGGGTCACCTGAGCGGTGATATTGTCCTGCGTAACGTGGCGCGTGAAGGGATCCAGATAATGCAGCCGCATAACGTCTCGGTTTACCGCTACGGTGGAGAAGAGTTCGCAGTGATTTTCCAGGCTGACCAGATCGCTAGCGCATTCTCGTTACTGGACGCGTGGCGTACCGCCGTTGAAAAACGCGTCTGGCGGGAAGAAAACCTGCGGGTAACGTTCAGTGCTGGTCTGGGAGAATGGCATTTCGAACCGCTGGAGGAGCTGGTGGGGAGCGTAGATAACGCCCTCTACAGCGCGAAGCAGCAGGGAAAAAACCGCATTATTCGAACGTCCGTCGGCTGATTTTCGCTGCCCGGCGCAAAATTGTAACCGGTTTCAGAAAAATGCCGATTTCTTTGTGATGCCTGACACACAATCACCGTAAAGCGGTTGTTGAAGCAGTCTGCACGGGATAATTATCAATAAACACATGTAGATCGAGGCTGATTATGAAGAACATCGTTTTATGCTGTGCAGCGGGAATGTCAACGAGCATGCTGGTTCAACGTATGAAAGACGCCGCGCAGAAAAAAGGGGTTGAAGTCACCATTAAAGCCGTTCCGGTCGCGGAATTTAAAGACAACATCGCGACGGCCGACATCGTATTACTGGGGCCACAGGTTAAATACGAGCAGGCGAAACTTCAGGCCCAGGCCGAGCCGCTGGGTAAAAAGGTCGCGGTGATCGACATGATGGATTACGGCATGATGAAAGGTGATGCCGTACTGGAAAAAGCGCTCAAACTGCTGGAGTCATAATGGAAGACTTAGAAACGACAATCATGGAACTGCTGGTCAACGCGGGTGCGGCGCGCAGTGCTGCCCTGACGGCATTACAGATGGCGCGTAAAGGTGACTTTGACGGGGCCGAAAAGGCGATGGAAGAGTCGCGCGAGTATGTGAAGCATGCGCACACCATCCAGACACAGCTTATTGGTCTTGATGAAGGCACCGGGAAGCTTCCGGTTAACCTGATTACCGTTCACTCTCAGGATCACCTGATGAACGCGATGGTGATCCAGGATCTGGCGGGCGATATGATTGAGCTTTATCGACGCATACCGTTGCTGAATTAAAAGCTACAGCTGTAAAAAAACCCGCCGAGGCGGGTTTTTTATTTACGGCATCAACGATTACTCGTTGTCGGAACCGCCCAGACCTGCGTTCAGCAGCTCTGCCAGGCTCGCGGATGCATCTTCAGCAGTCACCTGCGGTGCAGCTGGCAGTTCGCCTGCAGCACGACGACGCATACGATCCTGATGGTACGCATAACCGGTACCCGCCGGGATCAGACGACCCACGATAACGTTCTCTTTCAGACCGCGCAGTTCATCACGTTTACCTGCAACAGCGGCTTCGGTCAGGACACGAGTGGTTTCCTGGAACGATGCTGCAGAGATGAAGGACTCGGTTGCCAGAGACGCTTTGGTGATACCCAGCAGATCGCGCGAGAAGGTCGCACCGATTTTGCCGTTCGCTTCCAGTTCGCGGTTAGCGATCTTGACGCGTGAGTACTCAACCTGCTCGCCTTCCAGGAACTCGGAGCTGCCCGCGTTCTCGATGGTCGCTTTACGCAGCATCTGACGAACGATAACTTCGATGTGTTTATCGTTAATCTTAACGCCCTGCAGACGGTATACGTCCTGTACTTCGTTAACAATGTAACGCGTAACAGCATGCACACCACGCAGACGCAGGATGTCGTGCGGCGCTTCTGGACCGTCGGAAACCACGTCACCACGTTCTACGCGTTCACCTTCGAACACGTTGAGCTGACGCCACTTAGGAATCATCTCTTCGTACGGCTCGCTGCCATCTACCGGGGTGATAACCAGACGGCGTTTACCTTTGGTCTCTTTACCGAAGGAGATGATACCGCTGATTTCAGCCAGGATTGCCGGCTCTTTCGGACGACGTGCTTCGAACAGGTCCGCAACGCGTGGCAGACCACCGGTGATGTCCTTGGTACCGCCGGATTCCTGAGGAATACGCGCCAGGGTGTCACCAGAGCTGATCTGTACGCCATCTTCCAGCTGTACAATCGCTTTACCAGGCAGGAAGTACTGCGCAGGCATATCGGTACCAGGGATCAGAACGTCGTTACCCTGAGCATCAACGATTTTCAGTGCAGGACGCAGATCTTTACCGCCGGTAGTACGTTCAGCAGAATCCAGAACTACCAGAGAAGACAGACCGGTCAGCTCGTCAGTCTGACGAGTAATGGTCTGGCCGTCGATCATGTCAGTGAAGCGGATGAAACCACTCACTTCGGTGATAACTGGCATGGTGTGTGGATCCCAGTTTGCAACGGTTTCACCGCCGGCAACCTGCTCGCCATCACCTTTCGCCATAACAGCACCGTAAGGCACTTTATAGCTCTCTTTGGTACGACCGAATTCGTCGATCAGCTTCAGTTCGGTGTTACGAGAAGTGATAACCAGTTTACCGCTGGAGTTCACAACCGATTTCGCGTTGCTGAGCTTGATGCTACCTTTGTTTTTCACCTGGATGCTGGATTCAGCAGCCGCACGAGATGCCGCACCACCGATGTGGAACGTACGCATCGTCAGCTGTGTACCCGGCTCACCGATGGACTGTGCCGCGATAACGCCGATGGCTTCACCTTTGTTGATGATGTGGCCACGTGCCAGGTCACGACCGTAGCAGTGCGCACATACACCAAAGTCGGTGTCACAGGATACAACGGAACGCACTTTCACGGAGTCAACAGAGTTCGCTTCCAGCAGGTCACACCACTGTTCGTGCAGCAGCGTGTTGCGTGGAACCAGAATGTCTGCGGTACCCGGCTTCAGAATGTCTTCCGCGGTAACACGACCCAGTACGCGATCGCGCAGTGGCTCTTTAACATCACCACCCTCGATAACCGGAGTCATGGTGATACCTTCAAGGGTGCCACAATCGTCTTCGGTCACCACCAGATCCTGCGCAACGTCAACCAGACGACGCGTCAGATAACCGGAGTTCGCTGTTTTCAGTGCGGTATCCGCCAGACCTTTACGCGCACCGTGCGTGGAGATGAAGTACTGGAGTACGTTCAGACCTTCACGGAAGTTCGCGGTGATTGGCGTTTCGATGATGGAGCCATCTGGCTTCGCCATCAGACCACGCATACCTGCCAGCTGACGAATCTGTGCTGCAGAACCACGTGCACCGGAGTCGGCCATCATGTAAATGCTGTTGAAGGAAACCTGCTGCTCTTCTACGCCGTCACGGTTAATCACGGTTTCGGTTTGCAGGTTATCCATCATCGCTTTGGATACACGATCGTTCGCCGCAGCCCAGATATCGATAACTTTGTTGTAGCGTTCGCCCGCGGTTACCAGACCAGACTGGAACTGCTCCTGGATTTCCGCAACTTCAGCTTCTGCTTCAGAGATGATCTCGTGTTTCTTCTCTGGGATGACCATGTCATCGATACCAACAGATGCACCTGAACGCGCTGCATAAGCAAAGCCGGTGTACATTGTCTGGTCAGCGAAGATAACAGTCGGCTTCAGACCCAGAATGCGGTAACAGGTGTTCAGCATTTTGGAGATCGCTTTCTTACCCAGCGCCTGGTTGACGATGGAGAAAGGCAGACCTTTCGGTACGATCATCCACAGAATGGCACGGCCGATAGTCGTGTCTTTCAGGCTGGTTTTCGCAACGAATTCGCCGTTAGCATCTTTTTCGTATTCAGTGATACGCACTTTAACGCGCGCATGCAGAGAGGCCAGGCCAGCGCGATAAATACGCTCAGCTTCTTTCGGGCCAGTCAGCACCATGCCTTCGCCTTTAGCGTTAACACAGTCACGGGTCATGTAGTACAGACCCAATACAACGTCCTGAGAAGGAACGATGATTGGCTCGCCGTTCGCTGGAGACAGGATGTTGTTGGTAGACATCATCAGCGCACGCGCTTCGAGCTGGGCTTCCAGCGTCAGCGGTACGTGAACAGCCATCTGGTCACCATCGAAGTCGGCGTTATACGCCGCACAAACCAGTGGGTGCAGCTGAATAGCTTTACCTTCGATCAGGACTGGCTCAAATGCCTGGATACCCAGACGGTGCAGAGTTGGTGCACGGTTCAGCAGTACCGGGTGTTCGCGGATCACTTCGTCCAGGATATCCCAAACGACAGCTTCTTCACGCTCAACCATTTTCTTAGCGGCTTTGATGGTGGTGGCGAGTCCTCGCAGTTCCAGTTTGCCGTAGATGAATGGTTTGAACAGCTCCAGTGCCATTTTCTTCGGCAGACCGCACTGATGCAGACGCAGGTATGGACCTACGGTGATTACAGAACGACCGGAGTAGTCAACACGCTTACCGAGCAGGTTCTGACGGAAACGACCCTGTTTACCTTTGATCATGTCGGCCAAAGATTTCAGAGGACGTTTGTTAGAACCGGTGATCGCACGACCGCGACGACCGTTATCCAGCAGGGCATCTACCGCTTCCTGCAGCATACGTTTTTCGTTGCGTACGATAATGTCCGGCGCAGCCAGATCCAGCAGACGTTTCAGACGGTTGTTACGGTTGATCACGCGACGATACAGATCGTTCAGATCGGACGTTGCGAAACGACCACCATCCAGCGGAACCAGCGGACGCAGATCTGGCGGCAGAACCGGCAGAACGGTCAGGATCATCCACTCTGGCTTGTTACCAGACTGAACGAACGCTTCCAGCAGTTTGATACGCTTGGTCAGCTTTTTACGCTTGGTTTCGGAGTTGGTTTCGTTCAGCTCTTCACGCAGCTGCTCGCACTCTTGCTCCAGATCCATGCTCTTCAGCAGGGCCTGAATAGCTTCCGCACCCATCTTCGCATCGAATTCGTCACCGAACTCTTCCAGCGCGTCCAGATACTGCTCTTCAGTCAGGATCTGGTGACGTTCCAGGTTCGTCATCCCGCCTTCGATAACCACATAAGATTCGAAGTACAGAACACGTTCGATATCGCGCAGCGGCATATCCAGCAGCAGGCCGATACGGGACGGCAGAGATTTCAGGAACCAGATGTGAGCAGTCGGAGACGCCAGCTCGATGTGGCCCATGCGCTCACGGCGCACTTTGGTCTGGGTCACTTCAACGCCGCACTTCTCACAGATCACACCACGGTGTTTCAGGCGCTTGTACTTACCGCACAGGCACTCGTAATCTTTTACTGGCCCGAAAATACGTGCACAGAAAAGGCCGTCACGCTCAGGTTTGAACGTACGGTAGTTGATGGTTTCCGGCTTTTTAACTTCACCGAAAGACCATGAACGGATCATGTCTGGCGAAGCCAGAGCAATTTTGATCGCATCAAACTCTTCGGTTTTAGTTTGCGCTTTCAGAAACTTTAATAAGTCTTTCACGGATTTGCTCCCGTCGGAGTTAGCACACTCTGCTGTCGGGCGTTAACCCGACAGCAGTGACCTGTTTGAGCGAGAATTACTCGTCTTCCAGTTCGATGTTGATACCCAGCGAACGAATCTCTTTCAACAGTACGTTGAAGGACTCTGGCATGCCCGGTTCCATCTGATGGTTGCCGTCCACGATGTTCTTATACATCTTGGTACGACCGTTCACGTCATCAGACTTAACGGTGAGCATTTCCTGCAGGGTGTATGCTGCGCCGTATGCTTCCAGCGCCCACACTTCCATCTCCCCGAAGCGCTGACCACCGAACTGTGCCTTACCACCCAGCGGCTGCTGAGTAACCAGGCTGTAAGAACCGGTAGAACGAGCGTGCATTTTGTCGTCGACCAGGTGGTTCAGTTTCAGCATGTACATGTAACCTACGGTTACCGGACGCTCGAACTGTTCACCGGTACGGCCGTCAAACAGCGTAATCTGACCAGACGTTGGCAGACCACCCAGTTGCAGCAGCTCTTTAATTTCAGCTTCTTTTGCACCGTCGAATACCGGCGTTGCAATTGGCATACCTTTGCGCAGGTTCTCTGCCAGACGCAGCACTTCTTCATCGCTGAAGGTGTTCAGGTCGACTTTCTGACGCACATCGGTGCCCAGATCGTAGGCACGCTGGATGAATTCGCGCAGTTTCGCGACTTCCTGCTGCTGTTTCAGCATGGCGTTAATCTTGTCGCCGATACCTTTCGCAGCCATACCCAGGTGGGTTTCCAGAATCTGACCGATGTTCATACGAGACGGTACGCCCAGTGGGTTCAGTACGATATCTACCGGCGTACCGTTAGCATCGTGCGGCATATCTTCGATCGGGTTGATCTTAGAGATAACACCCTTGTTACCGTGACGACCTGCCATCTTATCACCAGGCTGGATCTGACGTTTAACAGCCAGATACACCTTAACAATCTTCAGCACGCCTGGTGCCAGATCGTCGCCCTGAGTGATTTTGCGGCGTTTCGCTTCGAGTTTTTTCTCGAACTCGTGTTTCAGTTCGTCATACTGCTCAGCCAGCTGTTCCAGCTGATTTTGTTTCTCTTCGTCGGTCAGGCCCAGTTCCAGCCAGCGATCGCGTGGCAGTTTGTCGAGCTTCTCAGCTTCAACGCCACCGGCAACCAGCACCGCGTAGATACGGCTGAACAGACCCGCTTCGAGGATCTGCAGTTCTTCAGACAGGTCTTTCTTAGCCTGTTTGAGCTGCATCTCTTCGATTTCCAGCGCACGTTTATCTTTCTCAACGCCGTCACGGGTGAAGACCTGAACGTCGATAACCGTACCGGAAACACCGTTTGGTACGCGCAGAGAAGAGTCTTTAACGTCAGACGCTTTCTCACCGAAGATTGCACGCAGCAGTTTCTCTTCTGGCGTCAGCTGGGTTTCACCTTTCGGCGTTACCTTACCAACCAGAATGTCGCCGCCGGTCACTTCCGCACCGATGTAAACGATACCGGATTCATCCAGTTTGGAGAGCGCAGCTTCACCCACGTTAGGGATGTCAGCGGTGATCTCTTCTGGCCCCAGCTTGGTGTCACGGGACACACAGGCCAGTTCCTGAATGTGGATGGTGGTGAAACGATCTTCCTGTACCACACGTTCGGAGACGAGGATGGAGTCTTCGAAGTTGTAACCGTTCCACGGCATGAACGCTACGCGCATGTTCTGACCGAGCGCCAGTTCACCGAGGTCGGTGGACGGACCGTCTGCCAGCACGTCGCCGCGCTCAACTGGCTCACCCAGAGATACGCAAGGCATCTGGTTGATACAGGTGTTCTGGTTAGAACGGGTGTATTTGGTCAAGTTGTAGATGTCGATACCCGCTTCGCCCGGATACATCTCGTCTTCGTTAACTTTGATAACGATACGGGATGCGTCAACGTACTGAACGGTACCGCCACGCTTAGCCACTGCAGTAACACCGGAGTCAACGGCAACAGCACGTTCCATACCGGTACCAACCAGCGGCTTATCAGCACGCAGAGTTGGAACGGCCTGACGTTGCATGTTCGCACCCATCAATGCACGGTTGGCGTCATCGTGTTCCAGGAACGGGATCAGGGACGCACCGACGGATACCACCTGCTGGGTGGATACGTCCATGTAGTCAACCTGGTCGCGGCTGAACAAGCTGGATTCGCCTTTGCTACGGCAGGTAACCAGATCTTCTACAAAGTGGCCTTCGTCATCCAGGTTGGAGTTCGCCTGAGCGATAACGTAGTTGCCTTCTTCAATAGCAGACAGGTAATGAATTTCGTCGGTAACAACACCGTCAGTCACTTTACGGTACGGGGTCTCAAGGAAACCGTATTCGTTTGTCTGTGCGTACACGGACAGGGAGTTGATCAGACCGATGTTTGGACCTTCAGGCGTTTCGATTGGACATACGCGACCGTAGTGAGTCGGGTGTACGTCTCGAACTTCGAAGCCTGCGCGTTCACGGGTCAGACCGCCTGGGCCGAGTGCAGAGATACGACGTTTGTGCGTGATCTCAGACAGCGGGTTGTTCTGGTCCATGAACTGAGACAGCTGGCTGGAACCGAAGAACTCTTTCACGGCTGCAGAAATCGGCTTGGCGTTGATCATATCCTGAGGCATCAGGGTATCCAGATCGCCCAGAGACAGACGCTCTTTCACCGCACGCTCTACACGCACCAGGCCAACGCGGAACTGGTTTTCCGCCATTTCGCCTACGGAACGGATACGACGGTTGCCGAGGTGGTCGATATCGTCCACTTCGCCTTTACCGTTACGGATATCGATGAGCTTCTTCATCACTTCGATGATGTCGTCTTTGCTCAGGATACCGGAACCTTCGATCTCATCGCGCAGCAGAGAGCGGTTGAACTTCATACGACCAACCGCAGACAGATCGTAGCGGTCTTCAGAGAAGAACAGGTTCTCGAACAGGCTTTCAGCCGCTTCGCGAGTTGGTGGCTCACCAGGACGCATCATGCGGTAGATTTCTACCAGCGCGCTCAGACGATCGTTGGTTGGGTCGACGCGTACAGTCTCAGAGATGTACGGACCGTGGTCCAGATCGTTAGTGAACAGCGTTTCGATACGTTTGTGGCCAGCCTGACTCAGCTTAGCCAGCAGATCCAGGCTCAGCTCCATGTTAGCCGGGCAGATCAGCTCGCCAGTTGATTCATCAACGTAATCTTTCGCGGCTACTTTTCCTGCAATGTATTCAACCGGAACTTCGATGTGTTTGATATCATCTTTTTCCAGCTGACGGATGTGGCGCGCGGTAATACGGCGACCTTTTTCCACATACACTTTGCCGTCGGCTTCGATGTCGAACGACGCGGTCTCACCACGCAGACGTTCCGGCACCAGCTCCATCTGCAGCTTGTTGTCGCGGATTTCAAAGATCACTTTTTCAAAGAACAGGTCCAGGATCTGTTCAGTGGTATAGTTCAGTGCGCGCAGAATGATGGTTGCAGGCAGTTTACGACGACGGTCGATACGGACAAACAGGTTGTCTTTTGGATCGAACTCGAAGTCCAGCCATGAACCACGGTAAGGAATGATGCGCGCGTTATACAGTACTTTACCGGAAGAGTGTGTTTTACCTTTATCGCTGTCGAAGAAGACGCCCGGGCTACGGTGCAGCTGGGAAACGATAACACGCTCAGTACCGTTGATAACGAAAGTACCGTTGTCTGTCATGAGTGGAATTTCACCCATGTAGACTTCTTGTTCTTTAATGTCTTTAACAGTGCCTTCCGGCGCTTCGCGCTCGTAGATCACCAGACGCAGTTTTACGCGCAGCGGTGCGGAATAGGTCACGCCACGGATCTGACATTCCTGAACGTCAAACACCGGTTCGCCAAGGCGGTAGCTGACGTACTGCAGCTCGGAGTTACCGCTGTAGCTCTGAATTGGGAACACGGAACGGAAGGCTGCTTCCAGACCGTACTGCCCTTCAGGATCTTGCTCGATAAACTTCTGGAACGAGTCAAGCTGGATAGAAAGGAGATATGGAATGTCCAGAACTTGTGGACGTTTACCAAAATCCTTACGAATACGTTTTTTCTCGGTATAGGAGTAAACCATAGGGTTCCTCAGCTCGCTGACAAGTCGACCCATCTGTCCGACGAAGGGACAGTTTGTGCAACACCATTTTGTGGACCGGAAAATTGAATACTTTCCGCAATACCTGTTGCTATCACGCTTAAACCATTTCATTGCGATTTACACAGAGCGAGCACCCTGTCGCAGTATATTAAGTCGTCGATAGAAACAAGCATTGAAAGACACATCGATAGTCAAACAGTGTGAAATGCTACCGAGGCCTTACAGCGCAAAAAGGCTGGTGACTAAAAAGTCACCAGCCATCAGCCTAATTACTTAGGCTGCAACCAGAAAAGTTGGCTTATTTAACTTCAACTTCAGCGCCAGCTTCTTCCAGAGATTTTTTCAGTGCTTCTGCGTCGTCTTTGCTCACGCCTTCTTTCAGCGCAGCTGGAGCAGATTCTACCAGGTCTTTAGCTTCTTTCAGACCCAGACCGGTAGCGCCACGAACAGCTTTGATTACTGCAACTTTGTTCGCGCCAGCAGCTTTCAGAATTACGTCGAATTCAGTTTTCTCTTCAGCAGCGTCAGCAGCTGGGCCAGCAGCAACAGCTACAGCAGCAGCAGCAGAAACACCGAATTTTTCTTCCATTGCAGAGATCAGCTCAACAACGTCCATTACGGACATAGCGGATACTGCTTCAATGATTTGATCTTTAGTGATAGACATTTAAATTGTTCCTGAATATCAGAATAAGTTTATACGTAAGCAGATGCTTTATAAAGATAACTGCGATTAAGCAGCTTCTTTCGCATCGCGTACAGCAGCCAGAGTACGAACCAGTTTGCCAGCCGAAGCTTCTTTCATGGTTGCCATCAGGCGTGCAATTGCTTCTTCGTAGGTCGGCAGAGTTGCCAGGCGGTCGATCTGAGACGCCGGGATCAGCTCACCTTCAAAGGCAGCGGCTTTGACCTCAAATTTTGCATTCGCTTTCGCGAACTCTTTGAACAGACGAGCAGCAGCGCCCGGGTGTTCCATAGAGTATGCAATCAGGGTCGGACCAACAAACGTGTCTTTCAGGCACTCAAAAGAGGTACCTTCAACAGCACGGCGCAGCAGGGTGTTACGAACAACACGCATGTAAACGCCAGCTTCACGACCTGCTTTACGCAGTTCAGTCATTTTATCTACAGTTACGCCACGGGAATCCGCAACTACTGCAGACAGCGCGCCTTTGGCTACTTCGCTGACTTCAGCAACAATCGCTTGTTTGTCTTGAAGATTTAAAGCCATTAGCTTTTGCTCCTGGATGTTTGCCGGAACTCATGTTCCGGAACTCACTTCACTCTTCCCAACGGAAAGAGCGTCTTAATACGGTGAGCAGAAACAAGCCAGAATATCCAAAAATAATCTTAGCGTTCTGTCACCGTCTACGCAGGGGATTAAGTCTCTTGCGAAACACCTGCGGTCTTCGACGGAGGCCTGGATTAGGCCAGGCTCCAACGAACAATTCTTTTAGCCGCTAACTTTCGTTAGCAAACGTGGGGGTAAGATTGTAGACAAAATCACCGCCCACGTAAAGGCATTAGTTTGCAGCAGCGCTCAGGCCAGCCTGGTCAACTGCAACACCTGCACCCATGGTGGTGGAGATGCTAACTTTCTTGATGTACACGCCTTTCGCCTGAGTTGGTTTTGCTTTTTTCAGCGCAACCAGCAGAGCTTCCAGGTTTTCTTTCAGTTTGTCAGCGTCGAAGTCCACTTTACCGATGGTGGTGTGGATGATGCCGTTTTTGTCGTTACGATAACGAACCTGACCTGCTTTAGCGTTCTTAACCGCTTCAGCAACGTTAGGGGTTACAGTACCCACTTTCGGGTTTGGCATCAGGCCGCGTGGACCCAGAACCTGGCCCAGCTGGCCAACAACGCGCATTGCATCTGGAGATGCGATAACAACGTCAAAGTTCATTTCGCCTTTTTTGATCTGGTCAGCCAGATCTTCCATACCTACCAGTTCAGCGCCAGCAGCTTTAGCAGCTTCTGCGTTTGCACCCTGAGTAAATACAGCTACGCGAACGGAACGGCCAGTACCGTGTGGCAGTACAGTTGCACCACGAACGTTCTGATCAGATTTACGAGCATCGATGCCCAGGTTAACAGCAACGTCAACGCTTTCAACGAACTTAGCGGTAGCCAGTTCTTTCAGCAGAGCGATAGCTTCGTTGATGTCGTACTGTTTGGTCGCATCAACTTTGTCACGGATCACGGACATGCGCTTGGTCAGTTTAGCCATTTCTTAGTCCTCCACTACCAGGCCCATGGAACGTGCAGTACCTTCGATAGAGCGAGTCATCGCTTCAATGTCGGCACCAGTCATGTCGGCAGCTTTGGTCTGCGCGATTTCCTGCAGCTGAGCGCGGGAAATTTTACCCACTTTGTCTTTGTTCGGTTTACCGGAACCAGACTTGATACCAGCCGCTTTCTTCAGCAGAACTGCTGCAGGAGGGGTTTTGGTAACGAAAGTGAAAGAACGGTCAGCGTAAACAGTGATTACAACTGGGATTGGCAGACCTTTTTCCAGGGATTCAGTTTTGGCGTTAAACGCTTTACAGAATTCCATGATGTTCACACCCTGCTGACCCAGAGCTGGACCAACTGGTGGACTTGGGTTCGCCATACCAGCTGCAACCTGCAGCTTGACGTAGGCTTGTACTTTCTTAGCCATTCTAAAATCCTCTGATTGGGTGATAGCGCCTCAGCGAGGCTCCCCGTGAATAAAATCGTTTTACAGGCCGTGGCCCATAAAAACAAAAGGCGCGAAATTGTATTCCAATCTCGCGCCCTGTGCAACGATTAAATCGCCGCTTTTTTGATCGCTGCTTAGGCTTTTTCTACCTGGGCAAAGTCCAGTTCTACCGGGGTCGCACGACCGAAGATAGAAACAGAAACTTTCAGGCGGGATTTCTCGTAATCCACTTCTTCGACCACGCCATTAAAGTCAGCAAACGGACCGTCATTAACACGAACCATTTCACCCGGTTCAAACAGCGTTTTCGGACGCGGCTTATCACCCACCTGCTGCAGGCGGTTCATAATCGCATCAACTTCTTTGTCGCTGATTGGCGCCGGACGGTCAGACGTGCCGCCGATAAAGCCCATCACGCGCGGTACGCTGCGCACAAGGTGCCAGCTCGCGTCGTTCATAACCATCTGAACCAGCACGTAACCCGGGAAGAATTTACGCTCGCTTTTGCGGCGTTGGCCGCCACGGATCTCGACCACTTCTTCGGTCGGAACCATAACTTCGCCAAATAACTCTTCCATGTTGTGTAATTTGATATGCTCACGCAGCGACGTTGCTACGCGGCCTTCAAAACCGGAAAACGCCTGAACGACGTACCAGCGCTTTTTAGGGGCTTCAGACATCTCAGAACCTCAGGCCAGTGATAAAGGATACCAGGCGAACCAGAATACCATCCAGTCCCCACAGGATCAGTGACATTACAGCGGTTACCGCCGCTACGATCAGCGTGGTGTGCAATGTTTCCTGGCGAGTCGGCCAAATTACCTTACGGACTTCGGTACGCGCTTCGCGGGCAAAAGCGACAGTCGCTTTGCCTTTTGTCGTCAACAGCGCGACACCACCCGCTGCAGCAATCAGAATTACCACTGCAAGCGCGCGTAGCGGCAGCATAATGTCACGATAAAGATAGTTGCCGACGATCGCTACGATCAGCAGAACGGCTACCACTACCCATTTCATCGCTTCCAGGCCGCGCCCGCTCCCTTGAGCTTCGGTATTCGCACTCATAAACCAACCTGTCAGAAGTATTCTACAAACATTTTCACCCCGCGATCGCGAGGCAAACCAAATCGAAATGCTAATTCGCTTTTCGAATTATACGCTCTCTGCAGAGCCTGTCTCAGCAATGATTATGACAAAAATAATCACTGATGAGCCAGGTTCTGGCGTGAAAGCGTGCAAAAAGGGCATCAAATGATGCCCTTTTATTGCGCATTGCGTCAAATGTTATCAGCAATTAGCCGAGAACTTTAGCAACCACGCCCGCGCCAACGGTACGGCCA
>NZ_JAYJLI010000027.1:0-26113 GCF_051948675.1 Enterobacter sp. Lyrl_3
TTTTCAGGATTTTTTCTCTTCAACCGACCGGGTTGTTTGTGAAGTGATTCACATCCGCCGTGTCGATGGAGGCGCATTATAGGGATCCCATTTTTTAGCACAAGTATTTTTTAGATCTTTTTTTCTGACTGATGATTTTCCGCGCTTTTCGCTGAAATCCCGCCCGATCTGCTTAAATATTGACGTATTTTGCCTTGCCTCGATCCAAAAATATGATCAAAGTCTTCTGTATAGCGCTCATCTGTCGAGGTAGATATGTCTGCAGTACTACGTCCGTATAAAGATCTGTTTCCACAAAAAGGCGATCGCGTGATGATCGATGCCAGCAGTGTGGTCATTGGCGATGTCCGAATGGCCAAAGATGTCAGCATCTGGCCGCTCGTTGCGATCAGGGGAGACGTTAACTATGTGGCAATTGGCGCACGCACTAATATTCAGGATGGCAGCGTGCTGCATGTCACCCACAAATCCTCATATAACCCGGACGGCAATCCACTTGTTATAGGAGAAGATGTTACCGTCGGCCATAAAGTCATGCTTCACGGCTGCACTATCGGAAACCGGGTGCTGGTTGGCATGGGATCGATCCTGCTGGATGGTGTCATCGTAAAGGATGATGTGATGATTGGTGCCGGGAGTCTTGTCCCTCAACATAAACGGCTCGAAAGCGGTTATCTCTATTTAGGCAGCCCGGTAAAGCAGATCCGCCCCTTAACAGAAGCGGAAAGAGAAGGTCTGAAATATTCAGCGAATAATTACGTGAAATGGAAAGATGAGTATCTGGATCAGGACAACCAGACCCAACCCTGATCGTCTTCCTGCTGATCGCGGATCAAATCGCTGGCTTCTTCTTCAAGATCCCAGCGATTTTCGCAGAACACCTCTAATGGATTTGAGCCACCAAAGCGGCGCTTGAGCGTTTCACCGCTAATGGCACATGTCAGTTGCATCCCATGCACGAGCACCGGGAAACAGACTGCTTGCTTACTCTCATCCCACTGTTCTCTGTCGGGAAAGTGAATCGCCTGGTTCACGCCGTAAGTTCCTGTTTCAGCTTTTCAATGACAGGTTCGACAGCAGGTAATACACCGTGCCAGAGCAAAACTGCATGCGCAGCCTGCCCCACCAGCATGCCAAGGCCATCAGCCAGCTGTTTCGCGCCGTGTTGTTCACACCAGCTGAGGAAGGGAGTTTTCCCTTTCTGATAAAACATGTCGTAGCAATAGAGGTGGTTGTTTACCAAAGAGGACGGGATCGCCGGTACTTCCCCACCAATGCCGCTGGAGGTGGCATTAATGATAAGATCAAATTCATGGTGGATAAGATCATCAAGAGCCACCGCACTCACGCTGCCAGTATGTGCAAACAACGCCGCCAACGCTTCTGCCCGGGAAAAGGTGCGATTGGTAATGGTCACTGCACAATCCAGTGAAAGGAGCGGTAACAGTACGCCTCGCGATGCCCCACCAGCACCAATCAACAGAACCCGGAACCCGGGTTTGATAAATGAGAGTCTTTCCAGATCGCTAAGTAAGCCGATTCCGTCAGTGTTGTCACCCAGAAGGCGACCATCCTCCAGCCGTTTAAGCGTATTCACGGCACCCGCAAGAGACGCGCGCTCAGTTAATTCATCCGCACGTTCAAAGGCTTCTTCTTTAAAAGGCACCGTCACATTGGCACCTTTACCACCCGCGTCAAAAAAAGCATTCAGGGTGGTAACAAAGGCATCAACAGGTGCCAGCACCCGGCCATAGGGATGATCGATCTGCAGTTGTTCAGCAAACTGCTGATGGATTAACGGCGACTTGCTGTGTGCGATCGGATTACCAAAAACGGCATAGGTTTCCATCATATTACCCCTGGCGAAAACGTTCGCCGGTCAAGGCGTCGCGGATTTCCGACGGATTAAGACGACCTCCGGTTTCACCGACGGCTACCGGGAAGTCATTCCCGAACTGCGCCAGCACCTCTTCGGTGCTACGGCAAGGAGGCTGCCCGGTAAGGTTGGCACTGGTTGAGACCAGCGGTTTACCAAACGCCAGACATAGCTCTACCACCAGCGGATGATCGGTGACACGGACAGCGAGGGAATCGAAACGCCCTGTTAACCAGCGTGGCGTAGTTGGCTGCGCCGGGAAAACAAAGGTCACCGGCCCTGGCCACGCCGAAAAGATGGTATCCCGTTGTGCTGGCGTGAGCATGGAATCATCAATATAAGGTTTAAGCTGCTCATAATTAGCAGCGATCAAAATCAATCCTTTTTCGACAGGTCTCTGTTTTAGCGTAAGTAAGCGATTCACAGCTGTCTCGCTGTCAGGATCGCAACCGACCCCAAAGACAGCTTCTGTTGGATAGGCGATGACTTCTTCATTTTTCAGGACCTCCACTGCGTGCGCAATGGATCCTGTTGGCAGGTTATTATTCACTGATTTCATCCGCCGAAACCGGCTTTCCACATTGTTTACTGGCGCAAAAGCGTTTCATACCTTGCGCCGTTTTCTTCTCTATAAGTAACGGATAATCGCAATGAGGGCAGGTACCCGCTACCGGTTTGAAATTGATAACGAACTGGCATTCAGGATAACGATCGCAGGAATGGAAGGTTTTACCAAAACGAGAACGACGCTGTACCAGTTGTCCGCGCTGGCACTGGGGGCAGGCGATTGCCGTTTCATCTGGCTTATCAATTTGTTCCGTATGTTCACATTCAGGATAGCGACTGCAACCAATGAACATACCAAAACGGCCCTGCCGTAACGCCAGTTCGCCTCCACACTTCGGGCAAAGCTGTCCCTCCAGAATTTTAACGATATGTCCGTCCGCCTGGCTTTTCAGGGGACGAACATAATCACATTCCGGATAGTGTGAACAACCGAGAAACGGACCGTGTTTCCCGGACCGAATGACAAGTTCAGCCCCGCACTGTGGGCAGGGCTCGTTTTTATGCACCGTGAACAGTGCTGATTTGGCCATAACAACTCTTGGTGCTGCACATTGAATTAGTGCAGCATACCTTCATTCACTTCAAAGAGTAATTCTTCCATTTGCTGATAGGCATTTTCACAGCCTGGAATATTAAACAGAACCATCAGGATCACCCACTTGAGGTCATCCAGTTCGAACTCTGCCGTATCCAGCGCCATAACGCGCTCTATCACCATTTCTCTTGTTTCGAGGTTTAGCACCTGAATCTGCTCAAGGAATAAGATGAATCCCCGGCAGCTGGCGTCCAGCCTTTCACACTCTTCAGCGGTATAAATGCGCACAGACAATGGGTCAGAAGCAAGCTGCATCGGTTCGGCAAGGCCTTCCTGATAATCAGCCAGTTTTTCCAGCCACATCAACGCATTATAAATATCTTCCCGTTCAAACCCCGCATCGGTAAGATCCTGTGTCAATTTGTCCTGATCCACTCGCATTTCTGCTTCGTTATGGATGTAAGTCTCAAACAAATACATCAGTACGTCGAACATGGCTTGCCCTCCTCAATCGGACATAGCCGCCGGGTACAGCTGCGATCCACCCTGCTAACTCCAGTTCGAGTAGCTGTGCTACCGTTACTGGCACAGGTTGGCCGGCACGTTCAGCGACAACGTCAACAGGTGTTACCTCATCTCCTACGTTAGCCAGGAGGCTGGGAAATGGCAATGCCACCTTCTCCTGATCTGATGAAAAATGTCGCTTTTCGGGTTCATCTGTTAACCAGTGCAAGCCATATTGCAAATTTTCAAGGATGTCCTCGACGCTCGTCACAGGCGTTGCTCCCTGCTTGATGAGCCAGTGGGGGCCCTCACACCCCGGGTTACCTATCGGGCCAGGTAAGGCAAAGACTTCTCGCCCCTGTTCTAGGGCATACCGTGCCGTAACGAGTGAGCCGCTTCTTAAAGCGGCCTCCACCACCAGCACGCCCAGACTCAGACCGCTGATAATTCGGTTACGACGTGGAAAATTTGCCGGCCAGGGCGGCGCTGACAGCGGGAACTCCGACACAATAGCCCCCTCTGATTCGATAAGCCGTGCAGCCAGAGCCTGATGCCGACGGGGATAAATGCTAAACAGCCCGTTTCCAAGCACCGCGACACTTCGCCCTTTTACAGACAGCGCGGCGTGATGAGCGACGCCGTCAATACCGCAGGCCAGCCCACTGGTGATCGTGAAACCACTTTGTGAAAGTTGTTCGCACAGGATTTTCCCCCATCGCTCACCGTACCAGGATGGCGCGCGGCTACCCACAACCGCCAGTTGAACGGTAATAAGGGCTTCAGGATTGCCTTTAATAAACAATGCGCCGGGGTAGTCAGGGATCGTGCGAAGTAAAGGGGGATAACGAGGATCATCCGCCGTCAGCAGATGATTCTCCGGCTGTTCTAGCCACGCCAGATTTCGTTGCAGTTCATTTTCATCAAGCGCAAAGAACTGTTGAGCCTGTTTTATTGACAGCCCGGCATCTCTGACAACGGCATCATCAATCCTTGTCTGCATAAGTAGTCGCGCTGCCGCTGCGAGCATCTGATCACCACACAGAGAGCCTGTGTGGATTAGCCGTAACCATATCTCCGTGGACGTCATCCTATTCCCTGCCATAAGCAGCCTCTGCAATCATTGCGATTGGTCACGGATGCTGTCAATCGATGGGGGATTTGTCTAGAATAGAGATAGTATTCTTATCAACTCCTGAACACGACTCTGGAAATTTATGGCAGTTTTGCAAGTGTTACATATTCCGGACGAGCGCCTTCGCATCGTCGCTGAACCGGTCAAAGAAGTGAATGCAGAAATTCAGCGTATCGTTGATGATATGTTCGATACCATGTACGCCGAAGAAGGCATTGGCCTTGCGGCAACTCAGGTGGACATTCACAAGCGTATTATCGTGATCGACGTTTCTGAGAATCGCGATGGCCGTCTGGTGCTGATCAACCCTGAGCTGTTGGAAAAGAGCGGTGAAACAGGTATTGAGGAAGGTTGTCTGTCCATTCCTGAACAGCGTGCTTTAGTTCCACGTGCCGAAAAAGTGAAAATTCGCGCCCTGGATCGTGAAGGCAACCCGTTCGAACTGGAAGCAGACGATCTGCTGGCGATTTGTATTCAGCATGAGATGGATCACCTGGTCGGTAAACTGTTTATCGATTACCTCTCACCACTGAAGCAGCAGCGTATTCGTCAGAAAGTAGAAAAACTGGATCGTTTGCGCTCCCGCGCATAACATCCCCCCGGATACAAGGATCATCGTGTCTAAAACACTACGTATTATCTTCGCGGGTACCCCTGATTTTGCAGCGCGTCATCTTGACGCGCTGTTATCTTCTGGCCACCAGGTTGTTGGCGTGTTTACCCAACCGGATCGCCCGGCAGGCCGTGGTAAAAAGCTCATGCCCAGCCCGGTGAAAGTGCTGGCAGAAGAACATGGGTTACCCGTTTACCAGCCCGCATCCTTACGACCTCAGGAAAATCAGCAACTTGTTGCCGATCTCAATGCTGATGTCATGGTGGTGGTGGCTTACGGCTTAATTCTGCCAAAAGCCGTGCTTGATATGCCTCGTTTGGGGTGTGTCAACGTACATGGTTCGTTGCTTCCACGCTGGCGTGGCGCGGCACCGATCCAACGCTCGTTGTGGGCGGGTGATGCTGAAACTGGCGTCACCATCATGAAGATGGATGTAGGTTTAGACACCGGCGACATGCTGTATAAACTGGCCTGTCCAATTACCGCCGACGACACCAGTACCACGCTGTATGACAAACTGGCGGACCTGGGTCCACAAGGACTCATCAAAACCTTGCAGCAGCTTGCTGATAATACGGCTACCCCTGAAGTTCAGGATGAGACTCTGGTGACCTACGCCGAAAAACTCAGCAAAGAAGAGGCGCGGGTCGACTGGTCCCTCTCCGCCGCACAGCTTGAGCGTTGCATTCGCGCCTTTAATCCGTGGCCAATGAGCTGGATGGTGATCGATGAGCAACCTGTTAAAGTCTGGAAAGCATCCGTCATTGAAGGCAATACGTCTGCTGAGCCGGGTACAATTATCGAAGCCAGCAAAAATGGTATCCAGGTGGCAACCTCGGAAGGGATCCTGAATCTGGAATCACTGCAGCCCGCGGGTAAAAAGGCAATGAGTGCTCAGGATCTGTTAAATTCCCGTCGCGAATGGTTTATCCCTGGCTCTCGCCTTGCCTGAGCAAATTTATTCTTAAGGCCCGGTGTTTCCGGGCATTTTTATTTTTACGGTTATGAAAAAACAAAATTTACGCAGTCTGGCGGCACAGGCCGTTGAGCAGGTTGTCGAGCAGGGTCAATCACTGAGTAATGTCCTACCTCCACTGCAGCAAAAAGTGTCCGACAAAGACAAAGCTCTGCTTCAGGAGCTCTGTTTTGGCGTCCTGCGCACCCTTTCTCAGCTTGAATGGCTGATTAATAAGCTGATGTCGCGCCCAATGACCGGTAAGCAGCGTACCGTCCATTATTTGATTATGGTTGGCTTCTATCAGCTTCTTCATACCCGCATCCCACCTCATGCTGCGTTGGCTGAGACGGTAGAAGGTGCTGTCGCGATTAAACGTCCCCAGCTCAAAGGGCTGATCAACGGCGTACTGCGTCAGTTCCAGCGTCAACAGGAAGAACTTCTGGCAGAATTTGCAAAAAGTGAAACCCGTTTCCTTCATCCTGACTGGCTTCTGAATCGCCTCAAAAAAGCGTATCCGCAGCGGTGGCAGGATATTGCTGACGCAAATAATCAACGTCCGCCGATGTGGTTACGCGTTAACCGTAATCATCATACCCGCGATGCATGGCTGGCCTTGCTGGAAGAAGCCGGAATGAGTGGATTCGCGCATGATGCTTATCCTGATGCCGTGCGTTTAGCCTCCCCTGTGCCGGTGCATGCCTTACCCGGATTCGATGAAGGCTGGGTAACCGTTCAGGATGCCTCTGCTCAGGGCTGTATGACATGGCTCGAACCCAAAAATGGCGAACAGATCCTCGACCTGTGTGCCGCGCCTGGGGGCAAAACAACGCATATTCTGGAAGTCGCACCGCAGGCCAGCGTAATGGCTGTGGATGTTGATGAGCAGCGACTTTCGCGTGTCTACGACAACCTTAAGCGTTTAGGTATGAAGGCGCAGGTCAAGCAAGGCGACGGACGTAAGCCCGCAGAATGGTGCGGCGAGACTCAATTCGACCGCATTTTGCTGGATGCTCCTTGCTCGGCAACCGGCGTTATTCGTCGTCACCCGGACATTAAGTGGCTGCGTCGCGACCGTGATATTAAGGAACTTGCGCAGCTGCAATCCGAGATCCTTGACGCTATCTGGCCACACCTGAAGCCTGGCGGAACGCTGGTCTATGCCACCTGTTCCATTCTTCCGGAAGAGAATAGCCAGCAAATTTCAGCCTTCCTTAAACGCACTCCTGGCGCTACGCTGCGCGATACGGGAACACCGGAGCACCCGGGCCAGCAGAACCTGCCCGGCGCTGAAGAGGGTGATGGCTTCTTTTACGCTAAGCTAATCAAAGAGTGATGTTGAGAACAGGTCACGAGATATGAAGATTATCATTCTGGGCGCAGGACAGGTCGGCGGGACGCTGGCGGAAAACCTTGTAGGTGAAAACAACGACATTACGATCGTCGATACCAACGGCGATCGACTGCGCGTTCTGCAGGATAAATTTGACCTTCGCGTTGTGCAGGGGCACGGTTCGCATCCACGTGTCCTCCGTGAAGCCGGTGCTGACGATGCCGATATGTTAGTGGCCGTGACCAGCTCGGATGAGACCAATATGGTCGCTTGTCAGGTGGCCTATTCGCTTTTCAACACGCCTAACCGAATCGCCCGTATCCGCTCCCCGGATTATGTCCGCGATGCGGAAAAACTCTTTAACTCAGAAGCGGTACCAATCGACCACCTTATCGCACCAGAACAACTGGTTATCGATAATATTTATCGCCTGATCGAATATCCCGGCGCACTGCAGGTCGTGAACTTTGCAGAAGGGAAAGTGAGTCTGGCCGTTGTTAAGGCCTATTATGGCGGTCCGTTGATCGGAAACGCGCTGTCTACGATGCGCGAACATATGCCGCATATCGATACCCGCGTCGCAGCCATTTTCCGTCACGACAGACCGATTCGACCTCAGGGCTCGACCATTGTCGAAGCAGGAGATGAAGTCTTCTTCATTGCTGCCTCTCAACATATTCGTGCCGTAATGAGTGAACTTCAGCGCCTCGAAAAGCCCTATAAACGCATCATGCTGGTCGGCGGGGGTAATATCGGCGCAGGTCTCGCTCGCCGTCTGGAAAAAGACTATAGCGTGAAGTTGATCGAGCGCGATCAACAGCGCGCCTCTGAACTTGCTGAAAAACTACAAAACACGATCGTGTTTTATGGCGATGCATCAGATCAGGAATTACTGGCAGAAGAGCATATCGATCAAGTTGATCTGTTTATTGCCGTCACCAACGACGATGAAGCAAATATTATGTCCGCCATGCTCGCCAAGCGCATGGGAGCAAAAAAGGTCATGGTACTTATTCAGCGTCGTGCCTATGTTGACCTGGTGCAGGGGAGCGTAATTGATATTGCGATTTCACCGCAGCAGGCAACGATTTCCGCGCTGTTGAGCCACGTTCGTAAAGCAGATATTGTTGGTGTGTCCTCACTGCGTCGCGGCGTCGCTGAAGCCATTGAAGCTGTCGCTCACGGTGATGAAACCACATCGCGCGTGGTGGGACGCGCCATCGATGAAATTAAGCTGCCACCCGGCACAATTATCGGCGCCGTAGTACGCGGAAATGATGTCATGATTGCCAATGATAATTTGCGCATTGAACAAGGCGATCACGTTATTATGTTCCTGACCGATAAAAAATTTATTACCGACGTCGAACGTTTATTCCAGCCAAGCCCATTCTTCCTGTAATGATTCAGGTGCTCGCGATAGAGCACCTGAGCATTATCCTTCTGATTCCTGTGCCTTTTATTTTCATAACGTTTATTTATCCCCAATGGCAATTAGCTAATCATTTGTTAAACTTATAGTCGTCAGCTGGCACAAGGAGAACATAATGAGTTTTGTTAAAGAATTTCGCGAATTTGCGATGCGCGGAAATGTGGTGGATTTGGCAGTGGGTGTCATTATTGGTGCAGCGTTCGGCAAGATCGTTTCATCTTTAGTGGCTGATATCATCATGCCACCTTTAGGGCTATTAATTGGGGGCATTGATTTCAAACAATTCGCCTTCACGCTTCGGGAAGCACAGGGGGATATCCCGGCAGTGGTGATGCACTATGGCGTGTTTATTCAGAACATATTTGATTTCGTGATCGTCGCGTTTGCCATTTTTATGGCCATCAAGCTTATCAACAAGCTCAACCGTAAAAAAGAAGAGCCTGCTGCGGCGCCCGCTCCTACGAAAGAAGAAGTATTACTGACTGAAATTCGCGATCTGTTAAAAGAGCAGAATAACCGCGTTTAACAGCTAAAAGCAGGAAGGCCAGTGGTAAATAAGCGATTCGCTTGCTTGCCACTGGCCTCCCAGTTACCCCGTTTTGCATGTTTGTTTTTACGCAGATAACTTCCCTTCCCTTTTTTGCTCTTTTCAACTCGCTGTCGAAAAAGCGGGTCGTGAAGCAAAGCCTCAATGGCATTATCTTTAATTTGTCCCTTCGTATGTTGATAGTGACTCATAATTTCTCCTGAGCATGATTAATGTCGAGGGGAGTCTAGACCCGGACTGATAAAAAATCAACAACCCCGGGTTTCTCCACTTGCCCCTTGTTCAAGGGCCTCCAGAATAGAACAATAGACACTGCTGTGAGCCGTACCACAGCACGCATCATTCAACCTTTGCAGAGAGCGCTGCATGGTTTGCAGTTCCTGAATACGCGCTTCAACTTCATCCAGCCTGGCCTGGACAATGCTTTTCGATTCCTGGCAGGTGTGGTGTGCCGGATCGATACGGATCGACAATAACTCACGGATCGAATCCAGCGTGAATCCCAGTTGCCGCGCATAACGAATAAACCGCAGCCGTTGCAGATCGTTGTCGGTATAGAGCCGGAACCCACCTTCGGTTCGCACCTCGTGATCAATCATCTGCTGTTTTTCATAGTAACGGATGGTATCCGGCGTCACGTTAGCAAGCTTTGCAAGTTCACCGATACGATACATGGCTATTCCTCGTTTATTTTCTGCAGCAGTCTTTCACTATACTCGCCATGCAGAAAGTCAGTCGCAATTCCTGCCTGTCGTAGCTTGAGTTCAACCAGAGCCAACCGCCGGCTTAGTTCTCCATGCCGGGGATCGTCTTTCCGTATCCCTTTTAGCAGGTCAGCAAGCTCAATCGCCTCTTTGCGCTGTTCAAGCTCGGGAGGCAGACACCCCGCATTTTTCAGTAAGCGATATCCAGCCCGTAGTTCAGGGGGTATATGCGAATCATCTTCCAGTACTAGCGGTTCACCGCTACCGGACAGGTTATCGAATTCGCCTTTAGTTTGGGCATCGCGAATATGGCGTTCTGCCCACTGGTCGAGCAACCACATCATAAACTCCAGGGGATGAACAAAATTAATACAGATATTGTAGAGAAGTGGGGATAGTGCGGATATAAAAAAACCCGCCGGAGCGGGTTTTTTTACGTTACTGCAGATTACTCTGCAGCAGCTTCTGCTTTCGACTCAGAACGATCAACCAGCTCGATGTAAGCCATCGGAGCGTTGTCGCCTGCGCGGAAGCCACACTTCAGAATGCGAGTGTAACCACCGGCACGGCTCGCGAAACGCGGGCCCAGCTCGTTAAACAGTTTTGCCACGATCTCGTTATCACGAGTACGGGCGAATGCCAGACGACGATTAGCAACGCTGTCAGTCTTGGCAAGAGTAATCAGCGGCTCAACTACACGACGCAGCTCTTTCGCTTTAGGCAGGGTCGTCTTGATGATTTCATGACGAACCAGTGAACCTGCCATGTTGCGGAACATAGCCTGGCGATGGCTGCTGTTGCGGTTCAGTTGACGACCACTCTTACGATGGCGCATGACCTTATCCTTCTCAGTAAAACCTTAACCTGTGATCCGGTTACTCGTCAGCAATGCTTGCTGGTGGCCAGTTTTCCAGGCGCATGCCCAGAGACAGACCACGTGAAGCCAGCACGTCTTTAATCTCAGTAAGAGATTTTTTACCCAGGTTCGGCGTTTTCAGCAACTCAACCTCGGTACGCTGTACCAGATCACCGATATAGTGGATAGCTTCTGCCTTGAGGCAGTTAGCAGAGCGGACAGTCAATTCGAGATCGTCAACAGGGCGCAGCAGGATCGGATCGAATTCTGGTTTCTCTTCTTTCACTTCCGGCTGACGTACATCACGTAAGTCAACGAAAGCTTCCAGTTGTTCTGCCAGGATGGTTGCCGCACGACGAATCGCCTCTTCAGGATCGATTGTGCCATTGGTTTCCATTTCGATGACCAGCTTGTCCAGGTCGGTACGCTGTTCTACACGCGCTGCTTCAACATTGTAGGCAATACGCTCTACAGGGCTGTAGCATGCGTCGACCAGCAGACGGCCGATTGGGCGCTCATCTTCTTCCGAATGAATTCGGGCAGAAGCCGGCACATAACCACGACCGCGCTGAACTTTGATACGCATGCTAATAGCTGCGTTCTCATCGGTCAGGTGGCAGATCACGTGCTGCGGCTTGACGATTTCAACATCACCGTCGTGGGTGATGTCGGCTGCAGTCACAGGGCCAATGCCAGATTTATTCAGAGTAAGAATAACTTCATCTTTACCCTGAACTCTCACCGCCAGCCCTTTCAGGTTGAGCAGGATTTCAAGGATATCTTCCTGAACGCCTTCTTTGGTGCTGTACTCATGAAGTACACCATCAATCTCAACCTCGGTCACCGCGCAACCCGGCATCGATGAGAGCAGAATACGGCGCAGTGCGTTACCCAGAGTATGGCCAAAGCCACGCTCTAAAGGCTCAAGGGTCACCTTGGCGTGCGTCGAACTCACTTGCTCGATATCTACCAGGCGCGGTTTTAGAAACTCTGTCACAGAACCCTGCATTGTGTCCTCTCTTTGGTACTAAGCTTTACTTGGAGTAAAGCTCGACGATCAGGTGTTCGTTAATGTCCGCAGACAGATCAGAACGTTCTGGCTGACGCTTGAACGTACCTTCCATCTTGCCAGCATCAACTTCCAGCCAGGTTGGCTTTTCACGCTGCTCAGCCAGCTCCAGAGCGGCTTTCACGCGAGATTGCTTTTTCGCTTTCTCACGAATGCTAACAACGTCATTCGCTTTAACCTGATAAGAAGCGATGTTAACAACACGACCGTTTACCATGATTGCTTTGTGGCTAACCAGCTGGCGTGATTCAGCACGAGTAGCGCCGAAGCCCATACGGTATACAACGTTGTCCAGACGACCTTCCAGCAGAGCCAGCAGGTTTTCACCTGTGTTGCCTTTCAGACGTGCTGCTTCTTTATAGTAGTTACGGAACTGACGCTCCAGCACACCGTAGATACGGCGAACTTTTTGCTTTTCACGCAACTGCACACCATAGTCAGACAGACGCGGTTTACGCGCACCGTGCTGGCCAGGAGCTTGTTCAATTTTACACTTGGTATCGATCGCGCGAACGCCAGACTTAAGGAATAAGTCGGTGCCCTCACGACGGCTCAGCTTGAGCTTAGGACCCAAATATCTTGCCATTTTCTATCTCCAACTAACCTAAAAAACGAGCGTTATACGCGACGTTTTTTCGGCGGACGACAACCGTTATGAGGGATCGGAGTCACATCAGTAATATTAGTGATGCGGAAACCAGCGGCGTTCAGAGCGCGAACAGTAGATTCACGACCCGGACCCGGACCTTTAACCATAACTTCCAGATTCTTGATGCCGTATTCTTTTACGGCTTCTGCGCAACGCTCTGCTGCAACCTGAGCTGCAAACGGAGTGGATTTGCGAGAACCACGGAAACCGGAACCACCGGCTGTTGCCCAACCCAATGCGTTACCCTGACGATCAGTAATAGTAACGATGGTGTTGTTGAAAGAAGCATGGATATGAGCCACGCCGTCAGAGACTTGTTTTCTTACACGTTTACGTGCACGAATTGGTGCCTTTGCCATTATTCAATCACCCCGATTATTTCTTGATCGGTTTGCGCGGACCCTTACGGGTACGTGCGTTGGTCTTAGTACGCTGACCGCGCACTGGCAGACCACGACGATGACGCAAACCGCGATAGCAACCAAGATCCATCAGGCGCTTGATGCTCATGCTGATTTCACGGCGCAGATCACCTTCAACGACAAATTTGGCAACTTCGTCACGCAGCGTGTCGATTTGTCCTTCAGACAGCTCACTGATCTTAACATCTTCAGCGATACCCGCTGCAGCCAGGATGGCTTTAGAACGGGTCTTGCCGATGCCGTAGATCGAAGTTAATGCGATCACAGCATGTTTCTGATCAGGAATGTTAATGCCTGCTATACGGGCCACTATGCACTCCTACTATTTAATATGTACGCACCATGCTGAAAAGCCCGTTTTCAGGATACTCAAATGGAAACGTACAGACATACAAAAGATTGGCTGGCTAATCTAGCCAGCTCAACCCAACTTTGCAAGAAAAATATGCGAAATAATCAGCCTTGGCGCTGTTTATGCTTCGGCTCGGCACTGCAAATCACACGGATGACACCATCACGCTTAACGATTTTGCAGTTACGGCATAATTTCTTGACGGAAGCACGAACTTTCATTTTTACTCTCCGTAACTTCTCAGGCGACCAATTAGCGGCCGTAGCCTTTCAGGTTCGCCTTCTTCAATGCAGACTCATACTGACTGGACATCATCAGAGTTTGCACTTGAGCCATAAAGTCCATAATCACGACAACAACGATAAGCAGTGAGGTCCCACCGAAGTAGAACGGTACTTTCATTGCATCACGCATGAACTCCGGGATCAGGCAGATAAAAGTAATATAAAGCGCACCAACCAAAGTCAGGCGAGTCATTACTTTATCGATATACTTCGCCGTTTGCTCTCCCGGACGAATTCCTGGTACAAATGCACCGGACTTCTTCAGGTTATCTGCTGTTTCACGCGGGTTGAAGACCAACGCCGTGTAGAAGAAACAGAAGAAGATGATCGCAGACGCATAGAGTAACACATAAAGTGGTTGCCCAGGCTGCAAATACAGCGAAATTGTTGTCAGCCAGTTCCAACCAGTACCGCCCCCGAACCATGACGCGATGGTTGCCGGGAACAGAATAATACTGGAAGCGAAAATCGCCGGGATTACCCCTGCCATATTCACTTTCAGCGGCAAATGTGTGCTCTGTGCAGCATAGACACGACGACCCTGCTGACGTTTCGCGTAGTTCACCACAATACGGCGTTGACCACGTTCAACGAAGACAACAAAGAACGTCACTGCAAATACTAATACTGCAACCAACAGCAACAGGAGGAAGTGCAGGTCGCCTTGACGCGCTTGCTCGATAGTATGGGCGATGGCTGGCGGGAGACCCGCAACAATACCGGCGAAGATAATGATTGAGATACCGTTACCGATACCACGTTCAGTAATCTGTTCGCCGAGCCACATCAGGAACATTGTCCCTGTGACCAGACTAACAACAGCGGTGAAATAGAATGCAAAGCCTGGGTTTAAGACCAGGCCCTGCATACCAGGCATATTCGGAAGACCGGTAGCAATACCGATCGACTGGAATATTGCCAGCACCAGAGTACCGTAGCGGGTGTACTGACTAATCTTACGACGTCCAGACTCCCCTTCTTTCTTCAGTTCTGCCAGGGCCGGATGAACGACCGTCAGCAGCTGGATAATAATGGATGCCGAAATATACGGCATAATACCCAGCGCGAAGATAGAAGCACGGCTGAGAGCACCACCAGAGAACATGTTAAACATTTCAATGATGGTGCCTCGCTGTTGCTCAAGCAGTTTGGCAAGTACAGCGGCATCGATACCAGGGATCGGAATAAAAGAGCCAATACGGAACACAATCAGCGCGCCGATTACAAACAGCAGTCTGCGTTTCAGCTCACCAAATCCACCTTTGGCACTTTGAAAATCTAATCCCGGTTGCTTAGCCATCTGCTACTTATTCCTCAATTTTACCGCCAGCAGCTTCGATAGCAGCACGAGCACCTTTAGTAACACGCAGGCCACGAACAGTTACCGGAGTAGAAACTTCACCAGCCAGGATCACTTTCGCGAACTCGATCTGGATACCGATAATGTTAGCTGCTTTCAGCGTGTTCAGGTCTACAACGCCGCCTTCAACTTTCGCCAGGTCAGACAGACGGACTTCCGCTGTGATCGCTGCTTTGCGAGAAGTGAAGCCGAACTTCGGCAGACGACGGTACAGTGGCATCTGGCCACCCTCGAAACCGCGACGTACGCCACCGCCAGAACGAGAGTTCTGACCTTTGTGACCACGACCACCGGTTTTGCCGAGGCCAGAACCGATACCACGACCCAGGCGTTTACCCGCCTTTTTAGAGCCTTCGGCCGGAGACAGAGTATTTAAACGCATCTCTTACTCCTCAACTTTAACCATGAAGTAAACCGCGTTGACCATACCGCGAACAGCAGGAGTATCCTCGCGCTCAACGGTATGACCAATACGACGCAGACCCAGGCCAAGCAGCGTTGCCTTGTGTTTCGGCAGACGACCGATTGCACTGCGGGTTTGAGTGATTTTAATAGTCTTTGCCATGGTCAATTACCCCAGAATTTCTTCAACGGATTTACCACGCTTGGCAGCGACCATTTCTGGAGAATTCATATTTTCCAGGCCATCAATAGTTGCACGAACCACGTTGATCGGGTTGGTGGAACCGTATGCTTTAGCCAGAACGTTATGAACCCCAGCAACTTCCAGAACGGCGCGCATTGCACCACCGGCGATGATACCGGTACCTTCTGAAGCTGGCTGCATGAATACACGAGAACCCGTGTGAACACCTTTAACTGGGTGCTGCAGGGTGCCGTTGTTCAGCGCGACGTTAATCATATTGCGACGGGCTTTTTCCATCGCTTTCTGGATCGCTGCTGGAACTTCACGCGCTTTACCGTAACCAAAACCAACGCGACCGTTACCATCGCCAACTACAGTCAGAGCTGTGAAGGAGAAAATACGACCACCTTTAACGGTTTTAGATACGCGGTTTACCGCGATCAGCTTTTCCTGCAGTTCGCCAGCTTGTTTTTCGATGTGAGCCATCTTACACCTCTACCTTAGAACTGAAGGCCAGCTTCACGGGCAGCATCTGCCAGTGCCTGGACACGACCATGATATTGGAACCCGGAACGGTCAAAGGATACATTGCTGATGCCTTTTTCCAGAGCGCGTTCAGCAACAGCTTTACCTACAGCTGCAGCAGCGTCTTTGTTACCGGTGTACTTCAATTGTTCTGCGATAGCTTTTTCTACAGTAGAAGCAGCTACCAGAACTTCAGAACCGTTCGGTGCAATTACCTGTGCGTAAATGTGACGCGGGGTACGATGTACCACCAGGCGAGTTGCACCCAGCTCTTTGAGCTTGCGGCGTGCGCGGGTCGCACGACGGATACGAGCAGATTTCTTATCCATAGTGTTACCTTACTTCTTCTTAGCCTCTTTGGTACGCACGACTTCGTCGGCGTAACGAACACCCTTGCCTTTATAAGGCTCAGGACGACGGTAGGCGCGCAGATCTGCTGCAACCTGGCCAATCAGCTGTTTATCAGCGCCTTTCAGCACGATCTCAGTCTGAGTTGGACATTCTGCAGTGATACCGGCCGGCAGCGGATGCTCAACAGGGTGAGAGAAGCCCAGAGACAGGCCTACTGCATTCCCTTTGATCGCTGCACGATAACCTACACCAACCAGCTGCAGCTTCTTAGTGAAGCCTTCGGTAACACCGATAACCATTGAGTTCAGCAGGGCACGCGCGGTACCAGCCTGAGCCCAGCCGTCTGCGTAACCATCACGCGGACCGAAGGTCAGAGCATTATCTGCATGTTTAACTTCAACAGCATCGTTGAGAGTACGAGTCAGCTCGCCGTTTTTACCTTTGATCGTAATAACCTGACCGTTGATTTTTACATCAACGCCGGCAGGAACAACGACCGGTGCTTTAGCAACACGAGACATTTTTTCCTCCGATTAGGCTACGTAGCAGATAATTTCGCCGCCAAGACCAGCCTGGCGCGCTGCACGATCAGTCATAACACCTTTAGAGGTAGAAACAACTGCGATACCCAGACCGGCCATAACTTTTGGCAGCTCATCTTTTTTCTTATAGATGCGCAGACCTGGGCGGCTGACACGCTGAATGCTTTCTACAACAGCTTTACCCTGGAAGTACTTAAGAGTCACTTCCAGTTCCGGCTTGGTGTCGCCTTCAACTTTAAAATCTTCAATAAAACCTTCGTCCTTCAGCACGTTGGCGATTGCCACTTTCAGCTTGGAGGAAGGCATGGTGACCGCAGCTTTATTCGCGGCCTGACCGTTACGGATACGGGTCAGCATATCCGCGATCGGATCTTGCATGCTCATCTGTCTTTACTCCCGTGATTCAATTGGTGACAATTACCAGCTAGCCTTTTTCAAGCCTGGCACTTCACCGCGCATGGCGGCTTCACGCAGCTTAATACGGCTCAACCCGAACTTGCCCACATAACCATGTGGACGACCTGTTTGACGGCAGCGGTTACGCTGACGAGACGGGCTGGAATCACGCGGCAGAGTTTGCAGCTTGAGAACTGCGTTCCAACGATCTTCGTCGGAAGCGTTCACATCAGAGATGATCGCTTTCAGTTCAGCGCGTTTAGCGAAGAATTTATCAGCTAAAGCTACGCGTTTTACTTCGCGTGCTTTCATTGATTGCTTAGCCATTCAGTAACCCTACCTTACTTGCGGAACGGGAAGTCAAAGGCAGCCAGCAGAGCACGGCCTTCTTCGTCAGATTTCGCAGTAGTGGTAATGGTAATATCCAAACCACGCACGCGGTCGACTTTATCGTAGTCGATTTCTGGGAAGATGATCTGCTCACGGACACCCATGCTGTAGTTACCACGACCGTCGAATGACTTAGCGGACAGGCCACGGAAGTCACGGATACGAGGTACAGCAATAGTGATCAGGCGCTCAAAGAACTCCCACATGCGTTCGCCACGCAGAGTTACTTTACAGCCGATCGGATAGCCCTGACGGATTTTGAAGCCTGCAACTGATTTGCGTGCTTTGGTGATCAGCGGTTTTTGACCGGAGATTGCTGTCAGGTCAGCTGCTGCGTTATCCAGCAGTTTCTTGTCAGCGATCGCTTCACCAACACCCATGTTCAGGGTGATCTTCTCGACCCGAGGGACTTGCATGACAGAATTGTAGTTAAACTCAGTCATGAGTTTCTTAACTACTTCGTCTTTGTAGTAATCATGCAGTTTCGCCATCGTACTACTCCAAATTACTTGATAGTTTCGCTGTTAGACTTGAAGAAACGGACTTTTTTGCCGTCTTCGAATCTAAAGCCTACACGGTCAGCCTTGCCGGTTGCCGCATTGAAGATTGCAACGTTAGAAACCTGAATAGCAGCTTCTTTTTCAACGATGCCGCCTGGTTGGTTCAGGGCCGGAACCGGCTTCTGATGTTTCTTAACCAGGTTGATACCTTCAACAATGACCTTGCCGGAAGACAGGACATTTTTTACTTTACCGCGTTTACCTTTATCTTTACCGGTTAACACGATAACTTCGTCATCACGACGGATTTTCGCTGCCATGATTCGCTCCTTAGAGTACTTCTGGTGCCAGAGAGATAATTTTCATGAACTTCTCAGTACGAAGTTCACGAGTTACCGGCCCAAAGATACGCGTGCCGATTGGCTGCTCGCTGTTATTGTTCAAAATAACGCATGCATTACCATCGAAGCGAATGACAGAACCGTCAGGGCGACGAACACCCTTCTTGGTGCGCACCACTACCGCTTTCAGCACATCACCTTTTTTGACCTTACCACGTGGAATTGCTTCTTTGATGGTGATCTTGATGATGTCGCCTACGCCTGCGTAGCGACGGTGCGAGCCACCCAGAACCTTGATACACATTACGCGACGTGCACCGGAGTTGTCGGCGACGTTCAGCATAGTCTGTTCTTGGATCATTTTAGTGCTCCGCTAATGTCAACTACTACCTGAGACTCTAAAATCAGAGCCGTTAAAAAGCCCCATATCGAGGGCGCGGCATTATAACACCGCTTCTGCAATATGGGTAGAAAAAATAAACGGCTCATCGCTGAGCCGTTTATTCGTATCGAGAACGGGTACTGTATTACAGAACCGCTTTCTCTACAACGCGAACCAGCGTCCAGGACTTAGTCTTGGACAGTGGACGGCATTCACGGATTTCAACCTTGTCGCCGATACCACATTCGTTGTTCTCGTCATGTACGTGCAGTTTGGTCGTACGCTTGATGAATTTACCGTAGATCGGGTGTTTCACAATGCGTTCGATAGCAACAACGATGGATTTCTCCATTTTGTCGCTAACAACACGACCTTGCAGAGTACGGATTTTATCGGTCATTACGCACCCGCCTTCTCAGTCAGTAAAGTCTTAACGCGTGCAACATTGCGACGCACTTGCTTCAGCAGGTGGGTCTGTTGCAGCTGGCCACTTGCAGCCTGCATACGCAGGTTGAACTGCTCGCGCAGCAGGTTCAGCAGCTCAGCGTTCAGCTCTTCAACGCTCTTTTCACGCAGCTCTTTTGCTTTCATTACATCACCGTCTTAGTTACAAAGGTGGTTTTGATAGGCAGTTTCGCTGCTGCCAGGCCGAAGGCTTCACGGGCCAGCTCTTCCGGAACACCGTCCATTTCATACAGGACTTTGCCCGGTTGGATCAAGGCAACCCAGTACTCCACGTTACCTTTACCTTTACCCATACGAACTTCCAGCGGCTTCTCGGTGATCGGTTTGTCCGGGAATACACGGATCCAGATCTTACCTTGACGCTTAACTGCACGGGTCATTGCACGACGTGCTGCTTCGATCTGACGTGCAGTCAGACGACCACGGCCAACAGCTTTCAGACCGAAAGTGCCGAAGCTAACATCCGTACCCTGCGCCAGACCACGGTTGCGGCCTTTGTGCACTTTACGGAATTTTGTACGCTTTGGTTGTAACATCAGCGACGCTCCTTATTTACGGCCTTTACGCTGCTGCTTTTTAGGTTGAGCAGCCGGTTTTTCCGGTTGTTCAACAGCAGCCATACCACCCAGGATCTCACCTTTGAAGATCCATACCTTAACGCCGATTACACCGTAAGTGGTGTGCGCTTCAGAGGTGTTGTAGTCGATGTCAGCACGCAGAGTGTGCAGCGGTACGCGACCTTCACGGTACCATTCGGTACGTGCGATTTCCGCGCCGCCCAGACGGCCGCTAACTTCAACTTTGATACCTTTAGCGCCCAGACGCATTGCGTTCTGTACAGCACGCTTCATAGCACGACGGAACATAACACGACGTTCCAGCTGAGAAGTGATGCTGTCAGCAACCAATTTAGCGTCCAGTTCAGGCTTACGAACTTCAGCGATATTGATCTGTGCAGGAACGCCAGCGATATCCGCTACGACCTTGCGCAGTTTTTCTACGTCTTCGCCTTTCTTACCGATAACGATGCCAGGGCGAGCAGTGTGAATAGTCACACGGATGCTCTTAGCTGGACGCTCGATAACGATACGAGATACAGACGCTTTAGCCAGTTCCTTCGTCAGGTACTGACGTACTTTAAAATCGCTGTCCAGGTTGTCAGCGAATTCTTTGGTGTTCGCAAACCAGGTAGAGTTCCATGGTTTTACAATACCCAGGCGAATACCATTAGGATGTACTTTCTGACCCATTGCTAGTCTCCAGAGTCTCAGCGATCGGACACAACCACAGTAATGTGGCTGGTGCGCTTCAGGATGCGATCTGCACGACCTTTCGCACGCGGCATAATGCGCTTCATGCTTGGGCCTTCATCTACGAAAATTTTCGCGACTTTCAGATCGTCGATGTCAGCGCCATCGTTGTGTTCAGCGTTAGCAATGGCAGATTCCAGTACTTTCTTGACCAATACCGCAGCTTTCTTGTTGGTATAGGTCAGGATGTCCAGGGCCTGCGACACTTTCTTACCGCGAATCAGGTCAGCAACAAGGCGAACCTTCTGTGCAGAAGAACGAGCATGGCGATGTTGAGCTAAAGTTTCCATCTCTTCCTCCTACCTTATTTCTTCTTCGCTTTTTTATCAGCAGCGTGGCCGCGATAAGTACGAGTCGGTGCGAATTCACCCAGTTTGTGACCAACCATTTCGTCGGTAACAAAGACTGGAACGTGCTGACGACCATTATGGACAGCGATGGTCAAACCGATCATGTTAGGAAAGATCGTTGAACGACGGGACCAAGTGCGCAGGGGCTTCTTGTCTCCGCTTTCCACCGCTTTCTCTACCTTCTTCAGCAAGTGCAGGTCAATAAAAGGACCTTTCTTGAGAGAACGTGGCATGGCTTATCCTCTAAAATTATTTGCTACGGCGACGTACGATAAATTTATCAGTACGCTTGTTGCTGCGGGTCTTCTTACCTTTGGTCTGAACGCCCCACGGAGTTACCGGGTGCTTACCAAAGTTACGACCTTCACCACCACCATGTGGGTGATCTACTGGGTTCATCGCAGTACCGCGAACGGTAGGACGAACACCACGCCAGCGTGCAGCACCAGCTTTACCCAGAACGCGCAGCATATGCTCAGCATTGCCAACTTCGCCCAGAGTAGCGCGGCAGTCTGCTTCGACTTTACGCATTTCACCAGAACGCAGACGCAGGGTGACATAAGCACCGTCACGCGCAACGATCTGAACGTAAGTACCCGCGGAACGCGCCAGCTGACCGCCTTTACCTGGTTTCATTTCTACGTTATGAACGGTAGAACCAACCGGGATATTGCGCATCGGCAGGGTGTTGCCTGCTTTGATTGCAGCATCAACGCCAGACTGAATCTGGTCGCCAGCTTTCAGGCCTTTAGGGGCCAGGATGTAACGGCGTTCGCCATCTTTGTACAGAACCAGCGCGATGTTCGCGGAACGGTTCGGATCGTACTCAAGACGCTCAACAACTGCTGGGATACCGTCTTTGTTGCGTTTGAAGTCAACAATACGATAAGCCTGCTTGTGGCCACCACCGATGTGACGAGTGGTGATACGGCCATTGTTGTTACGACCACCGGATTTGCTGTTTTTTTCCAGCAACGGAGCAAAAGGTTTGCCCTTGTGCAGCTCAGGGTTAACCACTTTAACTACGTGGCGACGACCCGGAGATGTCGGTTTACATTTAACAACTGCCATTGTATTACTCCTCCGACTTACTCAGCGCCGCCAACGAAGTCCAGGTTCTGGCCTTCTTTCAGGGTGACGTAAGCTTTTTTCCAGTCGCTACGACGACCGATACGCTGTCCGTGACGTTTAACTTTCCCTTTAACTACCAGGGTGTTAACGACTTCGACTTCGACTTCAAACAGTTTCTGCACAGCAGCTTTGATCTCTGCTTTGGTCGCGTCTTTAGCAACTTTGAGAACGATGGTGTTTGTTTTTTCCATCGCAGTAGACGCTTTTTCAGAAACGTGCGGTGCGCGCAGCACCTTCAGCAGACGTTCTTCACGAATCATGCCAGCATCTCCTCAACTTGCTTAACAGCATCAGCAGTCATTACGACTTTGTCGAAGGCGATCAGGCTAACCGGGTCGATACCAGTCGCGTCGCGTACGTCAACCTTGTGCAGGTTGCGCGCGGCCAGGAACAGGTTCTCGTCCAGCTCACCGGTGATGATCAGCACATCTTCCAGAGCCATGTCTTTCAGTTTCTGTGCCAGCAGCTTAGTTTTAGGCGCTTCTACAGAGAACTTCTCGACAACGATCAGACGATCCTGACGTACCAGTTCGGACAGGATGCTTTTCAGCGCGCCGCGGTACATCTTTTTGTTAACTTTTTGACTGTGGTCCTGTGGACGCGCAGCGAAGGTCACGCCACCTGAACGCCAGATCGGGCTCTTGATAGAACCTGAACGCGCACGGCCGGTACCTTTCTGGCGCCATGGCTTTTTGCCAGAACCAGTTACTTCAGCACGAGTCTTCTGAGCACGAGTACCCTGACGAGCACCAGCTGCATAAGCAACAACAACCTGGTGAACCAGCGCTTCGTTGAAATCACGACCGAAGGTAGTTTCGGAAACAGTCAGCGCGCTCTGCGCGTCTTTCAATACTAATTCCATTGCTATCCCCTTACGCCTTCACAGCTGGTTTAACGATCAGGTCGCTACCGGTTGCACCCGGGACCGCACCTTTAACCAGCAGCAGGTTGCGCTCAGCGTCAACACGTACTACGTCCAGGCTCTGAACAGTTACACGTTCGTTGCCCAGCTGACCTGCCATTTTCTTGCCTTTGAACACTTTGCCCGGAGTCTGGTTCTGACCGATAGAACCCGGAACACGGTGAGACAAGGAGTTACCGTGAGTAGCATCCTGGGTACGGAAGTTCCAGCGCTTAACGGTACCAGCAAAACCTTTACCTTTAGAGGTACCGGTTACGTCAACTTTTTTAACGTCAGCAAACAGCTCAACGCTAATGTCCTGACCTACGGTGAACTCTTCGCCTTCAGCAAGACGGAATTCCCACAGACCACGGCCAGCTTCAACGCCAGCTTTAGCGAAGTGACCCGCTTCTGGTTTGGTTACACGGTTAGCTTTTTTAGCACCAGTGGTAACCTGAATAGCGCGGTAGCCATCGTTAGCCAGATCTTTAACCTGAGTAACGCGGTTTGCTTCAACTTCGATTACGGTTACTGGGATAGAAACGCCATCTTCAGTGAAGATGCGGGTCATACCCACTTTTTTACCGACTAAACCAATCATTGTTTCAACCTCTCAATCGCTCGATGACCTGATTAACCCAGGCTGATCTGCACGTCTACACCGGCAGCCAGATCCAGACGCATCAGAGCATCAACGGTTTTCTCAGTTGGCTCAACGATGTCAACCAGACGCTTGTGAGTGCGGATTTCGTACTGATCACGCGCGTCTTTGTTAACGTGCGGGGAGATCAGAACGGTGAAGCGCTCTTTGCGGGTCGGCAGCGGGATCGGACCACGGACTTGCGCACCAGTGCGCTTAGCAGTCTCGACGATTTCCGCGGTTGATTGATCGATCAGACGATGATCAAACGCTTTAAGGCGGATACGGATTCTTTGGTTCTGCATGAGACCAGAGCTCCAATTATTTTATAAACGAAAATGATTACTCCTCAAACCCATTACGATTGATGGGAGAGTGTAACCGTTCTTACGTAGCTCCCCAATTGGGAGCATTGTTGAGTAACAAAATGAGTCACTCCGGTTCAGATTGAACCCGCCGTCAATTACGACAAGCCCGCGCATTATACGTAAATCTGGGCAAGACGCAAGTGCCGTTTAGAATTTAAGCGCTAAAGGTGTACCTTGCGTAAGGCCTCGCACTATTTTCTGCAATCCGTCCCCTTTCTTCTGTTCTTATGAAACCACTACGCAATTACATTTTTTGGCTATTGCCAGGCATTCGTGGTGTGGAGAGTATGCGCTGAAATTCACCTTGAGGTTTCGTTCATGCTTACTCTCCTCCCCTTCCTGCTCATCTATTTTGTTCTCTCAGGTTTACTGGTGCGTGAAGATATTCGCTCAGGCATTCTCCCTGATAAATATCTCTGTCCCCTGTTATGGGCTGGTTTGCTCTATCAACTCTGTCTTCACCCTGATTTTCTGCCTGGCGCAGTGGTCGGGGCGATGGCAGGGTATGTCGGCTTTGCCATGATCTACTGGGGTTATCGGCTAATATTTCGCCGTGAAGGGATGGGCTATGGCGATGTGAAGTATCTTTCGGCACTCGGTGCATGGCATGGTTGGTGCGTGTTGCCCGAACTGGCACTGGTTGCCGCACTATTGGCGCTGCTCTACCTTCTTATGACTTCGTTGTTCAACCCTGCCAGACGGACATTAAAAAACCCACTGCCTTTTGGGCCATTTCTGGCGGCAGCGGGTTTATGCGTAGGTTGGCAGACGCTGGTTAATCTTCCACTTTAATCTGCGACTGGAGATAGTTTTGCAGGCCAATTTTGCCAATGAGATCCAGCTCGGTTTCCAGCCAGTCGATATGCCCTTCTTCATCGGCCAGAATCTGGATCATCATATCGCGGCTAACGTAGTCATGGACGCTGTCTGCGTAGGCAATAGCTTCGCGAAGGTCTTTTGCGCCTTCAAGTTCAAGTCTGAGATCGGATCGCAGCATCTCTTCAACATCTTCACCGATGCCGAGTTTACCGAGGTCCTGCAGGTTGGGGATGCCTTCGAGAAATAAAATACGCTCGATATATTTATCGGCATGTTTCATCTCATCGATGGATTCGTGATACTCAACGTCGTTGAGGCGCATGAGGCCCCAGTTTTTAAACATTCTCGCATGGAGAAAATACTGATTGATTGCGACAAGCTCATTTCCCAATAATTTATTGAGATAACTTATGATTTTAACATCACCTTTCATTATATAGTCCCTCCGCTTCCACTCATTGAAGCGTAGATCGGGCTACAGGGATGTCAAAAAAAAGATGGGCGCTTACGCGATCTCTTTGTATTCCGGGATCTGCATCAGTTCATCCTGCATGATTTCACGCGCTGCGCGTACGCATTTACCGCATTGATTTCCCACTGGAACAAACTTGCGAAGTTGCTGGAAGGACTGTGGCTGAAACTGGCGAACGGCCTGACGTATTTTTTTGTCACTCACACCATTACATAAACAAACGTACATAAAGACTCCCGTTCAAAATATGCGCAAAGTGTAAGTGAGAATGGTTATGATTACAATAGCACAAACGCCAGTATACGGGGCGGGAGCAAACAAAAAATGCGAAAATTTGTGACAAGTACACACGCTAAGAAAACAAAAAAGGACGCCGAAGCGTCCTTTTTTTTATTCGGGGATAATTAATTAGCCCAGAACTTTAGCAACAACGCCCGCGCCAACGGTACGGCCG
>NZ_JAYJLI010000028.1:0-22527 GCF_051948675.1 Enterobacter sp. Lyrl_3
CGCAACGGACCTCGGCAAAGACATTTTGTTGACGGTCGATGTGCAGACACTGCTTGCGCTGATATCGGCGCTGGGTTCCAGCGGTGACCAGGTACTGGACGGAAAACTTCAGCTTAATCACCAGCTGACGCTCAAGTCCGTTGAACAGACGGATGCCAACGTTATCGCGTTTTATTTTGGCGAGGATGACGGGGTGATTGATGTCGCCATCAAGGCAACCGGCACCGTGGACAATTACGGCCAGATCGCGATTAGCGTCCGAGATGATACGGGGAACCTCATTAATGCGCTGACGGTGGATGGTAACAGCAAGGCCGTGCTTTTCCATCCTGACTACAAAATTTATATGGGTAGCAGCTCGGTAGACATCAGCACCATTACGCCTTTCGGCGCTCAGGTACTGGCCTGCCAGGATGCCGCTGCGGTGAAAACGCTTCTCGGAATAACGGGGTAAGCATGTCATCTCAAAGAATTGTTCTTAACCAGACCTGGACCCAGATTAGCGCGGACACGACCAGTAAACTGGTGGAGTGCGTATCGGGTACAGGCGTGATCGTAGCCGGTGATTCAGCACCTCCGCCAGAACAGACGTGGGGCCATCCATTACGCGGTGGTGACCCTGTTCGTGTCACAGAATCCACCTATGCAAGGGCGGCTGCGAATTCAGGGCAGTGCACCCTGATTGTGACGTAACCATACCGGCGGGCTAAATCTGCTTATCAGAGGGTATATATTTATGGCATCAATAAAAAACTCAACTGATAGCAATGGAAACACGCGTTATTACGTTCACTGGCTGGATGAAAATACCGGGCATGGCCGCCGCCGCATTTTTAAGAATATTGATGATGCCGCACATCTTTTCTGGCAAAAACAGAATATCGAGCTGGATTGTCGAACTGCCAGCTGGACCGGTATCGATAACTCATGGAATTTTCAGAAGCTGTTAATGTTTTTCCTCGGTTATCAGTTTTCTAAAGTTGAGAAAAATCAGATTCGGCTATCCAGTTATAAAAAATGCCGTCAGGACATTCTGGCAATAGAAGGTGATATTCTGAAAAGTAATATTTTAAATATTACCCATTATGATATTTCCCAATCCGTTCGCCCGGGTTGTCATCGCTGGGTTCGCTCTGCATTTTTTCTTTTGCTGGAAAAACAGCTTATCAGTTTTAATCCGGTCAAAAAGGCCGTGAAGAGGAAACGCAAGCCTATCACCATTCCATCAAAAGCGACGGTCAGGCAGCTGCTGGATACCGCGCCTCTTCGCGAACGTATCGCCTGCTGGCTGGGCATCTGCGGCTTGCGAATTGGTGAAGTGCTTGCCGTGACCTACTCTGATGTCTCTGAGGACTGGATACACGTCCGGCGCCATGTGGTAGACGGCGTTATCTGTGATGGTCTGAAGCGAGGTGTCGAACGCCGGGTCAGAATGCCCCGCGAGCTCTTTGATTTGCTCGATAAATCCCGTATCGGTACGACACATCCGCTGGTGGCCAATCAATTTACCGGAGGACCGTTATCTACCTGTTACGGGACTCAGGGAGCGCTGTACAAATCACTGCAGGCTTTCGATATCAGATGCTTCCATCACCTCCGGCATTTTGCAGTTTCTCGCCTGGCCGAAAAAGGGGTGGATATTATGAAGATTTCTCGCCTGATTGGTCATTCGAGTATCAGGATCACCATCGATGTGTACGGGCATCTCTTTAATGAGTCGGTTGATATGGATCTGGACTGAGTTATCCACACAATGGAAATGGTATAGCGATCCACTATCTCCCCATTCTTCACGGCCTGAGAGCATGAAATCGCAGTTTTGGCAAAAACGTCGAAATTCCGAGTTTTTTTCAAAGTGCCTTCGGAGCTTGCCGGCACTGGCTTAGCCCCTCGGAAGTTCCGAGGTTTCGTCCGAGCGGAATTCGGACTTTTGGCCTTTCGAATAAAAAATATACAACCTGTTAATTTTCACCTTTGAGGGAGGTCATTTACCGCCATCGCCTGGGGTTGCAACTGGAGGAAGGTATGGCATCGCGCCGGAAATACAAACCGTCAGACAGGGAGACGGTCATCGACATGGCTCTCTCGCGCAACAAGATCAGCAACTCGATGGTTGCGAAGAGGCTCAAAGTTGACGAGAAGACGATAAGAAACTGGCGGAAAGAATACCCGGCATTCGACGAAGCATTTACAGAGGCCCACCGCCAGCTTGCTGAGAAGATAAACAACACGGCCCGAAAGAGCCTTGATGTGAGGAAGCGCCGGACGGTCACCAAAGAGACCGAAGACGGGAAGATCATCACCGAGGACGTTCTTCCGAGCCATAACGACCTGGCCGCATTTGCAAAGCTGGGCCTCCGGGAGACTTTCAGCGATCCGGAAGCCGAAAAGCGGGATGACCTCCGCCGCACCATCATCCATAAGTTTGTGGACGGTGAATATACCGCCCTTCAGGCCACGCTTTTGCTTGAGACCGAAGGGCTTGATGTTCCGCATACCTTAAAGCTTGAGCTTGAGGCGCAAAAGACCAGGGGCGGTGGTGACGGAGATAAACCAGAGGTGGTGATCAAACTGGTCAACTCGCCGGACGCCGAATAAGGAAAAGTGCCAAAAACAAGCCTTTCAGAGCAAAAACAGGCTATTCACTTTTACCCCTCGTTTATGCACGTTTTATTCATGAGGTTTCGGGAAGTTAAGCGCCTGAAATAAGCCTTTCATGCATTTACCATAATGAGTCCCCTTTTGACGGTGCGTGTAAGGACCATTATGTTAAATCGAAGCGATATTTAACAAATTTAACAGGTTACGTCTGTGCTCATTTCGGGGAAAGAAAATCAATGGCGACTGAACACGTTATTGAGTTTCTGCCCTTCCATGGCGGGCAGAAAAAGATTTACCGCTCACCGGCAAAACGAAAGGTTATCCGCGCTGGTCGTCGATTCGGCAAAACAACGATGCTGGAGCAGTGCGCGGGTAACTGGTCGGCACAGCAAATGCGCGTAGGCTGGTTTGCGCCATCGTACAAAATCCTTCTGCCGTCTTATAAAGCCATACGTGACCTGCTGAAGCCGATAACCGTCAGCGCCAGCAAGACAGACATGATCATTGAGCTTATCGGTGGGGGACACGTTGAGTTCTGGACGCTGGACAACCCGGATGCCGGACGCTCCCGTAAATATCACAAAATCATCATCGACGAGGGCAGTCTCGTTAAGAAGGGGATGCGTGATATCTGGGAACAGGCTATTGAGCCGACGCTGCTCGACTATGACGGCGATGCCATCATGGCCGGTACGCCAAAAGGCGTTGATGACGAAAATTTCTTTTATCAGGCCTGTAACGATAAGTCGCTGGGCTGGGAAGAGCACCATACGCCGACCTCAGCCAATCCGACGCTCAATCCTGAGGCGCTGGCAAGAATCACTGCCGGTAAGCCCCCTATGGTTGTTCAGCAGGAATACAACGCCGAGTTTGTAGACTGGCGCGGGCAGAACTTCTTCAAGCTGGACTGGCTACTGGAGAACGGCGCGCCTGTCGATTATCCGGTTGGTTGCGATACGGTGTACGGCGTTGTCGATTGCGCACAGAAGGGCGGTATTGCCAACGACGGCTCGGCGGTGATCTGGTTTGCGTTGAACAATATCCCCGAGCCTCATCTGGTGATTCTGGATTGGGACATTATCCAGATAGACGGCTACTTCCTGCAAAAAATCATTCCGCAATGGATAGCTCGCTCAAAGCACCTCAGTGAGATTTGCCTTGCGCGCTTTGGCACGCTGGGGCTTTACATCGAAGACAAGTCCACCGGCACCACGTTGCTTCAACAGGGGGCGAACGAGGGCTGGAATGTTCAACCTATCGACAGCGCTATGACGGCGCTCGGGAAAGAGGAACGAGCTATCAACATTTCCGGGTACGTCGCCAGCGGGAAGGTACGAATTTCTAAATATGCCTTTGACAAAATCACCGAGTACAAGGATTCGAAGAAAAACCATCTTCTGACTCAGGTTCTCCAGTTCATCATCGGCGAAAAAGACCAGGCTGATGACCTGTTCGATTGTTTCAACTACGGCGTCGCCCTCGGTCTTGGTAACGGTGACGGCTTCTGACGAGAAAACCAATGAACGAAGACGATTTCGAACTCGAACTCGGCAGCTGCTCTCACTCAGAGTTGATGGCATTGCTGGACAGTGATGACATCAAGCCAGGCTCCCCGGCTGGCTACCAGACCTGCAAAACGATTTACCTCTACCACCCGCTGGGCGGCAAGATGGTGGATCGTCCGATTAAAATGGCGATGAACGAGCCGCGTACTGTGCATGTGACACAATCATTTGGCCTTGAGCAGCGCCTGCGTGATGCTTTTGAGCGCGAGTGGAAAGCGATGGGTGCTAACCAGCACATCGCTAACGCCGCGCGCATCGCCCGAATTTACGGTGTGTCAGCGATTGCAATGCTGGTGGATAACCAGGAGCCGAATGAATCGCTGGACTACCGTACGCTGTACAAGCACAACGTCAGCTTTAACATTCTCGACCCGCTGAACACCGCTGGCAGCATCGTGCTCAATCAGGATCCGAATGCCCAGGACTTCCAGAAAGTTGACGGTATCCGGGTGGCGGGCAAGCAGTATCACAAATCGCGCTGCGTCGTCGTGCAGAATGAGGACCCGATTTATCTCGCGTACAACCCGGCGGCGTTCGGCTTCACCGGTCGTAGCGTCTACCAGCGCGCGCTCTACCCGCTGAAGTCTTTCATCCAGACCATGCGAACCGACGACATGGTTGCGGTGAAAGGTGGTCTGCTGGTGACGAAAATCAAGGGGCCAAGCTCTGTCGTCAACAACATGATGCAGAAGCTCAGCGGCATTAAGCGCATGATGCTTAAGCGCGGGAAGACGGGAGAGGTCCTGCAGATCGGCGAACTCGACAACATCGAGTCAATCGACCTGAGCAACCTGGAAAAGCCTCTCGACTCTGCGCGTAAGCACATCCTGGAGAACGTGGCCGCCGCCGCCGACATGCCGGCGATCATCCTCAACTCTGAGACGTTCGCCCAGGGCTTCGGTGAAGGCACTGAAGATGCCCGCGCCGTTGCAGTGTACATCGACAACATTCGCGAGTGGCTGGACCAGCTGTACGCGTTCTTCATCCGCGTTTGCCAGTACCGAGCATGGAGCATTGAGTTCTTCCAGTCTCTGCGCGCCGACTTCCCGGAGCTGAAAAACACCTACAGCGTGTATTTCGCCAGCTGGATAAACAACTTCGAATATCGCTGGCCGTCCTCTCTGAAAGAGCCGGAAAGCGAGAAGGTGAAGGTCGACGAAACGCGCTTTAAGGCCATCGTCAGTATGCTGGAAACGGTGCTGCCGCAGCTAACGGCAGACCCGGAGAACCGCGCGACGCTTATCGAGTGGGCGTGTGAAAACGCCAACGCCAACGAGAGTCTCTTCCCTCAGCGGCTTAACCTCGATTACGACTCGCTGAAAGACAACCCACCGCCGGAGCCGCCAAAAGCTGAAGAGCCTGGCGGCGGGATGATGCTATGAACACTTTCACCAGAACAGTGAGAGAAGCGGTGAAGTTCTTTCTCCGCAACGGCTATTCGTCCCGTGAAGAACTGGAACGCTGGCAGGCGATTATCCGCCAGGCCGCCGAAAGCGAAACCGCCGATGACTACATGGCGATGGTCACCCGCAATCTGACGAAAGCATACGACCTGCAGGTGGGGCGAGCTGGCGCGCTGAAGCGCCACCAGGGCATTTCCCGGTTTACGCTCAACTACCTTGAGCCACAGCTGAGGACAGAGCTCGACAGGCGGATCCTCGCCAGCGCCGACCTTATCAAGCTCAACCGTAAAAAAGCCATCGATACCACGTTGTCGCGGTTTAGCGGCTGGGCCAGCAGCATTCCCTCTGCCGACAGTATTGCGCTGACTGGCATTCAGGGAACAATGCGGGAGACGGCAGGGCACATTCAGAAGGCCGCCGAGAAGGTGGACTATGAAGCGCGCCGGGTGATGATCGACCAGAACCATAAGCTGATAGCCAACATCGACAACGTGATCGCAACGAGCAACAACGCGATTGCAGCGATATGGCACAGCCACTGGCGTCGGGCGGGTTATGACTTCCGGGAGGACCACAAGGAACGCGATCAGCTTTATTACCTGATTCGCGGGAACTGGGCGCAAAAAAACGGGTACGTGAAGGCCGGCCCTGCCGGTTATCTCGATGAAATCACGCAGCCTGGCGAAGAGGTTTTTTGTCAGTGCTACGTGACCTACATCTACAACCTCCGAAGCATTCCAGAATACATGCTGACCCAGAAGGGGCAGAAGTTCATGGAGTCGATGAAGAAAGCAGCACAGGAGCATTAATACGTGGCTATTTTTGGCAGCGGGATAATGTTCCGTCAGGGTAAGTTCGTCTTCCTGATACAGCGCTCTGATGATGGCACGTGGTGTCAGCCCGGCGGCAAGGTAGAGCCGGGAGAACTGGCTATTGATGCCGCGCGCCGCGAAGTGCTGGAAGAGGTGGGTTATCAGTACGATGGCCCGCTGACCCCGCACAGCGTTTACGGCGATTATCTTACCTTTCGCGCCGAAGTGCCGGAGAGGTTCGAGGCGAAACTTAACGACGAGTCGCTGGCCGCAGGATGGTTCCACATTGACGATCTGCCCAGGCCGCTTCATCAGCCCTTCGCTGAGATGCTGGCGCAGCAGGCGCTCAATGAAACCGAAGTGGCCGCGCTCATCGCTGACGGGACACTAAGCAGCCCGCAATTCTTTATCAACATGTGGATGTTCGCCATCCGGGTGACCGGAACGGGGGTTACCTGGCGCTCCGCAGATCAACAGATGGCCTTCCGTAACCCGGATGACTATCTCACCCCAGAGTTTCTCCAGCGAGTTGCCGGGCTACCGCTCATATGGCTGCACCCGGAGAAAAATACGCTTGATAGCAATGAGTTCGCAAAACGCGTTATTGGCACCCTGACAAACAGTTGGGTTGCTGACAATGGTGAGGTGTGGGCAATTGCACGCGTATATGACGCCGAGGCTGCCGAAATCATGGCAACCAGGCAGTTAAGCACCTCACCAACCGTCAAGTTTGTTGAGGTTCCCGATTCAATCATTGAGATCGACGGTCAGCCTCTACTGGTGGAGCCATCCCCTGAGCTGCTCGACCACGTTGCAATTTGTGAACAGGGCGTATGGGACAAGCTCCTTGCCCCTACTGGTGTTAAATCTGATTCCATTCCAAACGAGGCTGAAAAGATGGACGAGGAAAAAATCGTAGCGCTAATCAATAAGGCGATTGACGCACGCATGGCTAAGGCTGACGAAGAAAAAGACGCCAAAGCCAAGGCCGATGCCGAAGAAGCAGCCAGGAAAGAAAAGGCTGATGCTGAGGCAAAAGAGGCCGAAGAGGCGAAAGCCAAAGCTGACGCGGAAGAGAAAGCCGCGAAGGAAAAAGCAGACGCCGAAGCTAAAGAGAAGGCCGACGCGGAAGAGGCTGAACGTATGGCGAAAGAAAAAGCTGACTCTCAGCTGCGCCAGGAAATCGCCGACCTGCGCTCCCGCATCCCAACCGAGTTGAGCGATGAAGAGCGTAACGAAGTCGCCGATGCTCAGGTGAAGGCAGATAGCGTGTTCTCCTGCTTTGGAAAGCGCGCGCCGGTGCCGCTGTCTGGTGAAAAACCGCTGGCATATCGCCGCCGCCTGATGATTCAGCTTCAGGAGCATTCGCCTGACTTCAAAACCGTCGACCTGTCCTCCATCGCTGACTCAGCCCTGCTGAGTGTGGCCGAGAAGACGATCTACGCCGACGCGCAGAAATCGGCAAGCCTGTCTGTTGGGCCTGGCATGCTGCGTGAAATTAAACGCGCTGATGCAACTGGTCGCCAGATCAGCACCTTCGAAGGCGATCCTGCTGCCACCTGGGCTCCGTTCCAGTCCGGCAAGCGTCAGGTCACCAGTTTCAACAACCAGGCTTAACGGGAGCTCTCAAGCATGGCTAACTTATCTCTTAACCCGATGGCAACCACGAACGCGCTGGGTTCTTTCGGTGTGCAGTCTGACGGTTATATTCAGGGCGTGGCGCTGGATGACCCTGCGAACCGCTTTAATCTGGCTGCTGGCACAGTGGCACCAACCGAAACCAAACCTCTGTGGGGTGGGCTGCCCGTCGCCGAGCTTCTTCCTGGTACCAGCTCAAGCCCTCGCGGTTCGTTTATCCGCCGCGCGGTGTCTGTTGCCGAGCTGGAAGGCTTTACCGTCTTCAATCAGGCGCACAACGGCCTGACCACGCCACAGTCTCCGGTTCCGCTGTACACCTCCGGCATGAGCGTTTCGTACTACCGTCTGGGCTCTAACATGCGCGTTCCGCTGAAAGCATCTGCGCAGGTTGTTGCGCTGGGTACCACTGGCGCTTCAGTGAAAACACCGCTGGCCTGGGATTTCGTGAACAACCAGATCACCACCGCGGCGGCGGCTGGTTTCACCGGTGCTGATATCGCGACAACTGCTGTGACCTACGACTCTGGCGTGGCAACAGCCATAACCGAGTCAGCTCATGGCCTGACTGCTGGCCAGTACGTGAAAATCAGTGGCGTAGCGCCTGCAGCTTACAACGGAACCGTGTCCGTGCTGTCAGTAGTGAACGCAACCACCTTCACTTACGCCCCGGCGACCGCACCAGGTGGCGCAGCAACCACGCAGGGCACCATCGGCGCAGTTACGCTTTCCGACATCACGCTGCCGGTAAAAGTGATCGCCATCGAATCAGGCAACTCCAAGACTGTCAGCTATGACAGCGCGACGGGTTTCCTGACCTGGAACAACACCGACAGCTGCGCGCTGGTCTTACTTTAATCGGGAGCTGAATTAAATGGCTGCAATTACCCCCAGCTACACCATCGTCAATCCGTCGTATATCGCGCCGGAGATGATCATTGGTTACCAGCAGGCGTCAGGTGCGTTTGAAACCATCGCCAGCGGTAATCCTCAAGTCCGTCTCGGCGTAGGTGACCAGTACGTTTACATGCGCCGCCTGGACATACGCACCCAGACCACTTCCAGCCAGTCCGGTAACGGTAACCAGCTGCCGAGCGTGGCGCTGGATGCGAAGATGATTTCCACCCCAACATATCTGTTCCGCTGCCGTGGTATCTACGATCACCATGACATGGCCGCTGCCGGTAACTGGAACTTTGCACTGCCGGAGGCCCAGCGCCTGGGCATGCGTCAGGGGATTTTCCAGCAGTTGCGTTCTGCCTTGCTGTACGGCATGAACCCTGCTGGCGGCGAAGGCCTGCTGAACACCGCTGGCGCGACTACCGAGTCCCTGCCTCCGGACAGCAGCGGCAACACCACCGTTCTGACCTACGATCACGGACAGATGGCGGTTTACCTGCTGGGTCATGTTCAGGCAGGACTGACCCGCACCATGCAGCTGGGTCGCCAGCAGCGTGTCGTCATCCTCGGGCCGCAGCGCGTCCTCGGTGCCATGGAGATTCAGCAGATCGTTCAGCTGACTTCTTACCAGCGTCCTGGCGGTGGTACTGATACCGTCGGCGGCACGGTGAAAGAAGTGCTGAAAGGCGCAAACGTCCAGGTTGACTGGGTGTATGACGATACTCTTATCGGCGCTGGTGCTGGCGGTACCGACGCGGTGGTAATCACCATCCCTGAGGTAGAAGTGCCGATGGTCAACTCGACGGTGAACACCAACGAATTCGCCAGGCTGACCCCGTCTCTCGCCGCGAACGCGCTGATGTTTACCGACATGGCCGCGCCGCGTGAAATCCCGACGCCGATCGCTGGTGGCGCTATCGATGTGCTCTCCGAACTACGCTCTACCGCAGGCTGGGCCGTTCGTCCGGAAGCCATCACCATCCTGTCCATGGCGTACAGCGCCTGATCCATTCTTGAAGTGGTTAAGCCTCTGCCGGGGAAACTCAGCAGGGGCTTTTTTACGAGGGTAACCAATGAAACTCTATATCGCTAACACCACCAAACAGCGCCAGATTTTCGCCTATCGCAAGCTCGAGACCGGCCGCCTTATTCAGATCCCGATTAACCACGGCGATCAGATGATGGTGCTGGATGGCTCAACTGAAGAAGTTGATGCAGTGGTGCAGCATCACCAGGTTTACGGACTGGTTGACTCGACCAAAATCGACCAGAGCCAGGCGTTCGTCGGCCTGTGCTACAGCCTGAACAAGCCTGTGTCAGCGTCGGTAATCGAAAAAGCAATTCGCGATAACGATATTCACCTTACCCGTGGAGCCCACGGTCGCCGCCAGGCATCCGTAGCAGCTCTGGATAGTGCGCTGCGTGACAGTGGTACCGGCTATTCCGGTGAGATGGAAGTCAGCGTGGAGCAGGCCAAGTCCCGTGATGACAATGACGATATTGAAGAAGTCAACGAAACAATTGCGACTCAAAGAGCAGGGAGTAAGAAAAAATGACAACGAGCCTGTCGGGATTCATCGAATTCGTTCGAACTGACATGGGCGTGACCGCCGCGCAGGTTCCCGACGACTCGCCGTCTTTCACCCTGGCGTATGGCGGCGCGGTTGAATGGGTAAACCCTGATATTGCGTGCGTCACACCAAACCTGTACGCCGTTGCCGTGTACAACCTGGGCGCGTCTTTCCTGGTTAACTACGGCACCGAATCGGTATTTGCTGATTTCAGGGAAAAGTATGGCCTGAATAATTTCAAGGCTGGCGTGATTACCGGGGCCGGGGATAACTCAACCAGCGCTCAGCGCCTGGTGCCTGACTTTTTCAAAGACCTGTCACTGGCTGACCTGCAGATGTTACAGGACCCGTGGGGACGCCGCTACCTGATGATTGCCCAGCAGTTTGGCAGTCTGTGGGGGGTGTCATGATCACCTTTCATCTCGGTGTTATTGACATTCCCTACGAGGACGAAAACACCACGACAGGAGATGTCGCCGGGTATCTGGAGGAAAAGTACCAGATCATGCAGACGTTTTTTGACAGGTACGGCAACGACATCGCTGACCTGATGGCAAATGACATGTCTGCGTCGCTGGAAAACATGATGGCCGGCGCGCCGCCAGCCAAAGACCCTCTCGCAGAGTCGATGTCCAGGATCCATTACCTGTTTGTCGCCTTCCTCGACAACACCGAAATGAACGGATTGCCTGGCGTTCCTACGCGGCGCGCGCTGGAGGGGATTTCCAGACGATTCAAGAACAAAAAAGGGCCGCCGCGCCCGTCATTCATTGATACCGGAACCTATCAGGCCGCGATGCGCGCCTGGGTGAGCGGGGTGTTAAATGCCTTCCCTGAGTGAGTTACAGCAGACTGCAAAAACCGAGCTTAACGCTACGCTGACGCAGGGCCTTGACGACCTGAGCCGCTTTCAGGTGGTCACCTTCACGAAGTACATCAGAAAGGTTCTGCCGCTGGATGGTTTTATCTTCTGGGTGAAGGCGTCCATTCTGTCCGATGATCCGGACAGTGAGCCGGATACCAGAACCGTCAAAGGCTACCTGCATCTGACGACGGAAAGCATCCAGGACGAAGAGCAGCTCTACGATAAGAACGTGGTCACGTTCACCGCGCAGTCTGATATTGACCCGTTCAACGATATCGGCGCAGAGGTGCTGTACATCGGTGAATTTTACGGTATCCGGTTCGCCTTTTCCCGACGTTCCGGACTGAACGAGCCGGCGAATATCTACCATTACACCGGGAACGCGATTTACCCCCACATGCTTTCCCAGATAGTCGATTCGCCCGATGACATTGATCTCGCAGATGTGGTGGTTTCCAACTCGTTACCGATTTGGCTCACGCTGAGCGACTTCATGCCGATGTACCCGGCAATGCTCTCCGTGCAGAACCTTGCGCCGCCCTACGCCACGGTGAAATGCGGCGAACCGATCCCGGTGGCCGGTGCCTTTTATCTCGATGATAAGCAAAACCAGTACCAGCTGGTTTCGGAGGACGTGACGATCACCGTGACGGGGCTGCGAAATGCTGCCGTTGAGGATTTTTTGTTATATGTCCAGCAATACACGCTCAGTGAGCAGGCCGAGATGGGTGTGATGAATATTCCCGTGGTGCAGGATGAGCGCGTGACGCAGAACGAGCTGAACATCATCGCCATGCGGAAAAAGGTCAAATTCAAAGTTAATTACTACCAGCAGCGGATGAGAAACGTCGCCCGTAAGCTGATCACGTCTGCAATTCCGTCCATTTACGTGGAGAAATAATGTAATGGCAATTGTTAATATTAATGTGTCGGTGACGAACCCGCCAAAGCCGTCGAACCTGCTTAAATCCGGGGCGATGGTCTCTACCGGCGGCACGACGTTAACACCCGGCAGCTTTCAGCTGCTGACCTCAAAAGACGATCTGAAATCGCTTGTATCCCCGGCTAAAGCAATCTCAGCCATTGCATGGGCAACCAATACCGTCACCGTTACGCTGTCCGAGTCGCCCGGCTGGAGCGATGGCGATAAGGTTCCCGTTGTTATCGACGGCGTTGCACCGAAAGGCTACAACGGGGCATTTACAGCAACCGTGACCGGTGACAAAACCCTGACCTACACGCTGAGCGCTGATCCGGGTACGGCTACCACAATGGGGACCGTTACCGCCGTCGCTGCGGGTGAAATCCAGCAGATGAATACCACGTACTGGGCGCAGGGAACCAGCCGGGCGGTATACGTTCTGGAACTGGGGGAATTGAGCGTTCCTGCTGCCGTTGCGGCGCTGAGCGACTTCATTGATGAAGATATTTCTCTGGGCAACACCTACCAGAAGTTTTTCTCTTATCTGGTCCCACGTGAATGGGATACAGAAACCACCTTTAAGACGCTGGCGAACAATTACACGTCGCCGGGCTCCCTGGTGAAATTCTTCGTCACCACGACGATTGCAACCTACGAAGCATGGGTTTCGGGAAAATATCCGAACGTGTTTGCAGGCGTAGAGGCTCCGGCGATTGGCGCGACAGAGTTTTCCATGGCGGCCCCGTTTCAGTCGTCCCTGGCTAACGATCCGGGGTCGTCCAACATGGTACCGCCGATGGCATACCGGTTCATGTACGGCGTGACAGAGTACCCGCCAGCAGGTAACGGCACGCTGCTGAAAACGCTGCAGGACAACAGCATCAATTATATCGGCACGGCGGCCGAAGGAGGTCTGAGCAATAAAATGCTGGTGGCCGGTCATATGCTCGACGGTATGCCCTTTAATTACTGGTATTCGGTGGCCTGGTCTGCGCTCAATCTGGAAATTGACCTTGCGAACGAGGTCATCAACGGCTCGAACACCACCGTTAACCCGCTGTACTACGAACAGCCGGGTATTGATCGCCTTCAGCGGCGTGCGCTGAAAACCCTGCGTTCCGGTATCAGCTACGGTCTGATCCTCGGGCCTGTGGTGGATGTACAGCTTGCGCAGTCCGATTTCAACGAGGCATACGAGAAGGGCACTTATGCGGGCAGTGCGGTCATCAACGCGGTACCGTTCGCGAACTATACCAGGCTTAATCCTTCCGATTACGCTGATGGAAAATATAGCGGTCTTAGCGCCGCCATTACGCCGAAGCGCGGCTTTGAATCCATCACGTTTAATCTCAACGTAACCAATTTTGTAGGGGCGTAATTCATGTCAAATCCATTAACCCCGCAGGGGTTCCTGAACCGCGTCAGGGGCGCAGTGAGCATTACCGACAGTCCTGCGCTTAACGTTACCGCTTCGTTTCTCGGTAAAGACGGGATCAGCCTGCGCCCTGACACTGCAGCCACCGACATTATCCAGACGCTGACCGGGACTATTGGCAGCATGGTGCCTTATCAGCAGGTCACGCTGACGGTTCACCTTCTCAAAACACAGGGCCTTGCCGCCAGCTATCAGAAGCGTTTCGCCACTGATACCGCGCTGGGTGAAGTGGTGGTGACGCCGGATGCCACGACGTTCGGCAGCTCCACGCTGCTGAATTGCTTCCTGGTGAATTTTAACGAGATCCAGATGAACGGTATGGATGCGGGTTATGTCGTGACCATCTCCGGCTACATGGTCGTCAACGATAAAATGTGGGAGTAATGCCTGTGAAAATTGATAAAAATTTGAATTTCGTCAGTACCATCACGCGAGATGATGGCTCTCTTGTTTACCTGCACGTCGTACCATTCCCTTACGAAATCGTTGAGCAGAACTGCATCCTGCTGGGGAACCTGTTTAATAACTTCTTCTCAATGGTGGGTTACCTTGGCGCTCCGCGTGTCGCGGCGATGATGCTGCGAAACGCGATCAAATCGAAGCAGGAGGCCGGGAGCCTGACACCAGGTATGCCGACCCTCGTCGATGAGATCCAGCGCCTGACAACCGTTATCTGGAACGACAAAGGTGTCTGGAAGCCTGTGTCTCTGGAGGCAGCCATTCAGCAGGACATCATCTCGGCGGAAGAATACCGGGATGTCGAAGGCGAGATTGTTTTTTTTATGGTGAGCTCTGCTATTCAGAAAGCGGAACTGATGAACGGGACCGTGGGCAAATCTCTCGATATGTACAGTGGACAACTCGTCTCATTGAACGCTACGGCGTATCGCGATTCTTTACCGAAGTCGAAGATGGATACCGATACCCCAATCCAGGAAACCCCGCCGGAACTGTCATACATACCCTCCTGACCTGGGCTTCCGGTGAGGGGTTCAGTGAGCTATGCCGGGAGCTGGACATTGGCGACTATAAAAGCCCGAACCATTACCGGCAGCGCTTCATCATTGAAGAAATAAGGCGTAAAGGGTATTTCAATGGCAGCTAAATCCGTTATTGATATCGATATTCATGACGAGAAATTCCAGAACTTCCTGGAAAAATTCGCTGAATTTCAAAAAGCAATTGGTGATATCCCTGCCGCATGGCAGGGGATTACCCAGGGGGCCGAGGCGGTTGCACGGGAGACGAAAAAATCTGCTGAAACGACCGAGGCGATTGCCGAAAACACTGAAGACGCTGCTGAGGCCACGAAAGAGCTGGCGGAGAATACCGGGGAAGCCGTAAAAGCGGAAAACCAGCTTGCGCGGTCTCGTGACGCCTCCGGACGGTTTATCAAAGCATCGGCTGACAGTGCGGCTGAGGTGGCAGAAAGCACCACGGATGCTGCTGACGCAGCAAAAGTGCTGGCAGATAACACCGATAAAGCAGTGAAAGCAGAGGGGCGACTTGCGAGGGCCCGTGCCGCCGTTGGGCGATTCTTTAAAGCCTCAGCGGAAGGTGCAGGAGAGGTAACGGAGAACACTGACAAATCCGCAAAAGCCGCGCAGAAATTTAATAAAGAAACGGGCAAGGCAGAGAAAAATCTCAACAAAGCCAGGAAGGACTCGAAATCACTGGCTACCAACATTAAGGATGCAACCAGCAGCCTCCTGACGTGGGGCGGCGTGCTGGGTATGTTCTCCGGTCTTGCTGGTGTCGGAAGCCTGTGGGGGCTGAGCCATCTGGCGAGGGATGCAGGAGCTCAGCGCTTTACCGCAATGGGGATTGGTACCACGGCGGGAGGGCTTAACGCGAGTGCAGTCAACTACCAGACCGCGCTGGGCAATCCGGTCGGGACACTCGGGGCTATTCGTGACGCACAGCTTGACCTGAGCAAGCGCTGGCAGTTTCAGGCAATGGGCGTAGGTAACCCTGACCAGGATCCGGCAAAGCTGTTACCGAAGATGATTAAGGCAGCACGCGATATCTTTGTGCGCAACGGCAGCACGCAGCAGGGGGCCGAAGCCTACGGGCTGACCAACTTCTTTTCTCTCGACGACCTCAATCGCTTTAAGAAGATGAGCGACGCCGAAATCGACGCGATGGCGAAGCAGGCCGATAAAGACGCGCAGAAGCTGCAGCTAAGCGACCAGCAGCTCAAGCAGTGGCAGGAATTCAATGTTCAGCTCGACCGCAGCAAGGTCAGTATTGAGAACGCCTTTATCAAGGGGTTAGGGCCGCTAACACCTTCACTCGAAAAATTGTCTGACTCCGTGGCTCAGGCAATCCAGTCATTTCTTGAATCCCCAACCCTTGGACACTGGATTGATGATGCCGCTGATGCTATCAGGCGATTCGGAACGTATTTGTCTTCGCCTGAATTTGAGCAGGATATTGAACACTTCATGAAGGGTGTGGAAAGGCTGGCGAAGCTGCTCAGCGGAGACATGAGTATGTCCGATTTTCTTAAAGGCTCATCATCTATTCTTGGCGACAAGCCCGTAACCGATCCCAAAACCGGTAAGAGTTATGTTCCTGGTGGTCTTGAGGATCCTCGTGTCGGGAAGTTTACGAAAGATATTGGCCGCGCACTTTACCGAACGACGGGAACTGCACCTTCTGACTATGACGCATATTTTGCTGAGGCAGGGAAAAAATATCACTTTGATCCCCGACTTTTGAAGGCTGTCGCCGGAGCTGAATCAGCATGGGATGCTAACGCTACCAGTACTAAAGGCGCGACAGGGCTGATGCAGGTTAAGCTGGAAAACTTCAAACCTGGTGAAAATCCAAAAGACCCTCGCGATAACATCATGGCGGGGGCGAGAGTGATGGATTGGGCCAGAAGAATGTCTGGTGGCGACGACGTAGATGCGATGCTGCGCTGGTACAACGGTGGAAAGAATCAAAACAACGGAGAGAACCGGAGGTATGCGGGCAGAGTGCATGATGCATATAAAAAATACTACGGCACGGATATGCCCGGCACTTTTCAAAGCTCTCAACCTCCCACCAGTGGGGGGAGTTCGGGCATGGACGCGAAAGAAACCCACCGTTTGCTGCAACAGGTTGTTGACCAGCATAAACACGGTGGCGCACAGGCGATCGTCATTCATAACAATACCGGTGGTAATGCCGTGGTATCCAGTACGCAACTGGGAGGGTTCGGTTAATGGCGTTTACCCGCGAACTCTACAAGCTCGGCTTTGAAATCTCTCCGGTAATCCTTTGCGGTGGTGTCGCTCAGGCTATCCCCGGCGGGATGCTACCCATCGTTGCGCTGACTCAGAGCGCCAGCTACGTTACTGGCCTTCTGGAAGGCGCTATCAACCTGACTGACCTGGATAAATACTTTTGCCACTGGCGGGCCGCTCCGGGCGGGACGTTGGTCGACTACGATATTGGTCGCTATACGTTTGCCAATCAGTCTGTGGCCGCGAATGCATTGCTGGCTCAGCCGCTTCGCATTCCGATGCTGATGGATGCGCCGCTGAATGACAATACCGGTGCCATGACCAAGCTTGTAACGCTTACCGCGTTGCAGGCTGTGCTGCAGGCGCATGCCAATCTTGGTGGCACCTATGTTGTCGCCACTCCGGCAATCATCTACACCAGTTGCATACTCAGAACGGTTCGTGACGTCTCCGGCTCCAGCGATCCTGTGCCGCAGCGCCAGTGGCTGTGGGACTTCGAAAAACCGCTTGTCAGCGAAAATGAGGCAGGAGGGGCAGTGAACAACTTCCTGAGCAAGATTGGGAACGGCGACAAGGTCACCCATACGGCCTGGACGAACACCATTTCTGCGCTGGGTAATACCGACCTCGCCAGCGGTATCGGCAATGCTGTTAACGGACTAATCGGGAAATTCGGTCAATGAGCACAATTCTTTATCCCTTTTCCGGTAACGAGCAGACCAGCATGGTCTTTTCTCCTGTCCTTGATGGCATGGTCTACCGTTGCCAGATGAAATGGAATCTCGCCGCACAGCGGTGGTATCTCGAGATAACGGACAACTCAGGAAGCCGGATCCTTACTGTTCCGGCAGTGACCTCTCCGGTTGGCTACGACATTAACCTGCTGGTGGGCGCTTTTGATAAAACGAAAATGGTGTGGCGATACGCCACGAGTCAGATGGAGGTTATAACCTGATGCGATATTACGATATTCAGGTTTTCTACCCCACCGTATACCCGCCTCCCGATAATGACCCCAGAAAAATATTCCGACGCTACTCCAGCCAGATAAACGGCGTGAACAATCCCGGCGCGCTAATGATTGAGCTTGATATTCAGCGCTTTGGTGAGTCCACGCCAAAGGGTGAAAGCCGAGTATCAATATGGGGCGTCAGCCCGCAGGAGATGCAGCAGGCCAGGCAAAACATGTTCGGTATGAACATTGAGGTATATGCCGGAATGTCCCCCGGCCTGCCGCTGGCCACGCTCGGAAATCACGGCCTCGTTATGCGTGGGGTGGTCTGGCAGGTGGTGGGGAACTGGCAGGGAACAGAGCTGCGTATGGACCTGATTGTGACGGCGGGCCCGGTTTCCCCCACAGATCCGGCACCATTAGCACCCGTAAGCCTGACGCTCCCCTGGGAAAAAGGTAGGAAGTTAGCTGATGCGTTGTTTGACTGTTTCCGCATGCTCGGCGGCGGGTACAAATTCTCAATAAGCGTCAGCGATCTTCTGGTGAATAACTATGAGCGCCCGTGGTTTTGCGGAAATTTAACGTCGCTTGCCCGCGATCTTAATATCTTCAGCAAAAGTATTATCAGGGATAGTGATTACTCCGGTGTCGAAATCGCCATGGTCAACGGTAACGAGATCCGGGTTTTCGATAATGACTTTGACCACCATTCGGACAAGGATGCACAGGAGCGGCGTGCGAATCCGAAAAAGCTGCGTTTTTCCGATCTCGCTGCTCAACCGACATGGGTAAAATTTGGCACCGTGTCGGTCATCTGCGTGATGCGGGCAGATATTCAGGTCGGCGACTATATCCTGATGCCCGATAGTTCAAGCCCGATGATTCAGGCCTCCTCGTATTCGCAGTTTCGCAATGACTCCGCCTTTACGGGACGTTTCCTTGTCTCTTCCGTTCGTCTGTTGGGCAACAGCAGGCACCCTGACGGTAACAGCTGGGTAACGGTGCTGGAGGCTCACCCTGACCCCCGACAAGATCCGGAGAAACCGACGTCATGAGCATTGATAAGAAAATGAGCTTTGGCGGCAACATGCACAGCTTTGCCGCGCAAAAAATTGCTGATGCGTTGCAGGTTGCCGGGAAGGTGCTTCCAGCGTCGGTTGTGAAACGTGCTGGCAACATGATAACCGTGTCGTTTCTGCTGCGTGATATACCCTGGACGTTGCCGCAGGTGACGATCCCTCTTTTTGGCCCGGAATATATCCGCTATCCGATGCAACCGGGAGACAAAGGGATTGTGATCCCTGCGCATACCTATCTTGGCGGTGTAAGCGGTCTTGGCGGCGGCATAGCCGACCTGACGCCACCGGCAAACCTCAGCGCATTGTCGTTCCTGCCCATCAGTAATACCGAGTGGGAGGCGGTCGATGACCAGGTGCTCACGATGTACGGCCCGGAGGGGGTGACACTTCGTGACGCACAGGCCAAAACCACGTTTTTACTGACGCCGGAGAGCATCACCATAGTCACACCGAAGACATTTAAGGTGACGGTCGGTGGTACGGTGTTGACCCTGACCGAGGGGCAGTGGTCGCTGAGCGGCCAGAGCGGCACTCTGCAGGATGATACGGCCAGTACCAGCCCGCACATCATGCACGAGGGCTGGCAGAAGCTGGTTACCTGGCTCAATTCACATCAGCACAGCAACGGCCACGACGGTAATAACACTGGCGGCCCGACGTCTGAATTTAACGGGAGTATCACAGAATGAGGACATACGGCCGCGACAGCAACGGGAAGTGGGCAGTTGTCGTCACCGACGGAAATGGTTTTAACGATTCGGTGTATCTGACGACGCTTGTGCAGAATCTGAAGCTCGCACCGCAGGAATCACCCTTTTTTGCAAATAACGGCATCCCGGCCAATGGTTCGGTAATACAGCAGATTTTGCCGACTTTTTATGTGAACCGGCTGCAGCAGCAATTCAGTCGCTATTTTTCCTCTCTCCAGATTGCGCTGACGAGCGTTGATCCGCCGGTTTATACCATTTCAGCCATAACTAACTCTGGCTCCAAAATTATCGCCCAGGTGAATGTATGAGTGATTTACCCGTTAACTACGATATTGCAGGTCCGGTTCCAAGAACAACAGATGAGCTCAGACAACTGGTGGTTGATACCGCCACAGCGCTTTCACCTGGCATCACCACCGATTTACCCGGTTCACTGATTGAAGACATGGTCAGCACCAGCGTAGGGGCTCTGGTGGTTTGCGATCAGGCGCGCGTTGACCTGATTAACTCGTGCAGCCCTTATGCAGCGAACGTACATCTGCTGGCGCAGCTGGGCGCGATTTATGGCGTTCCCAGAGGGCAGGGGAGCAACACGTCGGTTTACGTAGTTTTTAGCGGCCCGCCGGGTTTTGCTATTCCTAAGGGTTTTACCGTCGGGGATAACAGCTATCTCTATACGGTGCAGCGTGACACGATGATACCCGCAAGTGGTCAAACCGAACCGGTTTATTGTCTGGCGACGAATGAAGGTTCATGGGCGGTACCCGCAGGGTCAGTCAATCAGATAAAGACCTCCGTGCCGGATACTTACAATCTGACCTGCACTAACCGTACGGCGGGTCTTCCCGGTGCTCCGGAGCAGGACTTCACGTCATACCGGGCGCAGGTTCTGCAGGCGGGTATGTTCGGTGTACAGGGAACGCCTGACTGTCTGCGCGCTTCGCTGCAGGAGGTGGAGGGTGTACAGCCGAACCTGATTTCATACCGGCAGGCTTCGCTCGGCCAGTGGGTGGCAGTGGTGGGAGGTGGTGATCCGTTTGAGGTGGCCTACGCCATCTATAAAGCGGTACCGGATATCTCGATACTGACAAATGACGTGTCGAATCCCTCCGGCGCACCGGTTGAAAAGAAGACCGTTTCTGTCATGGTCTACCCCGATGTATATCCGGTGCCCTTCGTCGTCCCTTCATCTCAGAACGTGATCGTGTTCATCACCTGGGATACCAGGTCCCTGACTTATGTTGATCCGGACGGAATAGCGAACGCAGTGCAGCAAAACATTGCGGACTACGTGAATGCGATTGCGGTTGGTATGCCTGTCAACATTTTTGAGATTCAGGATATTTTCCTGAAATCAGTGTCGGGGCTGGTGGCCCCGCAACTCGTTTCGATGATCAACATTGAAATTGATATTAACGGCTCTGTTAAACCGCCGGATGCAGGTTCAAGCCTGGTCTATGGTGACACGTATGCTTATTTCTCCACTTCCGCCGCACAAATTCGGGTTCAACAATATGCCAGCGCTGATTGAAAATATCATTCCGGCCTATCCCTACACGCAGTATAACGACGACCCTAATATCGCTGCCCTGTTTCAGTCATATAACCAGCTGGCGCAACAGGCGCTGGATTATCTGAATGCACTGGATCTGCCATGCTGGACTTCGCCGAGCGTGACGGGCGATTTACTCGACTGGGTGGCGCTGGGTCTTTACGGAGAAACGCGGCCGATGCTCCAGATATCTGAAGATGCGATCGCTCGCGGGGCATACAACACCATCGAGTACAACGCTATCCCGTACGCGGGACTGAAAAGCTATGTACCCGGTTCGGCCTCCTACGTGCCTGACGATTATTTCAAGAGGATCCTGACCTGGAATTTTTACAAGGGTGACGGTTCGCACTTCTGTATCGACTGGCTTAAACGACGGCTGGCGAGGTTTATCCACGGAGATAACGGTACGGACCCACCGTTACAACATACCTTTGACATTAGCGTGACGCCCGATAAGGGCGTTTTTTCTGTCACCATTCCGGACTATGGTGATGGTGTCGGCTATTTCCTCAGGGATGCGATAACCCAGCATCTGGTGAAGCTTCCGTTTATTTACACTTTTACCGTTACGGTGACTGAACAATGATTACAGGATTCGGAAACAACGTAGTTTCGTCTCTTGCTGCCGATATCACGGCGAGCCAGACGACGATCCAGGTAATGCCTGGCACAGGGGCAAAATTTGCCGAGCTGCTCAGCTACGATTATGAAAACAGCTCAAACGTGCTGAAAACCTACGCCAAAGTCACGCTGACAGATGCGAAAGAGACCGCCTTTGAGGTATGTCATCTGACAGCCGTTGATGGGGATGTTATAACGGTGGTACGCGGTCAGGAAGGCACTGACGCGAAAGGGTGGGTTCTGAAGGATGTTATCGCGAACTTTGCGACACGCGGCTCAGAGAACCAGTTTGTGCAGATTGAACACCTGCAGAGCGGGCACTACACCTCAGCCGTGGCGGGGGGCACCGAGAACGCACTGACGATAGACCTTCCGGCGACGTACTTTGTTAACGGATCCACTGACTGGGTACTGAGGTCTCCGATCGTCGTTTACCCCACGCAGAACAATACCGGGGCCAGTACCCTACAATTGGTTATGGGCGATAAGGTTCTGGGCACATTCCCTCTGTATAAAGGGAATAAAGCCGAGCTGGTGGCTAACGATATCCTGAAGGATGTAGCGCTGGTGTGCCTGCTGGACGCCACAAAGACATTCTTTAGCGTATCGAATCCGGGCGCGATTTACGCGGGGCTGGGTACGGCAGCGTTCGCGAATCTCGTCACCTC
>NZ_JAYJLI010000029.1:0-19377 GCF_051948675.1 Enterobacter sp. Lyrl_3
GCAACCATAGAAGTGAAAGTGGTGCCCGGACTCGGAATCGAACCAAGGACACGGGGATTTTCAATCCCCTGCTCTACCGACTGAGCTATCCGGGCAACGGGGCGCATTAAACCCGATTCACTCTCCGCCGTCAACGAAAAATGTTGTTTTCGTTACAGGATGCACAATCTCTCACCAGTTCGTCGCAATCTTAAGCGAAAAAGTGGGCCCACAGCGCGGAAAGCGGCATGGCGAGCAGCAGGGCGGGCAGCATATTCACCACCGCGAACATCTTGATCCCGCAGATGCGCAGCCCTGTTGCCAGCAGGAGCAGACCGCCAACGGCGGTAAAATCTGCCATCATCGCGGGCGTGGTCAGCGGAAGGATCAGGGTGGCGCAGGTGGCGAGCGCCAGCTGAATCAGCAGCATTGGCACACAAATCGCGGCCACCGCGATACCGAGCGTGGTGGCAAAAATAGTAGCGGTGAAGAAATCGAGAAACGCCTTCGCGATTAAAATGCTGGGGTCACCGGTCATCCCTTCCTGCATCGAACCGAAAATCCCGGTGCCGCTGGCGCAAAAGAGAATAATGATGGCAACGTAGTTTTGAATAAACGTCTCATGGGTGCCGTGTTTGGCTTTGCCCGGACGGGCTATCAGGTTTTTCGCTTTGCTGACCGCGTTGTTAATCCCCTTTTCCAGATAACAAAACTCGCCAATCAGCGCCCCGAGCAGGGTGGCCAGCACCATAACCGGCAGGTTGGCGCATTTGATCACCAGCAGAATGCCAATCCCGAGGGAGGCCAGGCCAAAAATGGAGGGCATAGAGACGCGAATACGCTCCGGTAATCGCTGACTTAACACTGCACCGAGTACGCCGCCCAGCAATACGGCACTCGCGTTGATAAATGGCCCGATAACCACGGAAAACTCCTGTTACTTAATCATAGGTATTGCATGATTATGACACGCCAGCGCTTTTTTACGCTTAGCTTTGGGTGGTGAAGTGCATACTGATTCCTTCTTGCACCTCAAAATAAAAGGTGACATTATTGCGCGAATTTTCTCCTCCCTGTCTCACCGTTCGGTGAGGGTATATAGCGCCTATGAAAACCATGAAAATCGCCGTCAGCCGTGAGCTGGTTTCCACTGTGTCCACGCATCGCGAAAAGGTGACGCTGGATAACACTGATTTTACCGATGTGGCGGCAGTCGTCATTACGCTCGCGGAGAGTCGCAGTGGCATTCTTGCGTTGCTGAAACGCACGGGCTTTCATTTACCGGTCTATTTATTCTCGCAAGAGCCGACGGACGTGCCCGATGGCGCCACGGCTGTCATCTCGGGTAAAGCGCAGGAGTTCCTGGAACTGGAGTCTGCCGCCAGCCGTTACGAAGAGAACCTGTTACCGCCGTTTTTCGACACCCTGAGCCAGTATGTTGCAATGGGCAACAGCACTTTTGCCTGTCCGGGCCACCAGCACGGGGCGTTTTTCAAAAAACACCCGGCGGGACGACAGTTCTATGACTTCTTTGGTGAGAACGTTTTTCGCGCCGATATGTGCAATGCCGACGTGAAGCTCGGCGATCTGCTGATCCACGAAGGTTCCGCCAAGCATGCGCAAAAGTTCGCCGCGAAAGTGTTCAACGCGGATAAAACCTACTTCGTGCTGAACGGTACGTCGGCGGCCAACAAGGTGGTGACCAACGCGCTGCTGACCCGTGGCGATCTGGTGCTGTTTGATCGCAATAACCACAAATCTAACCATCACGGGGCCCTGATTCAGGCGGGCGCGACGCCAGTGTATCTGGAAGCGGCGCGTAACCCGTTTGGCTTTATCGGTGGGATTGACGAACACTGCTTTGACGACGCGTACCTGCGCAATCTGATCCGCGACGTTGCGCCGGAGAAGGCAGACGAGACCCGCCCGTTCCGCCTGGCAGTGATCCAGCTTGGCACTTACGATGGCACGATCTACAACGCCCGTCAGGTGATCGACAAGATCGGCCATCTGTGCGATTACATCCTCTTTGACTCTGCCTGGGTGGGCTACGAGCAATTTATTCCGATGATGGCGGAAACCTCCCCGCTGTTGCTGGAGCTGAACGAGAACGATCCGGGCATTTTCGTGACCCAGTCGGTGCATAAACAGCAGGCCGGGTTCTCGCAAACCTCGCAGATCCATAAAAAGGATAACCACATCCGGGGTCAGGCGCGTTTCTGTCCGCATAAACGCCTGAACAACGCATTTATGCTGCACGCCTCCACCAGCCCGTTTTATCCCCTGTTTGCGGCACTGGATGTGAACGCAAAAATTCACGAAGGGGAGAGCGGACGCAGGCTGTGGGCGGAGTGCGTCGAGCTGGGGATTGAAGCGCGTAAGGCGATCATTGCAAATTGCCATATGATCAAACCGTTTATTCCACCAGTGGTGGCAGGCCGTCCGTGGCAGGATCATCCAACTCAGGCCATCGCCAGCGAACGTCGCTTCTTCAGCTTTGAGCCGGGGGCCAAATGGCACGGATTTGAGGGCTATGCCCGCGATCAGTACTTTGTCGATCCGTGCAAGCTACTGCTGACCACGCCGGGCATCGATGCTGAAACCGGGGAATATACTGATTTCGGTATTCCGGCGACCATCCTTGCGCACTATCTGCGGGAAAATGGCATCGTGCCGGAGAAGTGCGATCTGAACTCGATCCTCTTCCTGCTGACGCCTGCCGAAAGCAGCGAGAAGCTGGCGCAGCTGGTGGCAATGCTTGGCCAGTTTGAACAGCATATTGAAGATGATACGCCGCTGGCGGACGTGTTGCCGACCATCTATCAGAAATACCCGGTACGCTACCGGGATTACACGCTCCGCCAGCTGTGTCAGGAGATGCACGATCTCTACGTCAGTTTTGATGTGAAAGATCTGCAGAAGGCGATGTTCCGCAAGGAGAGCCTGCCCGCGGTGGTGATGAATCCGCAGGATGCCAATCAGGCGTACATTCGCGGGAACGTGGAGCTGGTGCGCATCCGTGATGCGCAAGGGCGCATTGCTGCTGAAGGCGCGCTGCCCTATCCGCCTGGTGTACTGTGCGTGGTGCCGGGAGAAGTCTGGGGCGGGGCGGTGCAGCGCTACTTCCTTGCGCTGGAAGAGGGGATTAACCTGCTGCCGGGCTTCTCGCCGGAGCTGCAGGGCGTTTACAGCGAAAAGGATGCCGACGGGATTAAGCGGCTTTATGGGTATGTATTAAAGTAGCCCCCTCACCCTAACCCTCTCCCCAAAGGGGAGAGGGGATTGCACGGAGCCGTCTTTTCACCCTCGCCCCTTTGGGGAGAGGGCCGGGGTGAGGGGTGTTAAGCCGCACTACGCTTGTACATCCTCCGCGGATGCCCAATCTTGCCGTACAGCATCTCCACCGTCAGAAAACCTGCCTCCACGCAGTGCTCCAGATAGCGCCGGGTGGTGGTTTTACTCAGCCCCGTTTCACTCACCACCTCATCCACCGTAAAACAGTGCGTCGCCTTGTCGTTAAACAGCGCCTGCACCCGCGCCAGTGTATTTTCCTCAATACCTTTGCTGCCGTTGTCCTGGCGGTAGTTTTTCGCCTGTAGCTGGTATAAAGAATCGACGTTCTGCTGGTCAACAATCTTCCAGACCCGCTGTTGCTCAGCAAACTGCACAAAACGCTCCAGCGACTGGCTGAGCCGCTTCCAGGAAACCGGCTTCAGGATGTAATCAAACGCCCCGTTACGAATGGCCTGGCTGCAGGTGTCCATATCGCTGGCGGCGGTGATGAAAATCACCGAACAATTGGCGCGGGCGAGCATCGGGTTACTGATAAGGGTGATGCCTTTCCCGTCCGGCAGGTAGTTATCCAGCAACATCAGCTGCGGCTGTTTACTTTCAAGCTCAACCTGCGCTTGCGCCAGCGACGAGGCAATCCCCACCAGTCTAAGACGCGGATGTTTGCCGATCAGCTCTGCGTGCAGTTGCGCCAGTTCGTTCTCGTCTTCAACTATCAGTACGTCGATAAGTTCATGTTGCATAATCGGTATCTTCCTGTTCCTGTGCGGGATGCCGGGCGGTTCCCGTGGCGGGGATAAACAGTGAGAAAATCGCCCCCCGCGGCGTGTTATCGGCAACCTCAATTGCACCGCCAGCCTGTGTGACATAGCTTTCGATCAGATACAAACCAATGCCGTGATCGCCGCGCGTTTTGGTGGTGATGCCGCGCTCAAATATCCTGTCACGGATCTCCGGTTTAATGCCCACGCCCTGATCGGCCACTTCGATGATGAGTTCTTGTTCGCTCAGTTTTATCAGCACTTCCACAGGAGCATGCGGAAGCGGCGAGCGCTGGGTCGCTTCAATGGCGTTATCCAGCAGGTTGCCAATGATAGAAATCAGCGCCTCTTCAGGCAGCGCGAGGAACGGTCTGTCCAGACGACAGATCGGGTCGAAGTTCAGCTCGACGCCTTTCTCCCGCGCCCGCGCGGCTTTCCCCAGCAGCAGGCCGCACAGTGTCGGGGAGCTGAAGCGCGAAGAGATAAAGTCCAGCAGCTCCTGAGCGTGTTCCGACTGCGCCTGAATGTAGCCAATCGCCTCCTCGTAGCGGCCCATATGCAGCAGGCCGGAGAGGGTGGTCATCCGGTTTAGCTGCTCGTGACGCATAATGCGCAGGTTATCAACATAGCGTTTGACCTGGCTGAGCTGGGCGCTGAGCGAGTCGATCTCGTTGCGATCGCGGAAGGTGATCACCCAGCCCTGCAGAGAGTTCTCAAGCATGATGCGCACCCGGCTGGCGATCACCGTGAGATCGTTAAAGCGGCAAATCTCGTCATGGGTATCTTTGGCGAGCATCGTTTGTGTTTCGAAGAACGGAACAGGATCGATTACCTCGCTTATCAGCTGCCCGCGCAGTTCCCGGGCCGGCTGGCTCAGGCCCAGCAGTTTGCGTGCCGCCTGGTTAATCACTTCTATTCGCCGTTCATCGTCTATGGCGATCACCCCTTCATAAATGGACTCCATCATCGCCTTCTGCTGGCGCACCAGCAGACCAATCTCTCGCGGCTCCAGGGAGAAAATCTGCTTCTTGATACTGCGGGTAAAGAACCAGGAGAAGATAAAAAGGGCAAGCAGTAACAGTACGGCGGCGATCAGGATGTTAACCACTTTACTGACGGTGATGGTTTCAAGATAGCTGGTGAGATAGCCTACCGAGACAATTCCCACTACCTGACCGGCATCGTTAAAAATGGGCGCTTTGCTGCGCAGCGAAATGCCTAATCCTCCCTTGCGGATAGTGGTGGTGCTTTTACCGCGCAGCACCTCTTCGTTGTCTCCGCCGACCAGCGTATGGCCCACTCTGTCCGCAAAAACGGAATGAAACAGATGCAGCCCTTTGTTATCGCCAATCACAATAAAACTGGCATCACTGTGGGTGGCTATTTTCTGCATAAAATCGTGAATGGCGTTGATATCTTTTTGTTCGACCTCTTTTCGTAATGACGGAATAAGGGCGATCTCTTCCGCCTGTATTTTTGCGCGTGCGCTCATTTCCTGATAAAGCTGTCGGCTAACGTCGACATAATAATATCCGCCCAGCAAAGCAAAAAGCACTGAGAAAAAGACAACCAGCGAAACAAACAGCTTAATCTGAAACGATACTTTCATAACAATCACGCGTGGTATCAACGAAGTTTGTCAATATATCATCTTTTTTCGCGTGGATACCCGCTTTGCCGAAAACTTGTGATCCCTTGCACAGCAAGGCCTGCAAAAGAATTATCTGAAAGGGTTTTCCCTTAAACACCACCGTGTAAATGTTATTTGTTTGTTCGATTTAGAAAAGAAACCATAAAAACCACGGCAATAAATAAGGGGCAAATCACATTAAATAAAAGAAACCATTAAAACCATAGTCGCCATTAAAACTTCGCTTTTAATATGCCATTCCTCACATAAAGTAAGCCTTTGTGACTCTAAGCTGAACGCACAAAATAACTAAGGGGCTTATTATGAGCACAACTGACGATTCTTTCTCTGTTACCCACGACCCGATTGATATTCAGCGGCCATCGCTCAAAGAGCGCTGGTGGCATATTATGGATACCTGGAAAATCGGGATTATTCCTCTGCCGCTGTTTGTCCTGGCGGGCGCGCTGATTGCCATTGATTGTCTGGGCGGAAAACTGCCAAGCGATATCGTGGTGATGGTGGCGACGCTGGCGTTCTTCGGTTTTGCCTGCGGTGAGTTCGGCAAACGCCTGCCGATTGTCGGCAAGCTCGGCGCGGCGGCGATTTGCGCCACCTTTATCCCCTCCGCGCTGGTCTATTACGGCCTTTTGCCGGATGTGGTAGTGGAATCCACCACTAAGTTCTATAAATCCACCAACATTCTTTATCTCTACATCTGCTGCATTATTGTCGGCAGCATCATGAGCATGAACCGCACCGTGCTGATTCAGGGCTTCCTGCGCATCTTCTTCCCGATGCTGTGCGGCGAGATCGTCGGCATGCTGGTGGGGATGGGCGTGGGTCTGGCGCTGGGTCTTGAGCCGTTCCAGATCTTCTTCTTTATCATTCTGCCGATTATGGCAGGCGGCGTGGGCGAAGGGGCTATCCCGCTCTCCATCGGCTACGCCACCCTGCTGCACATGGATCAGGGCGTGGCGCTCGGTCGCGTGCTGCCGATGGTCATGCTCGGCGGGCTGACCGCTATCATCATCTCCGGCTGTCTGAACCAGCTGGGCAAGCGTTATCCACACCTGACCGGTGAAGGTCAGCTGATGCCGAACCGCGCGAATGCCGATGCCACCGTTTCTCAACCGGCGTTCTCTGGCAAAGCGGACGTCACCACCATCGCCTCCGGTGCGTTGCTGGCGGTGCTGCTCTACATGCTGGGCATGCTCGGCCACAAGCTGATTGGTCTGCCTGCGCCGGTTGGCATGCTGTTTATGGCGGTGCTGGTGAAGCTCTGCAACGGTGCCTCTCCGCGTCTGCTGGAAGGCTCTCAGGTGGTGTACAAATTCTTCCAGACCTCGGTGACCTATCCCATCCTCTTCGCGGTCGGTGTGGCGATCACCCCATGGCATGAACTGGTCGCGGCCTTCACGCTGACTAACCTGCTGGTGATTATCAGTACCGTCTCTTCACTGGTGGCGACCGGCTTCTTCGTCGGCAAAAAGATTGGTATGCACCCGATTGATGTCGCCATCGTCTCCTGCTGCCAGAGTGGCCAGGGCGGTACCGGTGACGTGGCGATCCTGACCGCAGGCAACCGTATGAGCCTGATGCCCTTCGCCCAGATTGCTACCCGTATCGGCGGCGCGATTAACGTCTCTATCTCACTGCTGATTCTGGGCAACTTCCTCGTTTAAGTTTTCAGGAAAGAACAATGAAACTCGCAAGCTTTTTATACCAGGGAAAACGCAGCTACGGCATCGTCCAGGCCGAAGGTGTGATTGATTTAGGTCGCCGTCTCGGCGACCGCTACAGCGACCTCAAAGCGCTGCTGCAGGGCAACGGGCTGGCGCAGGCCACCCGTTACCTGAACGATGCCGTGGACGTGCCGATGAGCGCCATCACCTTCTTACCGGTGATTGAGCAGCCGGAAAAAATCCTCTGCGTGGGCATGAACTACGCCGACAAGCGCAAGGAGTTTGACCAGCACAACCCGGCACCGACGCTGTTCGTGCGCTTCCCGGATTCGCAGACCGGCCACAACGAGCCGGTGCTGAAGCCGCGTCACTCCAGCGAATTCGACTACGAAGGCGAGCTGGCGGTGATCATCGGCAAGGGCGGGGAAAACATCAGCCGTGACGAGGCGCTGCGCCACGTGGCGGGCTACAGCTGCTACATGGACGGCTCCGCCCGCGACTGGCAGCACACCTGGTTTACTGCCGGTAAGAACTGGCGTCAGACCGGCGCGTTTGGCCCGTGGATGGCAACGGCCGATGAGATCCCGGACCCGCACAGGCTGGCGATCCGCACCTGGCTGAACGGCCGCATGGTGCAGGAAGATAACACCAGCAGCATGATCCACAAGGTTGCGGAGCTGATCGAGTACATCAGCACCTTTACCCGCTTAAGTCCGGGCGATGTGATCATCACCGGCTCCCCGGGCGGGGTGGGTAAAAAGCGTAATCCGCCGCTGTTTATGAAAGAGGGGGATCGCATTGAAGTGGAGATCGAGCATATCGGTCATCTGAGCAACGTGATTGTGGAAGCGCCAGCCACCGGGCTTGCGGCGGCACACTGAGAAAGGCGGCATGAACAGTCAACCCATCGATTTTCGCCACACGCTGGTGGCGAAACACCCGGAACGCTTAAGCCAGATCCGTTACCTGCTGGCGGACAGTGGCCTTGGCCTGGACAACGACATCACGCTGTTTGTCGAAGCCTGGTCCGGCGCGCAGCTGGTGGGTTGCGCCGGTCTTGCCGCCAACGTCATCAAGTGTGTGGCCGTGAACGAGCAGCTTCGCGGCGAGAACCTCAGCGCGCGCCTGCTGGCGGAGGTGCAGAATGCGGCGCTGGAGCGCGGTCATTTTCACCTCTTCCTCTGCACGCGACCGTGCAATAAGGAGCGCTTTGCGCGTAGCGGCTTCTGGCCGATTGCCCAGAGCGGCAACAACGCCGTGCTGATGGAGAACACTCCGCAGGGGATCGAGCGTTACTGCCGTTCCCTGGGCAGGATGCGCAAGGGCGGGGAGAAGACTGGCGCGATAGTGATGAACGCCAACCCGTTCACCCTCGGCCACCGTCATCTGGTGGAGCAGGCGGCGATGCAGTGTGACGCCCTGCACCTGTTTGTGGTGCGTGAAGATGCCTCGTTCTTTCCGTTCAGCGCGCGCCTCGGAATGGTGCGTGCGGGCGTCGCGCATCTGCCAAATGTGACTGTGCATGAAGGCTCGCAGTACATCATCTCCCGCGCCACCTTCCCGGCCTACTTTTTGAAAGAGACCGGCAAAGTGCAGCAGGCGTGGAGCGAAATCGACGTGCTGATCTTCCGCGACTTTATCGCACCGGCGCTGGACATTACCCATCGTTTTATCGGCTCCGAGCCGTTTTGCGATATCACCCGTCAGTACAACCAGACGCTGCACGCCTTGCTGAGCCCGCAGATTGAGGTGGTGGAAATGCCGCGCATCAAGGCCACCGGCAATGCCATTTCAGCGTCCGAAGTGCGCCGCTTGCTCAAGACTCAGCAGTTTTCCCGGATCCGGGAGATTGTCCCGGACTCCACCTTCGCGCACCTCGAAACACACTACCGTGCGAGTGCCGAAGTCGCTTAACTACCAGGAATTTATCATGAAAATTGTAAGGGAGGCGCTGGCCGGAACGCAGGAGTCCAGCGACCTGATGGTGAAAATTGCTCCCGCTCACGGCGAGCTGGAGATAGTCATCCACAGTGAAGTGATTAAGCAGTTTGGCGAGCAAATTCGCCAGGTGGTCAACGAGACATTGCGCGCCATGAACGTGCACCAGGGACTTATCATTATTGAAGACAAAGGGGCGCTGGACTGTGTGATCCGCGCCCGCCTGCAAAGCGCGCTTCTGCGTGCTGCCGATGAACAGGCCATTAACTGGGGGGCGCTGAAATGAGCAAACTCCGCCGCAGTATGTTGTTCCTGCCGGGCGCCAACGCCGCCATGCTTTCAACCGCGTTTATCTACCGTCCAGACTCCATCATGTTTGACCTTGAAGATGCCGTTGCTCTGCGCGAGAAAGACACCGCGCGAATGCTGGTGTTCCACGCCCTGCAGCACCCGATGTATCAGGACATCGAAACCGTGGTGCGCATAAACCCGCTGAGCACGCCGTTTGGCTTGCTGGATCTGGAAGCCGCCGTGCGCGCCGGCGTGGACGTGATCCGCCTGCCGAAAACCGACACCCCGGACGACATCTACGAGCTGGAAGGTCACCTTGAGCGTATCGAGCAGGAGTGCGGGCGCGAGGTTGGTTCCACCCGCGTTATGGCGGCGATTGAATCGGCCATTGGCGTTATCAACGCCGTGGCGATTGCCCGTAGCTCGCCGCGCCTGATCGGCATTGCGCTGGCGGCTTTTGACTACGTGATGGACATGCAGACCGAGCGCGGCGACGGCACCGAGCTGTTCTACGCCCGCTGCGCCGTGCTGCACGCCGCCCGCGCGGCAGGCATCGACGCCTTCGACGTGGTGTGGTCAGACGTTAACGATGAGGCCGGATTCCTGCGCGAGGTCGATCTTATCCGCAAGATGGGCTTTAACGGCAAATCGCTGATCAACCCGCGCCAGATAGACCTGCTGCATAACGCCTATGCGCCAACCCAGGAAGAGGTGGATCACGCCCTGCGGGTGATTGAAGCGGCAGAAGAGGGCGAACGTAACGGCCTTGGCGTGGTGTCGCTCAACGGCAAGATGGTGGATGCACCGATTATTAACCACGCGCAGGTGGTGCTCGAACGCGCGGCGGCTTCCGGCGTGCGTCGGTAAGGATGACACAATGAACCAGACAGAACTTCTCCATGTGAATTTTCCCCATCTGCGGGAGTTAAAACCGTTTGATACCGCCCACAGCGCCACGCCGTGGCTGGCGGACAGCGACGCGAAACACAGCCGCAAACTCTGCGCCTCCATTGAAGAGGCGGTGAGGCGTAGCGGCCTGAAGGACGGAATGACCATCTCCTTCCACCACGCGTTTCGTGAAGGCGACCGGGTGATCAACACCGTCGTGGCGCTGCTGGCGCGGATGGGCTTCAAAAACCTGACCCTCGCCTCCAGCTCGCTGATGACCTGTAACGACGCGCTGATCGAGCATATTGCAAGCGGGGTGATCGCCCGGATCTACACCTCCGGCATGCGTGGCAAGCTGGCGGATGCCATCTCCCACGGGCTGATGGACGAGCCGGTACAAATTCACTCTCACGGCGGGCGCGTAAAGCTGCTGCAGGACGGTGAGCTGAACATTGACGTGGCGTTTCTTGGCGTGCCGTGCAGTGATGAGTTTGGTAACGCCAACGGCACGCACGGGAAATCATGCTGCGGCTCGCTGGGCTACGCGATGGTGGACGCCCATTTTGCCCGCAAGGTGGTGCTGCTGACGGAAGCGCTGGTGCCGTTCCCCAATATGCCCGCCAGCCTGGTGCAGGATCAGGTGGATTACATCGTGCAGGTGGAGAGCGTGGGCGATCCGGCGAAAATCAGCGTCGGCGCGGCGCGCGTCACCAGTAACCCGCGCGAGCTGATGATTGCCCGCTACGCGGCGGATGTGATTGAGCACTCCGGCTATTTTAAACCGGGCTTCTCGATGCAGACCGGCTCCGGCGCGGCGGCCACCGCCTGCACCCGCTTTATGGAAGAGAAGATGGAGCGCAGCGGCGTGAAGGCACGCTTTGCGCTGGGTGGCATCACCGGCAGCCTGGTGGATCTGCACGAGAAGGGGCTGATTGAAAAGCTGCTCGATACCCAGTGCTTCGACGGCCAGGCGGCGGCCTCGCTGGCGCGCAACCCGAACCACGTGGAGATCTCCACTAACGTCTACGCCAACCCCGGCAGTAAGGCGGCAAGCTGCGACCAGCTGGACGTAGTGATCCTCAGCGCGCTGGAGATTGACGTCGATTTCAACGTTAACGTCATTACCGGCTCCGATGGCGTGATGCGCGGCGCGTCCGGCGGGCACTGCGACGTGGCCGCCGCGGCGAACCTGACCATCGTCGTTGCGCCGCTGCTGCGTAGCCGCATTCCGACGGTGGTGAAGCGCGTTACCACACGCCTCACGCCGGGCGAAAGCATCGACGTGCTGGTCACCGATCACGGCATTGCGGTCAACCCGGCGCGCCCGGAGATCCGCGAACGCCTCATGGAAGCAGGGCTGAAGGTTGTGGATATCAACGCCCTCTATGAGCGGGCGATTTCGCTGACAGGCGTACCGAAACCAATTGAGTTCACCGACAAAATTGTCGGGGTGATCCGCTACCGCGACGGCAGCGTGATCGACACCGTTCGACAGGTAAAGGAGTGAATATGACCATTGCGACACCCGTGCGGGCGGGTGTCAGCCTGGACGCGCTGCTTGCGGCGAAAGAGCGCCGCGCAGCCCGTCAGGCTGACTGGCTTACGCACTATCAACAACCGGTGATCTCCCTCACGCTGGTAACACCCGGGGAGATCAAAGACAGCCTGCGCTATCGCAACACCATGGGCGTGGCGTTACAAATGTGCGACCAGCTGCTGTGGGAAAACCGCTGGCAGGTGCTGGACCGCCAGGTGCTGTGGCTCCCGACCGGGCCCGAAGCGCTGTGGTGCGTGGCCCATCCCGCGGCAGAAATCAAAGCCCACTGTGCGGAGCTGGAGCAGACGCACCCGCTTGGCAGGCTGTGGGATCTGGATGTGATTTGCCCTGAAAACGGCCACGTTGGACGTCAGTCGCTGGGCTCCCATCTCAGACGCTGCCTGATTTGTGATGAACCGGCCCACGCCTGTTCCCGTTCGCGCAAACATCCTGTGGAGCAGGTGGTGGCGCGCGTGGAGAAGATGATCGATGACTGGTTTGCTCGCGACTAAACCGCGCCCGCTTAACGTCCCCGCGCTTGCCGCAGAGGCGCTGTGGCAGGAGCTGGCGCTGACACCGAAACCGGGGCTGGTGGACAGGCTCAATAACGGCTCCCATCGCGATATGGATCACGCGCTGTTTGTCCGCAGCATTATGGCGATTACGCCGTGGTTTTCGCGCTTTGCTGAGCTAGGTAACACGCATGCCGATAAACCCGCAGGCGAACAGTTACGGATCCTCCGCCCGATGGGGATGGCCTGTGAGCAGGCGATGTATGCCGCAACGAACGGGGTGAACACGCACAAAGGGGGCATTTTTGCCCTTGGTTTACTCTGCTTCGCCGCCGGGCGTGTGAAAAATATCTCCGCGGAAAGCCTCTGTTGTGAGGTGAGTAACATCTGCCACGGGCTGGTTTCGCGAGAGCTGGCCGAACGCAGCGGGCAGGCGACGGCGGGGGAGCGGCAGTTCCGGCAGTACGGCTTAACCGGCGCGCGCGGCGAGGCGGAGAGTGGTTTTGCGACGGTGCGTAAAGCGCTGGCGCAGTGGAACGGACATTCACTTCACGGCCTGCTGTTACGCCTGATGGCAATCAATCAGGACAGCAATCTGGTGTCGCGCGGCGGCATTGAGGGGCTGGGCTACGTTCAGGACTATGCGCGGGAACTGCTGGCTGACGGCTGGGATGGTGAAGCGTTGCGTAGAATGGATAACGCATTAATTGAACGCAACCTGAGCCCGGGCGGCAGCGCGGATTTGCTGTCGGTGGGGTGGGTGCTTGCTGCAATAAAATAGCCGGGTGGCGGCTTCGCCTACCCGGCACAATAATCAATGCGCGACTGGCTGTGCGCCGTGCGGTTCGCGTACATGCTTATACTGGAACAGCACGATAAACGCGAAGAACAGCACCAGCGAGTATGCGGCGAAGATAAGCCACACTGGCTGCCAGTCGGTAATGCCGTTGGTGGTATACATCTCAACCACTTTACCGCTCACCACACCGCCCAGGATACAGCCGAAGCCGTTGGTCATCATCAGGAACATACCCTGTGCGCTGGCGCGGATTTCAGGTTTAACCTCTTTTTCCACAAACACCGAACCGGAGATGTTGAAGAAGTCGAAGGCGCAGCCGTAAACAATCATCGACAGAACCAGCAGCACGGTGCCGAACGGGCTTGGATCACCGTAGGCGAACAGACCGAAGCGCAACATCCACGCGGCAATACTGATCAGCATGACGTTCTTGATGCCGTAGCGGCTCAGGAAGAACGGGATGGTCAGGATGAACAGCGTCTCAGAGATCTGCGAGATGGACATCATTACCGAGGCATGTTCAACGATAAAGCTGCCTGAGAACAGCGGGTTATTATCGAAGCTGTGCAGGAAGGTATTGCCGAACATGTTGGTGATTTGCAGTTCCGCGCCCAGCAGCATGGAGAAGATAAAGAAGATCGCCATGCGTTTGTTTTTAAACAGCGCGAAAGCGTCCAGGCCGAGCATGGTGCTCCAGCTCTGGTTTTTCTGCTGGTTAGATACCGGAATATGCGGCAGCGTCAGGGTAAACAGTGCCAGCACCACGGAGAGCGCCGCACCGATGTAGAGCTGCATATGGCTCAGTTCAAAGCCCGCGAAGCTCACGCCCCACATTGCCATAATAAAACCGATGGTGCCCCAGATACGGATAGGTGGGAAGTCGGTCACGATATCCATATCGGCGGATTTCAGGCGGTAGTAGGAGATGGTGTTGATCAGCCCAAGCGTTGGCATGTAGGCCAGCGAGTTAAGCAGGATCACCATAAACATCGCCCCCGGCGTGGTGACCTGGGCTGCCATAAACAGCGTGCCCGCGCCCACCAGGTGGCAAAGCATGTATAGCCATTTCGCACTCAACCATTTATCCGCCACGATCCCCAGCAGCGTTGGCATAAAGACCGCCGCGATACCCAGCGAGCTGTAGACGGCACCGATTGACGCACCATCGAACTTGAGCGTCACAAACATATAGGAGCCGAGTGTAGTCAGCCAGCTACCCCACAGGCAGAACTGCAGAAACGACAATATTTTAAGCTGCAGCTTAAGGTTCATGTTACTTTCCTCACAAGTGAGCGGGAGATATGTTGTTATAGGAACATTCAGGGTTGTTATTTGATGCAATTCTATCAGTTGGCAACGATATGTTTTGTTACCTCCCGCAAAAAAATGCAATCCACATTAATTTGCAGTTTGGATTGTGATGCAAATAACATTTTCGTATGGGTGGTGAGATGGGGTAGGTGCGGCCTGATGCCCTCACCCTGGCCCTCTCCCACAGGGAGAGGGGAAGCAGAACACCTTCTCCTTGCAGGAGAAGGTGTGTTGATTATCGGCGACGATAGTTCTTCTGCGCCGTATTCACCTTATACAGATAACGACGGGATTCCGCAGACGGGTGGCGGGTGGTGAGGGTGGCGTAGACATCCCCCGGCGCCATGCTGTTGATGATATTTGCGGCCTGCACTTTGTCATTCGAGAAGACACGCAGCACGCTGCCTGCACCGCCGTTGTACGCGGTAATGACCGCATAACGACGTGAGGTTGGGTTATCAATCCCGCCCAGATAGACATTATTCAGCATCGCCAGATAGGCCGTGCCGGTATCAATGTTGCTTTGCGGGTCAAACAGATAGCTACGGCTCGGCGTGCCGGATTTCCCCTGTGCGCGGAACACGTCTTTACCGGCGCTGTGCTGGACAACCTGCATCAGCCCCAGCGCGTCGGAACGGCTCACGGCGTACGGGTTAAAGGACGATTCGGTCTGCATGATCGCCAGGATCAGCGACTCATCCACGCCATATTTACGTGACGCCTGACGCACCATGCCCAGATACTTATGCGCACGCTTGTCGAGGTGGTTCGGCACCAGGTTAATTGTGACGCTATAAATCACTTTCAGGCCGTTGGTGCGGCTTTTCAGACGCGTTTGCAGCAGATAGTCGGCGAATTTCGTGGCGCGGCCTTCCCAGCGGATTGGCTGACCGGTCTGGTCCACGACCTGACCGTACAGGAACGGCTCTTTAGAAATGGTAATGTCGTCAGCGTCGGAGTAGAGATCGATAGATCCCGGATCGTCGCCCATCAGCAGGGTTTTGATAATGGCCTGCCGTAAATGCGCCGCAGGGTCAGTTCCCGCGATGGTTTCAACCGTGATCGTACCGTCATCGAAGTTGATGTGGCTACGGGTCTGGTATGCGTCGGTGTACTTAACGTAATCCTTAGGTCCGGCGATAAGAACTTCGTTAAATCCCCATATGTTCTCGATGTTGTGGGCAAACTGCCCCATCAAAATATCAAAACCGTTGGTGTCCTTAACCCAGGCTTCGTTGTATTCATCGCCTTTTTTGGATGAACACGAGACAAGCAACGGCGCAACAAGGGCTAGCGCTAAAATTTTTTTCATCATTCCGGGAGTGCGTGTTGTGTTTGCTTGAACGGCGGGGTTTCCCCCGCGCGCTGTTATTTTTCCGGCGGCGTATAGCCTTCGATGTGCACGTCTTTACCTTCGAACAGGAAGTTCACCATCTCCTGCTCCAGCAGCTTGCGGTGTTCCGGGTTCATCATGCTGAGTTTTTTCTCGTTAATCAGCATGGTCTGTTTTTTCTGCCACTGTCCCCAGGCTTCTTTGGAGATCTCGTTATAAATGCGCTTACCCAGTTCGCCCGGATAGAGCTGGAAGTCCTGGCCTTCAGCGTCGCGCTGCAGGAAAGTACAAAAAATGGTTCTGGCCATACTCATTCCTCTTTTTTAGCCGATGCTAAACCATTGCACCGGCACGTAATTGTTGTAACAGGCGCTCCACGGGAGCCGCCAGCCCGACTGATGGCGGTTGCGCTAAGTTATACCAGAGAGCGGTGCCTTCATCCATGCACGAGGCGAAGGAGGACACGGGAAGCCACATCGGCACAATATCCAGATGGAAATGGCTGAAAGTGTGGCGAAACGCGGTCTGCTGCGTCAGGTTATCGGCAGCAATGCCGCGCTGTTTAAGCCAGGCCCGCAGCGTGGCTTCATCTTCAAACTGTGGGAAGCAGTATAGACCACCCCAGAGGCCGCTCGGCGGGCGCTGCGCCAGAAAGACCTCGTCCCCGTGCTGCATCAACAGCATGTAACCGGTGCGCTCCGGCAGCGTCTGCTTCGGCTTTTTACCGGGATACTGCGCCCATGAATGGTTTGCGTACGCCACGCACAGGTTATTGAGCGGGCAGAGCTCGCATTTTGGTTTCGAGCGGGTGCAGACCATCGCACCGAGATCCATCATCGCCTGGTTAAACCGCTCCACGCCCTTTGCCGGGGTCACCGCTTCGCTGATCTCCCACAGCCGCTTTTCGACCTCTTTTTTCCCCGGCCAGCCGTCAACCGCATAGCAACGTGCCAGCACGCGCTTCACGTTACCGTCAAGGATCGGGAAATGTTTGCCGAGGGACAGTGAGAGGATGGCACCCGCGGTGGATCGTCCGACACCGGGTAAATCCGCCACCTCGTCGAAGGTTTCCGGGAATTTACCGTGGTGGCGCGTCGCGACCTGCTGTGCGGCTTTGTGCAGATTGCGCGCGCGGGCGTAATAGCCAAGCCCTGTCCACAGGTGCAGCACCTCATCTAACGGCGCGTTGGCCAGATCGGTTACCGTGGGAAAGCGCGCCATAAAACGCGCAAAGTAAGGGATCACCGTGGCAACCTGCGTTTGTTGCAACATCACTTCGGAGAGCCATACTTTGTAAGGCGTTTTTTCAATTTGCCAGGGCAGGGTTTTACGCCCGTATTTGTCGTACCAGTCCAGCACCTGGGCTGAAAATTGAGAGGCTTGCATGGTCATCGATTCGTATAATCAGGGACGCCGATTGCAGCACAGCGTCAATCTGCTGTAAACCGGATCTTTCCCATGCTTGCATAGAAGCCTTAACTTTGGATAATGCCCGTTTCCCGAACATTCTCACAAGCAGACAACTCTTTTATGAAAAACGACGTCATTTCACCGGAATTTGATGAAAACGGTCGCCCGCTGCGCCGTATTCGCAGCTTTGTCCGCCGTCAGGGTCGCCTGACAAAAGGGCAGCAACACGCGCTGGACAACTACTGGCCGGTGATGGGCGTTGAGTTCAGCGAGCAGCCGCTCGACTTTGCCGACCTGTTTGGTCGCGATGCGCCAGTGACCCTGGAGATCGGCTTTGGTATGGGCACCTCGCTGGTGACCATGGCGAAAGCCCGCCCGGAGCAGAACTTCCTCGGCATAGAAGTGCATTCTCCAGGCGTTGGCGCGTGTCTGGCCACCGCCCACGAAGAGGGGGTCGAGAACCTGCGCGTGATGTGTCACGACGCGGTAGAAGTGCTGCACAAAATGATTCCTGACAATTCTTTGAACATGGTTCAGCTCTTTTTCCCTGACCCGTGGCACAAAGCACGTCATAATAAGCGCCGTATCGTTCAGGCGCCGTTTGCTGAGCTGGTAAAAAGTAAGCTGAAACTGGGCGGTGTCTTCCATATGGCGACCGACTGGGAACCGTATGCGGAACATATGCTGGAAGTGATGTCGTCTCTGGACGGGTATAAAAACCAGTCAAAGAGCAACGACTATGTACCGCGTCCGGAATCGCGTCCGGTAACGAAATTTGAACAGCGTGGCCATCGTCTTGGTCACGGCGTATGGGACTTAATGTTCGAGAGGGTGAAATAATGGCAAAGAATCGTAGCCGTCGTCTGCGTAAAAAGATGCACATCGAAGAATTCCAGGAAGTGGGCTTCTCCGTTGCCTGGCGTTTCCCGGAAGGCACCGGCGTTGAGCAGATCGATCAGGACGTTGATGCGTTCATCAACGAGGTGATCGAGCCAAACAAGCTGGCCTTCGACGGTAGCGGCTATCTGGCTTGGGAAGGTCTTATCTGCACCCAGGAAGTGGGTAAATGCACCGAAGAACATCAGGCGCTGGTACGTAAATGGCTTGAAGACCACAAACTGGAAGATGTCCGCGTCAGCGAACTTTTCGACGTTTGGTGGGACTAATAAAGAAGTCAGGGGCCAGCATTAGCTGGCCCATTTTGTCTGAGGGAGTGTTAAAGATGCGCAAAACGTTGCTGGCTGTTGTCTTAATGGCAACCGGATTCACCGCCCATGCGGAGTATAAATGTAGCGTCACCCCGCGTGATGACGTGGTGTTAAGTCCGCAAACCGTTCAGGTTAAAGGTGAGAACGGCAATCTGGTCATCACGCCGCAGGGTGATGTCACGTTCAATGGCAAACAGTACAACCTGACCGCCGCGCAGCGTGAGCAGGCCAGAGACTACCAGGCCGATTTGCGTACTGCGCTGCCGTGGATTGACGAAGGTGCCCTGACCCGCGTTGAAAAAGGCCGCGTTGCGCTGGATAAGATCATTACCAAAGAGGTGGGTGAGAGCAGCAACATGCGCACCCGCCTGACGAAGCTCGACAAACAGCTGAAAGAGCAGATGAACCGAATTATCGAGCATCGTACCGACGGCCTGACGTTCCACTACAAAGCGATTGATCAGGTGCGTGCTGACGGCCAGCAGCTGGTGAATCAGGCCATGGGCGGCATCCTGCAGGACAGCATTAACGAGATGGGCGCCAAAGCGGTACTGAAAGGCGGCGGTAACCCGCTGCAGGGCGTGCTGGGTAGCCTGGGCGGTCTGCAGACCTCGATTCAGAACGAGTGGAAGAATCAGGAAGCCGATTTCCAGCAGTTCGGTAAAGACGTGTGTAAACGCGTGGTGTCGCTGGAAGATAGCAGGAAGGCGCTGGTGGGGACGTTGAAGTAGCCCCTCTGCGCGCAGGGCCCCTCACCCCAGCCCTCTCCCCATGGGAGAGGGTGTAATCGTTCCCTCTCCCTGT
>NZ_JAYJLI010000030.1:0-17768 GCF_051948675.1 Enterobacter sp. Lyrl_3
TGACTCCGTTTTCATTGCGTCCGCCCCCGAGACCACCCAGGCACTTTCCCAGTGGGTACTGCTGGCCTCACAGGCCGCACAGGCCACATCCGGTAACGTCACTTCCTGCGACACAAATGCCTGCTGATTACTCACGGGCGTCTCCGGGGCCAGGGAGCGCACACCAAACACCACCGCCACCGGCGGGGTCTTCTGTGCTGTCAGGGTATCTTCCGCAGCCTGGCTGTATACAGGGCTTATCCCTGCCAGCAGCCCGCCGGCCAGCCAGAGGCGCATTACAACGCCCGCCGTGCTCTTGCGTTTCTTCACCGTTCTCTCCTCAGCGACAGGTCGCCGTCACCTGACTCAGACGCTTCTCATCCGTCCCCTGCGGCAGACTGTAATCCGCCGTACAGCGACCATCACTTCCGTCCGCCCAGGTCACCAGAAGCTTCCCTTTGTCCGGCAGACCGGACATATAGGCCTGACCGCTGTCACCGACAATGCCGGTGTGTTCCGGGGCCTGCTTATCCTGCTTCTTCAGTGACACCACCGCACCAAACGGAATGTCACCCCCTGCCGCTCGCGCCAGGGTAAAGAGCACCCTGTACCCCTGGGAGCCCGTGAAGCGCACCCTGACCACCGAACCGCGGGTGGGCACCGTCGCCTTACTGCTGCTGTCCACCTCAACGTTCCCCGGCAGGTTGGTCATATTCACACTAAGCTTATTCAGATCGTACGGTGTCAGCCCCGACACCACGGCATAGCCCCGCCAGTCCGTTTCCACACCTGCAATGCGTACACCACCCACACCCGGTAACTCAATCAGGGCATTCGCCCCGTCCAGCGAGAGCGATTTGGCCAGCGTTATCCCCTGCGGATGCACCAGCACCGCGCCACTCATGCCGTAACTCCAGCCATGATTATCACTGCCCGACATGTTGTATCCGGCGCTCATGGCGGCATATTTCCCGCTGTAGCCCACACTGGTACTGCTACTGTCAGAATCACCCCAGCCCGTGGACGCACTGTAGTTAACCTTGCTGTCCAGCGCCGACCCGCTCACGCCGGCCTGCTGATTCGCCCGACCGTTATACCGGGAGTACATGTAGTTGCCGGACATCGTACTGCTGCCACCCAACCATTTCGCGAGTGGCAGGGAAATGTTCAGCGTCATGCTGCGGTCGTTTCGTGGCCCCTGACTGAAGCCCCCCTGCCCGCTCCCGGACGTCCCCGCCGTGGTATTCAGCCCGGCAGCCAGAGAAATACCGACATCCTTCACCGTGGTGCTGTAGCTGACGGTGTACCCTCTCTGGGTGGCTTCGCCTCCCCAGTACTGCGTCTGATTCCCGGTCAGCGTCAGACTGCCGAACACGCCCAGCGAGCGGGACAGCGACACCTGATAACTGGCCTTCTGTCCGTTCCCGCTCCTCAGCGTATCCGGGGTCATCCCCAGGGCATCGCTGTAGGTGTGAAAATTCTTTGACCCGTAGCGGGTGGCAGCCATACCTACCGTGGCTCCACCAATGTTCCGCGACCAGGTGAACTGTGAGGACACCCCGGTCAGTTGCCCGTGCTCGCCCGGAAACGACGAAAGCCGCATGGCAGACAGTGAGGAAGTCAGCGAGAAAGCACCCAGCAGTCCCGAGTACCACCCGCCGCCTGCCGATATCTGCTGATAGTCCTGCGACAACAGCATCCCCGCCAGCAGACTGGTATTTCCGCCCGTTCCGTATGACAGGTTCCCCTGTGCAAACGATGTGGAGAGACGGCTGTTACCACCACCCGTATTTTGAGCCTGCCCCGCCGACATGCTGTAACCCATCTCGCCGGCATTCATCAGTGTGGGTGCCACCGCCGAGGACATCGTGAAACGCCGCACGCTGCCGTCCGCCTCACGAATTTCAACCTCAACATCACCGTTACCGCTGCGGTTAAAGTCCGTCAGGGCAAACGGCCCCTGGGGCACGTTTTGCTGGTAGATAACCTTCCCGAACTGTCGTACCGTTACGGTCGCAGGCGAATTCGCAATCCCGGTGATGGCGGGCTTATATCCTGTTGCCGAGGGATTCAGCATCCCCGTATCCGACGCCATCGTGACGCCGGTGAAGGGGACCGAGTCCACCACACTGCCATCTGACGTCAGACGACCGACCGAAAACTGTCCGCCGCGCATAAAACTGTAATCGTGCTGGGCATACACATCCTGCGTATTCCAGTCGCTGCCGCCCCTGTCTGAACGGTGCCAGGCTAATCCACTGCGCACCCGCCAGCCCAGAACATTCAACTGTCCGTTAAGACTGAGAAAATCGCTGCCATTACGCTCACCCTGATTACTCTGCTGACTGCCGCTGTAGTTGTAATTCATCAGCAGAGCGGGAATACCCTCATCCCATCGTGACGGAGGGGTGCGCATCTCGGACGCGGCCCCCAGCGACGCCTGAGGAACCGTAATCGCCAGTAATTTTTTGTTGTAATCAAACTTCTCTGATGACCAGGGGACCATCGACACCACCCCCCCGACCGGACAGTCAGCACTCCCTGCCGCTCCCTTTGCCGCAGGTGTTGCCACCGCAGAGGCGTCAGTCGCCGACGGTGTTTTTCCCGGGGCGACCGCCTTTGGCTCCTCAGACTTCACCCCCCACTCCGTCAGCATGTCTCGCGTCACACAGGCATAGAGCTTTCCGGGCTGGTCAGGCCAGGATCGAAACGTCAGCATCCGGCCATCATCGACCATTTTATCGTTCACCTTGACCTGCACCGGGTAATCACCCGGCATCATTCCGCCACGGTGGGCGAAGTAGCTCAGGTCAACGTGATCCTTTCCTTTCCCCTTTCCGCCATCGACCATGGACATAAAGTCATCGTCAAAGGTGAGAGCCTGGTCCCCTCCTCCACCTGACGCGGACGGCGCTGCGGCAGGAACAGCATCAGCCGCCGCTCCCTGCGCACTGGCAACTGACATCATCACCGCCAGGGCACACAGAGAAAGCCTCCCGCCCGCAGGGTGCAACACCGCCGTACCTCTCCTCGCGGAGACTTCAGACCATTGCTTTCTCATAACGTGTTTCGCTCAGCAATGCCTTTCTCGGGCAGGTGTATCAGAAGGTTTTTTCCGTCACGGGTGTGCGCGCACCACGGTCATCCACGGTGGAATACGTCAGCCTGCCGTGTGCGACCGAAGACGGTACCGACAGGGTGCCGAACGGCGCCACCATGGTGTCCATGTCTGTTGCAACAGCCTTACCATTGACCGCCAGTGACACCATCGTGATGTAGTATGGCGTCGGGTTTTTAACCGTCAGGGTTTTACCATCAGCACTGGCTGTCAGTTTACCGGGCAGGGCCTTCACCACGGCCGCATCCTTCAGCGCCGCCGGGCGATAAATCAGCTTGATACGGGTGTTGACGGCAAACTGCAGGCCGCTGGTCACCGCCTTCGAGTACCCCTTATCACCTTTCTTCGGAGGAATGGCCAGAGAGTTCAGGTAGTACACAGACTCCCTGTCTGCCGGCAGGGTGTCGCTGACGCGGTTCACACGCAATTCCACAGCGCCCTGCGGATCGAGGCGATACAGTGGCGGCGTGACCACAAAAGGCAGACTGGCAGCCGCCCCGCCTTTCCCGTCAGCCCCCGTATCATTTCCCTTATCGCCATAAGGTGACACCCAGAAACGCATCAGCCAGGTTCCCGTGGAGCCATTGTTCACCGACAGGGTGGCGGCATCATTGGAACCATCAAAAATCAGACGGGTTCCCCCTAACGAAATCCCGCCAGCCTGGACGGCACCACTCAGGCACAGGCCACTTAAGAACAGGGATGCAGAAAACATCAACTGACGCGTATTAATCACTCAGGACTCCTCGGGTTCGCCGGTATAAAAATGGCTAAAAGGTTTACATTTAGGACCATTTTGACAACCATTTTTCGCAGGCGGAGTTTTAAGCCTTAAAAGGAGAAAGGGCCGGATGGTTTAACCAACATTCAGGAGCAAAACAGGAAAATGGACTTTCCTTTTCGAAAGAAGAGATAAATGTGAGAGGGGCTGGAGAGAAAAAAGAAAATTTCGAAGAGGGTGAAACAGGGATAACCTTATTAAATACAGGTAATTACACCTGACAGTGCATCGAGCCTTTTCTCCTATTTACAATCACTTACAAATAGCATCAAACTTTATCATCTTTTCGTTATGGAAAAATAACGGCACTGAACTAAGATAGTTAACAGTTTGGTCCTAAATGAACCCTTTTTCGCTTGTTTTTCAACCGCCACACCCCCTCAAATCTTTCCGCATTACTGGCCGTATAACGTACGGTGTGCCTGATATTGCGGTGCCCCAGGTAGTCCTGAATCAGCCGCGTGTCCACGCCACGGTCCGCCAGCGCAAATCCACAGGCGTGTCTCAGCATGTGCGGATGCGAACATAACGAAAGCCCCGCCTTTTCTCCGAGCTGCTGCAGCAGGTTATAGATGCGCTGCCGGCTCAGCGCTCCGCCGTGACGGGCCATGAATAGCCAGTCACTTTCCGCTCCGTCCATTTTGTTTCTCACCTTCAGCCAGGCACGGATAACGCGAATTTCCTCCCTCAGCAACGGGTGGCTGGTACTGAACCCCTGCTTCAGACGGTGGATGTACAGGCTCCCCTGCTTTAAATCGATATCTGACAGTCTCAGGTAGCGGGCCTCACTCACCCTGAAACCATGGATAAAACTCATGTATATCAGACAGTAGTCCCGCTCCGGATTCCGCGACTGCTTCGCGGCCTCCAGCAGGCTTTGCACTTCGTTTTGTGTCAGATATTTACGTCTCGCCATTGCGGCATGTCTCCCGGAGCTATTGATTCATTATTTTACCCCCCACCTGCAGATACAGGAGTGGGGTGCAAAATAATACCACAGGAGTTATCTCATCGGACCAGGCTTTATCTGAGATGTTCTGACGGATACAACACAACTGACGCACCCTGGTGGGTCGGTTTATATTCTCTCAGACATACCCTGAACGTAAGCGTCCCGCCATCGACGTCCCTGCTCTGCGTCGATGATGGACACTGTTTTTTTATTTGATGGACACTATTTTGCCTGAGAGGCGGGGGACGACTGAGCCGTGCCAGCAGGTAGACTGATATTCCAGGGCTGGAGTTCTTTCAGGCGTTTTGACGGCCAGTCGCTGATCTCATCGATGACGTACCGCAGATAAGCCTCTGGATCTATCCCGTTAAGTTTACACGTCACCATCAGCGTATACATGATCGCCGCGTTTTCTCCCCCGCTCTCTGAGCCCACGAAGAGCCAGTTACGGCGGCCAAGTGCCACCAGGCGAAGCGCGTTCTCTGCGATATTATTGTCTATTTCAACCCAGCCGTTTTGGCAGAACTCGTTCAGCGCATCCCAGTTATTTTCCAGGTATGTGAACGCTTTTTTTAACCCTGAGATTGACGACGTTTGGACTGCCTGTTCCTGACGCCAGGTATTCAGCGACGCCATCAGTGGCAGGCTTTTTTCCCGGCGCACGGCCAGTCGATGCTCCGCCGGGCTGCCGCGGATCTCCGCCTCTACAGCATACAGCTCACCGAACCGCTTCAGCGCTTCTGTTGTAACCCCGGTGGGGGTTCTGACATGAACATCATAGAACTTACGTCGCGCATGAGCCATACAGCCTGCTTCTGCTATCCGGCCGCTGTTGTACAGGGCCTGGTAACCCGAGTAAGCATCTGCCTGCAGCGTACCGCTGTACTCTGCAAGGTGCTCCTGAGGATGTATGCCTTTTCTGTCTGCTGACCAGGCGAACCATGCAGCCGGAGGCATTTCAGAACCTGCGCGGCGATCGTCGCGAACATACACCCACAGACGGCTGGTGTTGCATTTGCCCTGGCCCGGCGCCAGCAGATTCACCGGCGTATCGTCCGTGCTGATCTTTCCGGGCTGGAGGACATAACCGTTCAGCTCGTCATACAGCGGGCGCAGTTTGTCCGCCATCGCATCCACCCAGCGCTCCAGCGTACTCCGGCTCAGCTCCACACCCTGTCGCCCATAGATGACTGACTGCCGGTGCAGCGGGACATGATCGCAGTATTTCGCCACCAGGATGTGCGACAGCAACCCCGATGCAGCATAACTGCGATCCATTGGCTTTGAGGGCATTGGAGCCTGAACGATGCGATCGCATTTACCGCAGGCCAGCTTTGTCCGCCGGGTTTCGATAACTTTGAAGGCGTTACTGATGAGTTCCAGTTGTTCGGAGAGGTTTTCTCCCAGTGGTTTCAGGACACCACCACAGTCCGGGCAACAGGTTTCCACGGGCTCCAGAGAGCGTGTTTCCCGCGGAAGATGAGAAGGTAATGGTTTACGACGGGAAGACTGTTGTAGCACCCGCGGGACTGCCGGATCGGGATCTGGCCCCAGCACGGTCTCTGTTTCCGCCTGCAGGTCCTCCAGACGCTTTTTCGCTTTGTTGAGCAGTCTGACCGCTTTGTCGCGGCTTTTTTCGCTCCGGCTGCCGAACACCATTCGCTGCAGCCTGGCGATGTGTGCTTTCAGCTTGTCGATTTCGTGACGATAGCTGGTGACCAGACCTGACAGGCGCTGGTTCTGCGCCCGCTGCTCACGCAGCAGGGCTTTAAGCTGTTCGATATCGTCGGGAAGCAGGTTATCCATTTCCCAACGTTATGAACGGGTTATATCCGAAGTCCAGGACGTTCTGTGCGCTTCGGGTGCCTCCACTCCATCCCCTCAAGAAGCATGGATAACTGTGCCGGCGTCATGTACATCCGGCCATCACGGTGCTGTGGCCAGATGAACCGCCCGGTTTCGAGCCGTTTGGTCAGCATGCACAGGCCATCCCTGTCGGCCCAGAGGACCTTCAGCATGACGCCGCTTCGCCCCCGGAACACGAAGATATGTCCGCTGAACGGGTCGGCTTTGAGGGTATTCTGTACCTTTGACGCCAGACCGTGGAAGCCGCAACGCATATCCGTGACACCGGCAACCAGCCAGATTTTTGTACCCGCAGGAAGGGAGATCATCGCGGCTCCCTTTTCAGTTCACCGATCAGCGCCTGCAGAAGGGCTGGCGTCACTGCACCACTGAGTTTTAAAGAGCCCCCCGGCAGATGCACTTCACAGCACAGTTCTGCGTTGTCGTCATTTTTCGGCACATTCAGAAGTGCGCCATCAATAACGGCTGGCTGCCGCTCCGCTATTTCTACGGGGAGCAGGGTTACGGGAGTGACAGTGGAACTTATATTTTGCTTCTGCAGGTAACGGCGACGCCAGTTAAACAGCAGGTTATCATTGATATTATTATCGCGGGCAAGCTGCGCGATGTTAATGCCTGGCTGGAGGGACTGCTCAACCAGGCGACGTTTAAATGCCTCCGGAAAGTTGGGGCGTCGCTGCTTTTTGTTAAAAAGCGCGGGAGTTGAAGACAGGGTCTTACGCCGTTTTTTGACGGATTTCCCGGGATAAAGTTGTTTCTCCAGCCGGGACATCGTCATGCCATCCGGAAGCGGCCAGGTCAGATTACATCGGGTGAAGCGGTTAAAAAATTCATAAAGGGTTGAGTCAGCAATATTAAGCTGTCTGGCGGCCTTCATGCGGCTCAGTTTCCCGTCAAAGGTAAGCGCCCCGTGAGGGACGTCTTGAGAAGATTGTCCTGTCTGGTAACAATCGCGTCCATCTGAATATTGATGGACGCGAACGATGAATTCTGGGACAAACGATGTGACTTGCTATCGGGCTTATTTACCTGATGCGCTTCGACTCCGGTTTGAAGATAACCTTTCTATCCGGGCAATAGCTCAGCACCTTAATCTCAGCCATTCCACGGTGCATGTGCTTTTCCAGCGATTTATTGCATCCGGCATTAAGTGGCCATTACCAGAAACGCTCTCTTTTACCCAGCTCGACCAGATGCTGTTTACTAACAGAAAAAAGGGTAATCGTCCTGATACTGTTCCTGTTGATACTGGTGATGCCCAATGGCGTAAGAAACGTCGGACCAGCTACAGCCGTGAATTTAAAATCAACCTGGTTAAGCAGGCATTACAGCCGGGTGCTGTTGTTGCTCGCATTGCCAGAGAACACGGCATCAATGATAACATGCTGTTTAACTGGAAAAACCTGTACGAAAATGGCTTGTTAAACGACGATAATATGCAGGAAGGACTGCCCGTTCCGCTTGCACTGACTGATACTCCAGAACCTGCAGCTCCTGTAACTAATCCCTTCTGGCAAAACAAAAACAACGAATCTCCCGTTGTTGAGAATAATAACTCTCCCCGATGTGAACTGCACCTGGCATCAGGAGTGGTAAAACTCTTTGACCCGCTGACACCTGAAATACTGCGAGTTCTCATCCATGAGATGAAAGGCGGTTCCCGATGATAACGCTGCCGACCGGTACCAGAATCTGGATCATCGCTGGCGTCACCGATATGCGTTGTGGCTTCAACGGTCTGGCCTCGAAGGTGCAAAACACGCTGAAGGATGACCCGTTCTCCGGGCATATCTTCGTCTTCCGGGGCCGCAGTGGCAAAATGGTGAAAATACTGTGGGCCGATCGTGACGGGTTGTGCCTGTTCGCCAAACGCCTCGAGCAGGGCCGCTTCGTGTGGCCGGTGAGCCGTGAAGGGAAAGTGCATCTGACACCTGCCCAGTTGTCCATGCTACTGGAGGGGATCGCCTGGCAGCATCCAAAACGGACGGAACGGCCTGGTATACGAATATAACCCGTGATAAAACAGGGGAATGAACAGTGCACTTCCCGATGACATCGAGCAACTGAAGGCCCTGCTGGTCGCCCAGCAGGCGATTATCGTTCGTCTGTCCGGTGAAATAACCGGCTATGCCCGCGAGATCGGCTCACTCAGGGCGCTGGTCGCTAAACTACAGAGAATGCTGTTTGGCCGCAGCAGCGAGAAAAATCGCGAGAAGATAGAAAAGAAGATCGCTCAGGCTGAAAAGCGTATAACCGACCTCCAGAACAGGCTTGGCGAAGCGCACTCGCAACTTACCTCAATGGCCGGAGATGCAGTACCAAAAACATCAGACTCTCCCACCCGCAAAGCGCTTCCGGCCACACTCCCCCGTGACAGACAGGTTATCTCCCCGGCAGAAACCGAATGCCCTGTCTGCAGTGGCAAACTGAAACCGCTGGGGGAAAGCATCTCTGAACAACTGGATATTATCAACACCGCGTTCAGGGTAATCGAAACGGTCCGTCCAAAACTGGCCTGCAGTCGGTGCGACTGTATCGTGCAGGCAGCGCTGCCGCCAAAACCCATCGAGCGCAGTTATGCCAGCCCGGGTCTGTTGGCGCGAATTATCATGGCGAAGTTCGCTGAGCACCTGCCGCTGTATCGTCAGTCGGAAATCTACGCCCGGCAGGGCGTGGAGCTGAGCCGTAATACGATGGGGCGCTGGGTTGATATTATGGGAGAGCAACTCCGTCCGCTGTATGATGAACTGAACCACTATGTGCTGATGCCGGGTAAAGTGCATGCAGACGACACGCCGGTGAATGTACTGGAACCCGGTCAGGGTAAAACCCGTACCGGGCGGCTGTGGGTCTATGTTCGTGACGATCGCAACGCCGGCTCAACCATGCCGGCCGCAGTGTGGTTCTCCTACTCTCCCGACCGCAAAGGTATCCATCCACAGCAACATTTGGCGGACTACAGCGCTCTTTACGAAAGTGGGCGGGTAACCGAAGCGGCTTGCATGGCGCATGCCCGACGCAAGATCCATGATGTACATGTTCGCCATCCAACGACAGCAACAACAGAAGCGCTCAGTCGTATCGGGGCGCTGTATGCTATCGAGTCAGAGATCCGCGGCAGTCCGGCAGAAGAGCGACTGGCGGTCAGAAAATCCAGATCGGTACCGCTGATGCAGTCGTTGTATGACTGGCTCCAGGGGCAGATGAACATGCTGTCGCGCCACTCGGACACAGCGAAGGCGTTCACCTATCTGCTGAAGCAATGGGATGCACTGAACGAATACTGCCGCAATGGCTGGGTTGAGATCGACAATAATCTGTGCGAAAACGCACTTCGTGTGGTTGCGCTGGGGCGGCGTAACTACATGTTCTTCGGCTCTGATGGTGGTGGTGACAGTGCGGCAGTGATGTACAGCCTGATCGGAAGCTGCAAACTCAACGGCATTGAGCCGGAAGCCTGGATGCGCCACGTGATCAGTGTCATCAATACCTGGCCTGCCAACCGCGTGAAAGAGCTGTTGCCCTGGAACGTAACCCTCTCTGTAAACTAATTTTTACCCCACGTCCTTCACGGGGCGCTTACCGTCAAAGTGAAGGCGAAGCGCCTCCTCCATCCACTGCCATTTATTCATACGATGATGTCCATTATTTGAAAATGATGGACGCCAATTTTCAACAGGCGGGAAGATTTTCACCAGACGTCGGTGGCGGGACGCTTACATACCATCTCCTGCAGCGTTGACACACTGAATCGCTGAGAAATAATCCCCCCTGACGCATAATGTTGGCAGCCCCGGGAATGTTCAGGAACGCCAGCAACTGCCATGCGGGTTTTGTATCCGGCATCGCACTGATCTGTGTAAGTTCACAGAGATATTGCAATTACCTCCCGTTTCTGTCCTGAAAATGTGAATAAACTGTGACGAACCGAAATACGGAGAGAATAATGAAAAAACTGATCCTGACACTGCCACTACTGGCATCTTTTATGAGCATTCACACGGCGCTTGCCAACACGGGGGCCAGTGACGTTGTATCACTGGGGTACGCTCAGCAACACAGCGATCGTGCTGGTACCCTGCACGGTTTTCGCCTTGGCGATAACCATGCATTCGTGGACAGCTGGGGTCTGAACACCTCTGTCACCTGGACGATGGGCAGCGGCGGGCGTCATGGTAATGCGGATCACCTATCCCTGCTGACTGGCCCCTCTTACCAGTTGAACAATATGCTGGGTCTCTACGCGCAGGTGGGACCGGCGTTCTTCCATCAGGATGTGCCGGGGACCAAATGGGGTTACGGCTATGGCGCCGGGTTCCAGATAACACCGCGCGAGGATATCAATATCACCGTGGGTTACGAAGGTACAGACTTCAGCAGTGACCATACCAGCGGTAGCCTTGACACCAACGGCTGGAACCTCGGGGTGGGTTACCGTTTCTGACGTCGGTATAACATTTCATACCCGAAGCTGGTTGACCAGACAGAGACTGGCTTCTGATAAATAATATCACGGGATTAACAGTGCATCTGAAATATCAAAACAACACTCTAACTGTTAATTATCAATACAGAACTGGACAGTGACCATGTTACATGACCTTTTTATTGCCGGTGTTGTTGGTTTATTTATTTTACTGATGGTGCTTTTTGTTTTCTTTTTACTCATGAGCTTGGGTGAATAACAACATTTATCCAAATGTTACCCGGATGATGCGTATTCTGGTGAAGATGAACGGTTATTCCGGGGGAACGTGAACGCGTTATTTCCTAACGCGCCCTAACATCCTCTTATTACACCGACCGTTCACTTTCAGTCAACCTGTGCCAGTCTTTTTCTCATCGACTCACCTTTCATTTCCAGCCGGTGGGAGTTATGCATCAGACGATCAAGGATCGCGTCTGCCAGTGTGTTATCGCCAACGCAACCGTACCACTCATCCGTCGGCAGCTGGCTTATCATCACCGTGGCGTTCTTACCGTACCTGTCGTCCATCAGTTCCAGCAGATCGTTACGCTGCGCTGGCAGTAACGGCTCGAGACCCCAGTCATCCAGGATAAGCAGCTGCGTTTTTGACAGCCGGGCAAGCTGTTTCCGGTAACTACCATCAGCACGGCGGTGCGTCAGTTCAACCAGCAACCGGCTCAGTCGCCAGTACTGTACGCTGTAGCCCTGCTGGCAGGCATTGTTGCCCAGAGCACAGCCCACATAGGTCTTGCCACAGCCGCAGGGACCGGTTATCAGCAGGTACAGTCCCCTGACCACCCACTCATTCTGGCTCAGCTGACCGATCCGCGAACGCTCGAGGTTTCTCTCTGGCTGGTAGTCGATGTCGTGGACTGAGGCTTCAAGCCTCAACCGTGCCTTTTGTAGCAGACGCTTCTGTTTGCGCTGATCTCTTTCGAGAGATTCACGCGTGACCAGCAGCGCCAGTCTTTCCCTGAAGGAGAGTTCTTCGTATGTACCGGGTTGCTCCATCTGTGAGGACAGCGCGGTCGCCATCCCCGTCAGTTTCATTTTTGTCAGTTTTTTCATCAGCGTGTGTGGCATTATCGGGTTCCCTGTTTCATTGGAAGTGGCGCGGGCCACGGATGTTTTCATGTTCCTGAGGTAGCTCCTGGGACGGATGCAGATCTCTGTCCGCCGGAACAAGGTCGCGGTTATTTTTCAGGATCGACTTTATATGCTTCAGCCGGGTCAGCCCCTCAGCGTTAGCCAGCCGGCAGCTGTTGTTGACGCGCTCTGAAGGATACTCGCGCGTCAGACTCAGCAGCCCCAGCCACAGGCGATAGGCCTGTTCAGGATGCGCTTTTTCTGCCAGACGTCCGCTGACCCACGCGAGGGTGTCGGAGCCCACACCGGCCGCCCAGCTTTTCAGCCGCTCTGGCGTCCACTGCTGATGGTGGCGATGGCGTTCTGGCATGTGCTCTGCGGCGGTACTGTTACCCGGATGAAGACGCCGTGGGTGACTGGCGATCATCTGCCCGTCAGCCCAGACTTCAAGCAGGTTGTCGAAGGCATGAAGCTCCACCGTTTTACCGACGTACTGATGGGGTACCGAGTAATGGTGCTGTTCATATTCAACGTGATAATTGATATTCACTTTCGCTTTTTTGATGTGCCGGTAGCGCCACGGTTGTACCGGTAACGGTCTGAGCACGGGTCTGTCCAGCCTTTCGAAGGCTTCCTGGCGGTTGCCCGGCAGTTTTTTGAAGGGCCGTTCGTTTAGCTCTGTAACCAGCGTACGGATACAGTGGTTCAGTTCTGCGAGCGAGAAGAAGACCTGGTGTCGTAGTCGGGCCAGGATCCAGCGCTCGACATTCTGAACGCCAACTTCCACCTTTGGCTTGTCTCTGGGTTTTCTGGGACAGGCAGGTATCACTGCAACCTGATAATGCTCAGCCAGTTGCTGGTAAGAGGGATTCAGTTCGGGATCGTAGCGACAGGCTTTGTTAACCCCGCTTTTCAGGTTATCCGGGACCAGGATTTCTGGGACACCACCGAAGAACTCCAGCATCCTGACGTGACTGAGAAGCCAGTCCGGCAGCGACTACGTATAGGTGGCCTCCGCGAAGGTGTAGTTTGATGCGCCCAGCACCGCTACGAAGATCTGGGCCTGCCGGCATTCACCGGTCTCCGGTGAGATAACCATCGGATTGCACCTGAGTTAAGAGTGCACGCTATTATGCACCTGATGCCACCAATAACTGGCCTCTCAGGCAGGTTAGTTGGACTGACCCCACGCCCCGTTCAGGCATTCACCGCCCCCATAAATGGATTTAATTATGAAAAACGAAATCTTAAGCAGTGCGTTAGACTTAATAAATGCCATGCACAATATATTCCAGCGACCGAAGAGCCGGGAAGGAAATTCTTCATCTGGTTAATGCTGTTCAGTTAAGAGTAAGAATTTTTTCGCGCTGAGCATTTCGGCAATAAATCTGGCCACTCACACGAGTGAACCAAGAAATCACCAATTGTGTCATTGCTGATCAGCGTTGACTTTCGACACTCCCGTTTCGAGTATCAAAGATGCTTGTTTCGACATAAGCTAAAGCACAGCTCGTAGGATTCCGCATGGATGCGGTGCTGTGCGATTCACAATCAATGGCTGCGCTTTCCCGATCCCTGTTTCTGCATCGTTATCGTCTCTCAGGTTAGCGCAGCCACCATCTGTTGACTTCACGTGCTCCCGTTATGAATATCTCCACTGTCTGGGTTTCCATGCCGGTTTCCCGGACACGGCGCAGCGCTCGCGGACACTGAGCGTTGCGCCACATCCCTAACGATAGTTTTGTTTCACTTGCGGCGCACCTGGACATCCCCGTGCAAATGCGCCGTTTTTTTATTCCTGCGTAATCCGATGATTCCGGTCACAGGGGGTTCCTGTGATTTCGAACGCACTTCTTGCGCTGTGTATTTCTTACTTTAGTTTTTAACTCGTCTGTTCGGTTTACGTGTTGAACCGTAACGCGTTTTCGGGGGACTACCGTTGTCAGTGCTTCATCACCAGCCTCAAACACCCGTGTTAGTACAGCACGCTCTGACGCGATCATCCGACTCAGTGCTTCAGCGCCTGACCTCAGTACCTGTCATCCTGGCGATCGCCTCAGCTCAATGTAATGGAACAAAACCCTACCTCCTGACTGTGCGCTCATTCGCGCTGACGCACACTAAAATAACGCGTCATAATAAGTTCGCAGGGACCTTACGTGCAAAATATTGACACCTGCTGTCTACCGGTCTCATGTTTACACAGCACCATGCCCTCATGAGTACGCGCATCGTGCTCAGGATAAAAAATACAATGACGTTGTAGTAACCGCATTTCCGGGCCTTGTTACCGCCTCATCACCTGTATGTGCAGTTGGTTTTGATTGCAGTAAGGTGCCACGTGCGGACGAGAAGACTATTTATGTAAAGATGAGTCTCAGTGAAAAAGATATTCAGATGACCACAACCTACAACTTACTTCGTGAGTTGTTATTAATGGGTACCCGGGGGCATTACAGGATGAACAAGCGCAGTGACTGGTAAAAGGAGACAATACAGTGAAAACATTACCTGTCTGTCACATGCCTGTGACTAACGAAAGCGGGTGTTAACGCAGGGATACAACAAAACAGCTTGCTTAGTGAATGTAAACAACACCATGAAATATGACGCGAACAGCTCAATATCTCATGACCGACTCCCCAACATTAATAAAACAGAGGAAACAATATGCATCAGTCAATTATTTGTGCTTTCGTGGGTGCTCTTCTCATAAATATCGTCAACGTGGCTCAGGCTGCACCAACAACCCGCCTTCCCCCCGCTCCATCGCCGTCTGAGTTTACTCACAGCGCTAAAGTTGAGACACACGCAGTGCCTCCGGATAAAAAAACACTAAAACAAAAAGCCGGGCTAACTGTAAAAAAAAAGAGCAAAAAAGAAAACCATTCGAAATGTAGAAAGGAAAGCATCAGGTGCTTTTAAAAAGTAAAATTCCTGACCATTACATTAACACTACCATAAATCGCTCTCTGATATTTCAGCAACGAGACCACACATGAATAAATACACCGCTTTTACGCTGCTTATTTTTCTGAACGGATTAAGTACAATCGCAGCAAATGCCAGCGATGACACATCCTCCGCAATTAGCGCTGTAGCGGCAAGAGGGCCAGGTCCGGTAATCAACCCGTAAAACTCGCAGTATATGGAGGATAAGAACGCGGCAGAAAAAAAACGTATCGAGAGCAAAGCGCATAATAAAAAGCAGCACGCTAAAAAAACCACCGTCACGAGAAGAAAAACTGACCTTAAAGGCCGCAAAGCTGGATACGTTATTGTCACTTTGCGTCCTTTTTTTTCAGTCTGTACCTGAGATGAAACAGGCAGCACGTCATTTTCTCCATAGAGCAAATCGTTCAGCATTTGAAGCTATGAGAAAATATTGCATTCGCAGGCTGAGTCCTATTCCCCGGACCATCGGGGTGGCGTTATAGCTGGCAAAAAATACCAATGCCCTGTCTCGCAGAGACTTCTGTACATTCTGCCTGGCGTAAGAAAAGAAATCGCGTCCGTTCTTCATATCCCGGAACCAGTGGTCGCCATTGCGGAAACGGTAAAGTCGCACAAAATCACTGTCAGGCAAAGGCGTACTTTCATACCCTGTGCCACCCGGAATTGCTTGGTCCACTGTTCGATTATTAGCCAATAATCTGTTTGCGAAAGGGTCATCGACAGGTGACCTCGACATCGCATGACCATAGTTGACGTACAAAGTATGCCAGAGGCAACCACAGGCCAGAAATGTATAAAAGAATGTCGGTATCCAGTATCGCTTCATCATGAAACCACGTCGTTAATTAAAATAAATCATGTTTTAGACGCCGGTCGAAACCTTTCGGTGCAATATTGACATCCCGGCACGGCAGATAAACCTTAGTACGGGTAAATGCCAGTTGAATTCTGCCGCTGGCGCTGCAACCCTTTCTTTTCTCCTCGCCCCATCTGATGCGCCATATGTATTAGCGCATGCGCTGTCACAAAAGGGATTTGTTTTCTTATGCCACCAGTGGTACTTCGCCAGTCCAGAAAATTAGTCATGTTCCACCAGCCCAGGAAATTACTTTATGTGATTTCTCTCGCAATTTTCATGTAATACACTTTCAATCAATACATTCCGTTCCGACTTTTATCACGCCCTATATAACAAGCAAATCAATATGATGCTTTATGACCATTTGCCCGCCCGTGCGGGCTTTTTTTGTCTGTATTTGACATATTCCTCCCCCGTGCTGACAGTGAAGTTGCAGTACAGATAAACTCCTTTTAATCAGATTTTTCTGTTACCCGCCGCACAGGCGGGTCTTTTTTATGGGCAACTCAAATGGTGAATTACCGTCTTATATCACTGGCGCTAACAGCGCTGATGGACCGGCTTGTGCACAACGGGCACCGCGTTGAGCTCAGAGGTGAATCAATGCATAAACTGGCGCAAACCGATCAGACGAGTTAAAAACTAAAGTAAGAAATAACCAGCGCGAGAAGCGCGATCGAAATTGCCGGAATCACTGACCGGAATCATCAGAATACGCACCAGAGTGAGGGTTGCGGTGTGGAGTGCCTCTCCATGAGCCTTTGGTCAGCTACCATGGCTCGCATATCAACCATCATAAATGCCATATACTGTTTATGCCCCTACGCATAGTGGGATTCACCGCAACAGTAAAGCACACTGACCGCACACCGCCTGTACTGGAGAACCTGAGGGTACGAACTATCGCCAGTGTGCTTTACTGTTCGCCCTCCGGTCACTCCGGGCAACCTCTTCTTCTCAGACCGGAAGGCTTAATATGGAGCGGTCAGCGGTAATCGGACCCGCATCATCAGCCCGGAAGGCTGAGATAATAGCCATTATATAGTGACCGCAATAATGAGTGGTGCGGTGCCGGGTGCTTCCTGGTGGGCTATTCACCCGCGTTCGTCGGCTGATTAGGAACTCAGAACGCCCCTCCGCCAGGGGGATTCACCGCACATTGAAACTGGTGCGCTGTACTGGAGTCGAACCAGTGGCCTTTGCCTCCGGAGGGCAACGCTCTGTCCATCTGAGCTAACAGCGCTTTGGGCCGCCATCGAGGCCTCGAACCCCGTACCTGCATAATGCACGCTCTTCCTGTTGAGCTAATGGCGGTCTGATGGCCCCTGCTGGACTTGAACCAGCGACCTGGCGATTATGAGTCGCTCGCTCTGACCAACTGAGCTAAAGGGCCAAAAAATTGTTGTGATGCCGGGTGCCTCCCGGTGAGCCTTTGGTCAGCAGCCATGACTCACTAACGGATGTCCCAAACCAGACAGATAATGGTCTGTTTTCGCTGTTTACGCCCCTCCGCACAGGGGGATTCATCACAACAAGGAAGTGTACTGTCCCGACACGCCCAGTGAGCGGGATTCATCCATGCAGTACACTTGCTTCTTGTGTGAATAATGGTGCCGACTACCGAAATCGAACTGGTGACCGACTGATTACAAGTCAGTTGCTCTACCTACTGAGCTAAGTAGATAGATGAGATGTTGGAAACGG
>NZ_JAYJLI010000031.1:0-17726 GCF_051948675.1 Enterobacter sp. Lyrl_3
ACAACCATAGAAGTGAAAGTGGTGCCCGGACTCGGAATCGAACCAAGGACACGGGGATTTTCAATCCCCTGCTCTACCGACTGAGCTATCCGGGCAACGGAGCGCATTAAACCGCAATCCTGCCCGAGCGTCAACATTATTTAGGGAAAAGCTGTTCAACTGCTTAAGTTTGCGGCAATCTGTCGGTTTATGCGACGAAAGTGCACAAATCTTCCAGACAGAACCCGTTCACTGCAGCAATGCTGATAGTAAGAGGAGGGCAGTATGGCGAACGACTGGCTTGAGCTGCGTCAGCATGCAGAGACGGGCATTGAGACGATTAAAGCGCACTTCGAAGGGCATGCCTACGATCCGCACTGGCACGACAGCTATCTGGTAGGGATCACCCTTTCGGGTACTCAACAGTTTCACTGCCGCCGCGTGCGTCATCGTAGTCAACCGGGGGATGCGTTTTTACTGGAACCGGGTGAGATCCATGATGGTGACGCACCTGTAGAAGGCGGCTTTACCTATCTTACCTTTTATCTGGATGAGCAGTGGCTAACACATACGCTGCGCGGATTATATGACGCTACGCCTGACAGCTATTCACTGCACTTTTCTCAAACGCTGACGCGCGAGCCACGGCTGGTACGTAGCATCGGTGAGACCTTTGCCACACTGCATAACGCGGAGATGAAAATCGTTCAGCAGAGCGCGATGGATAATCTGCTCTCTCAGATCACCGCCCACTGCCACTGGCGTAAGCGGCTCCCGTCTCAACGGCAAAGCGCTGCCGTCGCGCATCGTGCACGCGATTACCTCTACGCGCATATGGACGAAAACGTCGGGTTGTCGGATCTGGCACGTGAGACGGGAATCGACCGCTTCACGCTGACGCGCTGTTTTAAACGCGAGTTTCACCTGGCACCGCATGCGTGGCTTATTCAGCTACGCCTTGCAAAAGCTCGCCAGTTGCTGGCTCATGGTGAGCTGCCCGTGGATGTGGCATCGGCGGTAGGCTTTGCCGACCAAAGCCACCTTGGACGCTGGTTCCAGCGAGCATACCGTATATCGCCAGCCTATTACCGTCGGCTGTGCACAAACCTTCCAGACGTTTCCAGAAAATAGCGGCACATTGATGGCTCTGATAATAAGGAGCCACCTGTGAGTACAATACCTTTTCTGCTGTTTGCCTTTGTCGCTTCGATAACGCCAGGGCCGACCAATATCCTCATTCTCACCAACAGCCAGCACTTCGGCATCAAAAAAACCGTTCCGGCCATTCTTGGAGGATGCATGGCTGCGAGCATGATTGTGCTGGTTTCAGGTGCCGGTGCAGGGGAAGTGCTTCGCCAGTACCCCCTGATTCGTCAGATGATGAGCTGGGCAGGGGTGTTATGGCTAAGCTGGATGAGCTGGCAGTTATTTAACGCGCCTGCAGCAAACCTCTCTGCGAAGACGCATACCCGTTTTACCGCGCAAGCTGCAGCCCTGTTGCAGATCGTAAACCCGAAAACCTGGATGATGGCGCTGGCGGTTGTCAGCCTGTTTGCCCCTGCAAGCGAGCACGCGCTGCGGGATATAGCGCTGATGGCGCTGTGGTTCCTGGCCATCTCGGTGGTGTGTCTGATGTGCTGGGCGTGGCTGGGGAAGGCGGTAAATAAATTCTTTCGCACCACCGTGGCGATGGTGCGATTTCAGCGGCTGATGGCATTGTGCCTGCTTGTCTCAGCCTGGGCTGGGGTGCTGGCTTAGGTCAACGCGCCGCCCATGCGGCACTGGGCAAAGCGCAGGATGTCCTCTGCCAGGCGGTGAGCGGTATCCACATCGGCCTGGCTACGGTTTACCAGCATACGGCTCAGGCAGCCTTCCAGCACCAGTTCCATCTGCTTTGCCACCATTGCCGGATCATCCACTTCAAGCGTTGTCAGCAGTTCGTGGGTGAAGTCGTGCGCCGCCCGTTTTTGCTGATCCGCCAGCTGATGGATCGGATGGCCTGGATCGGGGTAGTACGTGCAGGCGGCGATAAACAGACAACCCGGATAGCGGTTGTTACTTACACATTCCGTCAGCGCGGTATAGCGCGCCAGCAGCTTCTGTTCGGCGGTCAGCCCTTCATTTAACATCAGCTGCCTGCGCCAGATATCAACCTGCTGGCTGAGGTAGCGCAGGGCATCATAAAGCAGCGCCTCTTTATCGGGCCAGAAGCGCGTAAGCTCATCCAGAGGGTAATCGATACGGTCGGCTACCATCTCAAGCGTGGTGCTGGCGATCCCTTGAATCTCAAGTAATTGCAGGGCTTGTCCCAGTACGTCTTCGCGTTGCACGGTTCTCTCCTCCGTTATTCCCAACGGTTGTCCCGTTTAAAGTGTTGTTTACGGTTGGCGATCGCGCAAATGCGCGCTGAAAGCCGCCGCGTCCATAAACCCGGTTACACGCTGCCCTGGCTGTTCTTCACCCTGTTGATTGAAGAACAGAATGGTCGGCAGCCCGAGCACGTTAAGTTGCTTCAGCAGGGCTTTGTCCTGCGCATTGTTGGCGGTCACGTTTGCCTGAAGCAGAACGGTCCCGTTTAGCGCACCTTGCACCTGCGGGTCGCTAAAGGTGTACTTTTCAAACTCTTTGCAGGCAACGCACCAGTCTGCGTAGAGATCGAGCATCACCGGTTTGCCGCGCGCCTGCGCCAGAGCCTGGTTAAGATCATCCACGTTCTTAATCTGGATGAAATTCAGATGCGCCTGGTTCTGAGCCACTGGCGTGCCAAATGCCCAATCCTGAAGTGGACGCACGCTCACCAGCGCAGCGGCGAGCAGGACGATTTGTACCAGACGCATCCACGCGCTTTTTGCCCCCAGACTGACGATAAACGCCCAGGAGAAGAACGCTACGCCGAGCATCGCCCACAGGCGCATCCCCCAGACGTCACCGACAATACGCTCCAGCAGGAAGACCGGCAGCGCCAGAATGACAAAGCCAAACGCGGTTTTCACCGTCTCCATCCACGGCCCGCTCTTCGGCAGCAGGCGGTTGCCAAATACCGTGACCAGGATCAGCGGTAGACCCATCCCAAGCGCGTAAAGGTACAACGTACCGCCGCCAAGCCACATATTACCGCTCTGGGCGATATAGAGCAGAATCGCGCTAAGCGGTGCAGTGGTGCAGGGCGAACAAATCAGCCCGGCGATAGCTCCCATCGCAAACACACCACCTGCTGAACCCCCCTGTTGGCGGTTGCTGAGCAGCGTTAAGCGGGTTTGCAGGGAAGACGGCAGTTGCAGGGTGAACAGGCCAAACATCGACAATGCCAGCAGGATAAACACCACCGACAGGCCGATAAGGACATAAGGGTGCTGAAGAGCCGCCTGGAACTGTAAGCCGGCCGCCGCAACCACGAGGCCGAGTGCCGTATAGGTTAACGCCATTCCCTGCACGTAAATAAAGGCAAGCAGTAGCGCGCGGGCGGTGCTAAGACGCTGTTTTCCGCCCAGCACTATCCCGGAGATCAACGGGTACATTGGCAGTACGCATGGCGTGAAGGCGATGCCGATACCAATCAGCAAGGCCCAGAGCGCGGAGAAAGGGAGGTCTGACGCAGGCTCACCTTCACGCTTGACCTCTGCAGGAAGAGGAGCAACGTTGGCGGCAGACGCTTTAACTTCACTAAGCGGAACGATCCTCGTTTCTGGGGGATAGCAGAAGCTTGCATCGGCACAGCCCTGGTAAGTGACGGTGAGCGTAGCGCCTTTGTCTGCCTGTTGCACCGTTACGGGCACGCTTAAGTGCTGGCGATAAATCTCGCTTTTGCCGTAAAACTCATCCTCGTGCCATTCTCCCGCAGGCAGTTGCAGCGCGCCCACGCTTGCCTGAGCGGGTGTGATACTGACCTGCTTACGATACAGGTAATAGCCCTCTTTCACCTGCCAGGTGAGGTTGAGGTCATGCTGGTTTTGCTGGAAATCGAAAACAAATGCCTGATCGGCAGGAATAAAGTTCGAACGGCCGGGCGCGTCAAACAACCCGGCAAAGACTGACGTGCTGCACAGCAGCAGGATCAGCGTAAGGAAACGTTGAGCCATGAGAGATAATCGTTATCACCGTGGAGCACTGGCAATACCAGCAGTTCCGGAGTTTGGTAAGGATGATGAGATTTGAGGCAGTCAAGAAGCGCCTGCTGGTTTGCCGGGTTGGTTTTGAGCAACATCTGGACTTCATACTCCTGCTCCAGTTTGCCTTCCCAATAATAAAGGGAGGTCGCTCCGGGGAGGAGGGTTACACAGGCAGCCAGTTTTTCGGCCAATACTTTGGCGGCGAGATCCTGGGCGGAAGCTTCATCAGGGGCGGTACACAATACGACAACAGCATCAGGCGTGTTCACAAGTCGACCTCCTCATCACGAAAGTGGTCACTATATCACGCAAGGCGATTGGTCATTAATGAAACGGGCCGCAGAGCGGCCCGATTTTAACTATTTTTACAACCCGAAACGGTTTACAGCACGACGCCGCCGATGATAAAGCCGAGGATCACGCACAGCGTAATCGCGACCACACCCGGGATCAGGAACGCATGGTTAAACACATACTTACCGATGCGGGTTGAACCGGTGTCATCCATTTCAACCGCCGCCAGCAGGGTTGGATAAGTGGGCAGAACGAACAGGGCAGAAACGGCAGCAAACGAGGCAATGGCTGTCAGTGGCGTTACGCCCAGCATCAGAGCCGCAGGCATCAGCGCCTTGGTCGTGGCAGCCTGAGAGTAAAGCAGGGTCGCGGCAAAGAACAGTACCACCGCCAGCAGCCATGGGTAGTTGTGCAGCAGGTCACCCGCAACGGTCTGGATATCGCTGATGTGCGCTTTTACGAAGGTATCACCGAGCCATGCCACACCCAGCACGCACACGCAGGCGCTCATACCGGATTTAAAGGTGCTGGCATTCAGCACTTCGCTGGTATCGATTTTACAGGTGATGCTGATCAGGGTTGCGATGGTCAGCATGAATACCACAATCGCTTCGTTACGCGGCAGAACCGGGTTCTGGATGAGGCCTACTGTGTCACTGATGGCCGTCGCGTAGAACATCACCGCCACGATACCGATCAGGAACAGCACCACGGAGCGTTTCGCATGCGGCTTCAGTTTGAAGACCTGGCTACCGCGCAAGCTCACTTCGCCCTTGGCCAGACGTTCCTGATAAACCGGATCGTCTTTCAGTTCAGCGCCGAGGAAGTTACACAGCACGGCGGTGATCATGACTGCAATCAACGTTACCGGAATACAGATCGCCAGCAGCGTCAGATAGCTCACACCCATGGGTTCCAGGATACCGGCGAAGAACACCACTGCTGCGGAGATAGGCGAGGCGGTAATCGCAATCTGGGAGGCCACCACCGCAATAGAGAGCGGGCGAGATGGACGGATACCCTGTTCTTTCGCCACTTCGGTAATCACCGGCAGCGTGGAAAAGGCAGTGTGACCGGTACCGGCGAGAATGGTCATAAACCAGGTCACCAGCGGGGCAAGGAAGGTAATGTATTTAGGATGACGGCGCAGCATACGCTCCGCCAGACTCACCAGGTAGTCCATACCGCCAGCCACCTGCATGGCGGCGATAGCGGCAATAACTGCCATGATGATTTCGATAACGTCAAACGGGATTGCGCCGGGTTTAATCTGAAAGATAAGGGTAAGAACGAGCACCCCGAGACCGCCGGCAAAACCGATGCCGATACCCCCGAGTCTTGCTCCCAAATAAATCGCCAACAGGACGATGACGAGTTCTGCTCCAAACATAAGGACCTGCCTTGCTTATTAACAAGTTGATATTGAATTGTTGTATTTTGGTAACGCCTAAAAAGAAAAAAGGCACGTCACAAGTGACGTGCCTTTCGGAAGCTTAGCCTGAACGGTTACTGTTCGCTTTCATCGGTGTATCGTTTCGCTTTATATGCCGGGTGCATCAGGTTCTGGGCGGAGAAGATATCGTCCAGCTCGGCTTCGGTCAACAGTCCGCGCTCCAGTACGACTTCACGCACGCTCTTACCGGTTTCGGCGCAAATCTTACCGACGATGTCGCCGTTATGGTGCCCGATGAACGGGTTAAGGTAGGTGACGATCCCGATGGAGTTGTACACGTAACCTTCGCAGACTTCTTTATTCGCGGTAATGCCGTTGATGCATTTTTCCAGCAGGTTATAGCAGGCGTTAGTCAGGATGTGGATAGATTCGAACATCGCCTGGCCAATCACGGGCTCCATGACGTTCAGCTGCAGCTGACCGGCTTCAGAGGCCATGGTTACGGTCGTATCGTTACCAATAACCTTGAAGCAAACCTGGTTCACCACTTCTGGCACTACCGGGTTCACTTTCGCTGGCATGATGGACGAACCGGCCTGCAGTTCTGGCAGGTTGATTTCGTTCAGGCCAGCGCGTGGGCCGGAAGAGAGCAGGCGCAAGTCATTACAGATTTTGGACAGTTTCACCGCCAGACGTTTCAGGGCGCTGTGTACCATGACGTAGGCGCCGCAGTCGGAGGTGGCTTCAATCAGATCTTCTGCAGGTACGACCGGCAGGTTAGAGACTTCAGCCAGTTTCTGAACCGCCAGCTGCTGATAGCCATCCGGGGTGTTCAGACGCGTACCGATGGCGGTGGCACCCAGGTTCACTTCCAGCAGCAGCTCGGAAGTGCGCAGCAGGTTTTTGGTTTCTTCATTCAGCAGCACGTTAAACGCGTGGAATTCCTGACCGAGGGTCATTGGTACCGCGTCCTGCAACTGGGTTCGCCCCATTTTCAGAATGTCCTGGAACTCAACCGCTTTGCGCTGGAAACCGTCGCCCAGCTGGTTGATGGCGTCGACCAGTTTCACAACGGAGGCATAAACCGCGATGCGGAAGCCGGTTGGGTAGGCGTCGTTAGTGGACTGACATTTGTTGACGTGATCGTTCGGGTTCAGGTACTGGTATTCACCTTTCTGGTGGCCCATCAGCTCCAGGCCGATATTTGCCAGTACTTCGTTGGTGTTCATGTTGACGGAGGTGCCCGCGCCGCCCTGATAGACGTCAACCGGGAACTGGTCCATGCATTTGCCGTTGTTCAGCACTTCATCGCAGGCCGCGATAATCGCATTTGCCGCGCTTTTAGGAATGGTTTGCAGCTCTTTGTTTGCCAGCGCTGCCGCTTTCTTCACCATCACCATGCCACGGACAAACTCAGGAATGTCGCTGATTTTGCTGTTGCTGATGTAGAAGTTTTCAATCGCTCTCAGAGTGTGGACACCGTAGTAGGCATCCGCTGGAACTTCCCTGGTACCCAACAAGTCTTCTTCGATACGAATGTTGTTTAACATGTGAACCTTCTTTTCAAGCTGCCGATGGATTGTACTAAACACACAGTATTTATGTGGTTTTGAATGTTTTCTGACCGACGATTATTCCCTCAATCGGCCAATTGCTCGAGATCATATGCTGATGATAGCGAATTGCCGTAAGCTGGATCACTTATTATCGACCCGATTCCATGATAATTATTAATCTGTGAAATGGGTCACCGCTTTAATATTTCCAAAAAAAATATCCGTGCAAACCGATTGAATTTTAGCTAACCGTCCTCATCTCTTACAGACGCGTGTCGCGAACACATTCAGACAGGGGCCAAAAGGCACCTGCCACACAGGAGATGCCAGTGCGCTGGATACCGTTTATTGCTTTCTTTCTCTATGTTTACATTGAGATTTCGATTTTTATCCAGGTCGCCCATGTGCTGGGCGTCCTGCTGACGCTGATTCTGGTGATTTTCACCTCCGTCATCGGCATGTCGCTGGTGCGTAATCAGGGTTTCAAAAATTTCCTGTTAATGCAGCAGAAGATGGCCGCAGGCGAGAGCCCGGCGGCCGAGATGATCAAAAGCGTATCGCTGATTATTGCCGGTCTGCTGCTGATCCTGCCGGGCTTCTTCACCGACTTCCTCGGTCTGCTGCTGCTGTTGCCGCCGGTGCAAAAACACCTGACCATGAAGCTGCTGCCGCATCTGCGCTTTAGCCGGATGCCGGGCGGCGGATTCAGCACCGGCCCGGGTGATACGTTTGAAGGGGAATACCAGCGTAAGGATGACCAACACGACCGTTTGGATCATAAAGACGATCGATAATGTCTTTGCCCGGTGACGCTTCGCTTACCGGGCGGGACTAAAGCGCCACCCACAGCCCTGCCAGCATGACGACGGCGTACATACTCTTCCATCCCACCATCATCAGCAACAGCAGGCAAAGCACTCCCCCGACAACGGCCAGTGCTTTATAGCGACCCTTCAACAGACGACAACCCGCCAGCATGCACAGCAGGTAGATCATAATAAATATGCCGTTGGCATAGATGATTAGCGCATCCAGATTGATCTTAAGCGCGTAAATGCACAACGTGCTCACAACGCAACTTCCCAGCACGAGATTCAGCGCATTCACCGGCAGCTGACGCTTAGACAACTGCGCAAGACGGCTCTGCGGTTTATTGCGCGCCTGAGACCACACCAGCCGCGCAAAGCTCTGGATGTAAATATTGAGGCTGGCAAAACAGGCCAGATAGCCAATCACACAGGCCACCCACAGCGCTTTTACGCCGAACAGCTGCACCACGATACCCGGCAGCGAAGCGGCGGCTGCTTTATCTGCGCCAAAAGCGTCGAAGTGCAGCACCAGCACAGTACAGGCCCAGTAAACCGTGCCTGCGACCAACAGGCCAATCATCAGGGCTCGCGGAAAATCGCGCTCGGGATACTTAAACTCCGACGCCAGATGGGCGAACGCTTCCAGACCGACAAAACACCAGAACATGACTGACAGGGCAGCGAAGAGCTGCGCATGATCGATATCGGTGATGGCCGGGAAGGGGATCTCCTCGACGCGAATATCACCCGCCCACCAGATAGCGGCGATGAGCGCGACAATCAGCACCGCGACGATCGTCTGCAGGTTAGCGCTGGAACTGGCCCCGCGTGAGCCCACCCACCAGACGATAGCCAGCGTACCCAGCTCAGCCAGCAGCAGTGCTTCGTCATGCCAGCCGAAGAGCGCTTGCCCAAAGCCGGTTGCGATATGCAACGCCGCAGGCAGACCAACCGGAATGACGGAAAGGAACAGCCAGCCGGTGACGCGCTCCAGTCGTGGGCCAAACGCCATGCCGACAAAGTGCGCCACGCCGCCCGCGCTGGGAAAATGCCTTCCCAGAATGGCGAACACGATCGCAACCGGGAACACCAGCACAATCAGCACCGGCCACGCCCACAGGCTGTTATTACCGGCAACCAGCGCCGCCAGTGCGGGCACCGCAAACACCCCTGTTCCTAACAAGGAGGTTGAGAGCAGGCCTACCCCCTGCGCCAGCCCCAACTCCTGCTTGAGTCCACTCATTGACATCGTCCCGCCACCATTCAAAGAGAGCCGATGGTAACACTTTCGCAAATTTTTTTTCGACTCCCCCTTGAAGGGGTAAAAAGCTATCCCCATCTCTCAGGGCACTAGCCGGAAAACCGTGTGCGGCCCGGCGTCATCCATAACTGATAATGACTTTCTCAAAGGAGAGCTATCAATGAGTATTCGTCCGTTACATGATCGTGTGATCGTCAAACGTAAAGAAGTTGAAACCAAGTCTGCTGGCGGCATCGTTCTGACGGGTTCTGCAGCAGCAAAATCAACGCGTGGCGAAATCATCGCTGTCGGTAAGGGCCGCATCCTGGAAAACGGAACTGTGCAGCCACTGGACGTTAAAGTTGGTGACATCGTCATTTTCAACGATGGCTACGGCGTGAAATCCGAGAAGATCGACAATGAAGAAGTGTTGATCATGTCTGAGAGCGACATTCTGGCAATTGTTGAAGCGTAATTAACGCACGAAACTGTACGAATTTGAGGAAATAAGAACATGGCAGCTAAAGACGTAAAATTCGGTAACGACGCTCGTGTAAAAATGCTCCGCGGCGTAAACGTACTGGCAGACGCAGTTAAAGTCACCCTGGGCCCGAAAGGCCGTAACGTAGTGCTGGATAAATCCTTCGGCGCGCCAACCATCACCAAAGATGGTGTTTCCGTTGCACGTGAAATCGAGCTGGAAGACAAGTTCGAAAACATGGGCGCGCAGATGGTGAAAGAAGTGGCCTCTAAAGCGAACGACGCTGCGGGCGACGGTACCACCACCGCGACCGTACTGGCGCAGGCAATCATCACTGAAGGTCTGAAAGCCGTTGCTGCGGGCATGAACCCAATGGATCTGAAACGTGGTATCGACAAAGCTGTCGCGTCCGCTGTTGAAGAACTGAAAGCGCTGTCTGTACCATGCTCTGACTCTAAAGCGATTGCTCAGGTAGGTACCATCTCCGCTAACTCCGACGAAACCGTAGGTAAACTGATCGCTGAAGCGATGGACAAAGTCGGTAAAGAAGGCGTGATCACCGTTGAAGACGGTACCGGTCTGGAAGACGAACTGGACGTGGTTGAAGGTATGCAGTTCGACCGCGGTTACCTGTCCCCATACTTTATCAACAAGCCAGAAACTGGCGCTGTTGAGCTGGAAAGCCCGTTCATCCTGCTGGCTGATAAGAAAGTTTCCAACATCCGCGAAATGCTGCCAGTGCTGGAAGCCGTTGCGAAAGCAGGCAAGCCACTGGTTATCATCGCTGAAGACGTTGAAGGCGAAGCGCTGGCGACCCTGGTGGTTAACACCATGCGTGGCATCGTGAAAGTGGCTGCGGTTAAAGCACCTGGCTTCGGCGACCGTCGTAAAGCTATGCTGCAGGACATCGCTACCCTGACCGGTGGTACTGTAATCTCTGAAGAGATCGGTATGGAGCTGGAAAAAGCGACCCTGGAAGACCTGGGCCAGGCGAAACGTGTTGTGATCAACAAAGACACCACCACCATCATCGATGGCGTGGGTGAAGAGTCCGCTATTCAGGGCCGTGTTGCTCAGATCCGTAAGCAAATTGAAGAAGCAACGTCTGATTACGACCGTGAAAAACTGCAGGAGCGCGTAGCGAAACTGGCAGGCGGCGTTGCGGTAATCAAAGTCGGTGCGGCTACCGAAGTTGAAATGAAAGAGAAAAAAGCACGCGTTGACGATGCCCTGCACGCGACCCGTGCTGCGGTAGAAGAAGGCGTGGTTGCTGGTGGTGGTGTTGCGCTGGTGCGTGTTGCCGCCAAACTGGCTGGCCTGTCCGGTCAGAACGAAGACCAGAACGTGGGTATCAAAGTTGCGCTGCGCGCGATGGAAGCGCCTCTGCGTCAGATCGTTTCCAACGCCGGTGAAGAGCCATCTGTTGTTACCAACAACGTGAAAGCGGGCGAAGGTAACTACGGTTACAACGCGGCAACAGAAGAATACGGCAACATGATCGACTTCGGTATCCTGGATCCAACTAAAGTGACCCGTTCTGCTCTGCAGTATGCGGCATCTGTAGCTGGCCTGATGATCACTACCGAGTGCATGGTGACCGACCTGCCTAAAGGCGACGCACCTGACTTAGGTGCTGCTGGTGGTATGGGCGGCATGGGTGGAATGGGCGGCATGATGTAATTGCCCCCTGCGCCCGGCAGCCATCAGGCGTTGGGCGTATCTACCTCTTAATAAAAAACCCCGGGCATCGCTGTCCGGGGTTTTTTGTTTTAGAACAGCAGTTGCATGACCCACATAGAGAGCAGAGCGTTAATTACGCAGACGCCAATAATATGCGGATAGTATTTAGGGTTTACCCCTGCCGTACCGAGACAGCGGCCGGTGTTTTGCACCGGATTACCCATCAGATAGATAGCCGGAAGCAGTACGGTGGCGTCATGCCCGCTGAGCGACCCTGCCACCACCAGGCTTGCGCAGACGCCCACGCCGCCGCCCATGCTCATCACCGACGCCAGCAACACGGTGGCGGCTTCTCCGGGCAGCCCCCACAGCGCCATAATCGGCTCGCAAACGCGGCCAACGATATCCAGCAATCCTGTTACCTTCAGCGCCTGGATGATCACGAAGGCCATTACGACGTTTGGCAGCAGGCTGGTGGTGGCGATGGTAAAGCCACGGCGAGCGCCGTCGATAAAGAGATCCATCAGGTTTTTACGCACTTCGGCGGTCATCTTCTCTCTCCTTGATCTGACGGGTTTCCATGTGCGCAATCCATGCTCTAAGAAAATTGGCACCTATAAATTTAAAGACCAGAATCACTGCCAGCGGGGTGATAACCGGCACGGTGATGCTGGTGAACAGCGCCGCGCCGGACGAGAAGTAATTGGTGATAATTGCGCTACCGCTGGTCTGAAAGGTGGCGAAAATCGCTCGTTCCCTGTCGCTGATAACGCCTTCATCGGCGAGCTCTTTGGTCATACCTGCAGCCGCATCGGTGTTTTGCAAATTGGCGATAAGCGCCAGAGAACAAATACCTGGAATGCCCAGCAACGGTTTCAAAACGGGCGTCATCAATTGCTGTGCCGCCCGCAGCCCGCCCAGCCCTTCGGTCACTGAAATGATGCCCAGCGACAAAATGACAGACGGTGCCAGTTCCAGCGCAAACAGAAAGCCATCTTTTGCGCCGGTACCGCCTGTGCCGCGAAAAGAGACGCTTGCGGCGCCTTCGCCGTTAACCTGACCAAATGTGCCGTTCAGCACGGTGAAATCAAAGACTCGCCACCATTCGGTGGCTTTGGCGAAAAAGCCAGAAAAGAAAATGATGGTTAGAAAGAAAGCGAGATACCCTACCCACGTCACTTTCCCCTGATTCGGGGATACTTCACTCATGTTGCCTCCTGTTTTTATGTTTCCCTGTCACCACACGCGCAAAAAATAAGCCGGTGGCCTGTCACTAAAAACGAAAAAGCATAAAAAAACGATATCCGCGGGGTGATTATCAGAATTCATTTAGGGGAGGCGAAGGCACCATTCGTGCTTGATATCTCGCAGAAACGCACGGAGGTTTTTCTTTTGGTCATCTTTTTAGTATAAGGTTTACACACGGACAACTACTGTCCAGCTTATTGAAAACGAGGAATAACATGCGCGTAAAAGTCTGTGCAGGGATTGTAGGAGCAGCATTGCTGCTGGCGGGGTGTAGCTCCAGCAATGAGCTGACTGCAGCGGGTCAGGGCGTTCGCTTTGTGGAAGATAAGCCGGGTAACGAGTGCCAGTTTTTAGGCACGGCAACCGGTGAGCAAAGCAACTGGATGTCGGGTCAGCACGGCGAAGAGGGCGGCTCTATGCGTGGCGCGGCCAATGCCTTGCGTAACCAGGCCGCGGCGATGGGTGGCAACGTGATTTACGGAGTAAGCAGCCCGACGCAGGGAATGTTATCCAGCTTCGTGCCAACCGCCAGCCAGATGAATGGCCAGGTCTATAAGTGCCCGAACTGATTGCCTTTTTCCCTCTCCCACCGGGAGAGGGTTCCCCACAAAATAATGCCTGCACGGAGGACCCCCTCTCCCTTGAGGGAGAGGGTTGGGGTGAGGGGGAACATATGGCTGTAGAGGTAATTCCGTTCACTTTATGTTCCTTGCTACTCTGTAACGACATAGCCCGTGAACGTGCCAGGGTGGCTCAGTCGCCGCCGCCCTGGCGACCCGGGCTCCCGGCGGTAAATCGCCGCTTCGCGGTGCCCTCGGCTTATTCCTTCCGGCTTATCGGGGACGGGCGGAGGTAACATCCCTGTAAATCCGCCCTCTCGGCGCATCCATGCGCCTCGCCCCGGCCTGCAGGAAACGCCTCAGCGATTTACAGCCGGACCAGGGCGTCGCTGTAAGTCATTAATTTTCCTGAAACAACTTTCGTCGCTTTCGGTAAAAAATTACTGGGGATCCCTCAACCCACCGGGAGAGGGTTAGGCTGAGGGGAAACTAGCTCTGTCTTAGCTGCAAATCCAGCGGCGTCTTGCTCGGTTCACCGCCAATCTCACGCGCCAGCTTCGGCACCATATAACCTGACACCAGCGTTAACAGTTCACGCACGATCTGCCGGGCTTCTTCATCCGTCACCATGAAATGGGCCGCACCCTGAACGCGATCCAGCACGTGCAGGTAATAGGGCATCACTCCCGCATCAAACAGCGCATTGCTGAGGTCCGCCAGCACGCGGGCATTATCATTTACGCCGCGCAGCAGCACGCTCTGGTTCAGAAGCGTCACGCCTGCCTTGCGTAAACGCACCATTGCCGCACGAAATGCATCATCAATTTCATTGGCGTGATTGATATGGTTCACCAGCAGCACCTGCAGGCGGGACTGCTCCAGGCGTGAGACCAGTCCGTCAGTGATACGTGCCGGAATAACAATCGGCAGACGGCTGTGTATGCGCAGGCGCTTAATATGCGGAATGGCTTCAAGCTGGGTCAGCAGCCAGTCCAGCTCATGATCTTTCGCCATCAGCGGATCGCCACCGGAAAAAATGATCTCATCCAGCTCAGAATGGGCGGCGATATAGTCCAGCGCGACCTGCCAGTTGCGTTTATTGCCCTGATTTTCGGCATACGGGAAGTGTCGACGGAAGCAATAACGGCAATTTACCGCACAGCCACCTTTCACCAGCAGCAGCGCACGGTTCAGATACTTGTGCAGCAAACCGGGTACCACGCTGTTCTGCTCTTCCAGCGGATCGGTGCTATAGCCCGGTGCCGTAATGAACTCTTCCTGTGCGGTAAGCGTCTGTTTTAATAATGGATCGTCAGGTTTGCCTTTCTCCATACGGGCAACAAACGCGCGGGGAACGCGCAGGGCGAAAAGCCGCTTCGCCTCCCGGCCGGCCAGCAAATCGGTATGCTGTTCGAGCTCAAGAAGACGCAGTAATTCATCAGGACTGGTGATTACATCGGCAAGTTGCGATAACCAATCTTCTCTGGACGGGGTGTTTAGGGTTACAATATGCGCCATTTTGTGGCTAAGCTACCAGTTAACAAATTTAGAGGGCCTTATGGCAACGTACTATAGCAACGATTTTCGTGCTGGTCTTAAAATCATGTTGGACGGCGAACCGTATGCGGTTGAAGCCAGCGAATTCGTTAAACCAGGTAAAGGCCAGGCATTTGCACGCGTTAAGCTGCGCCGCCTGCTGACCGGTACCCGTGTCGAAAAAACCTTCAAGTCTACTGACTCCGCTGAAGGCGCTGATGTTGTCGATATGAACCTGACTTACCTGTACAACGACGGTGAGTTCTGGCACTTCATGAACAACGAAACGTTCGAACAGTTGTCTGCTGACGCTAAAGCCATTGGCGATAGCGACAAATGGCTGCTGGATCAGGCTGAGTGCATCGTGACTCTGTGGAACGGCCAGCCTATCGCGGTTACCCCACCGAACTTCGTTGAACTGGAAATCGTTGAAACTGACCCAGGTCTGAAAGGTGACACCGCCGGTACAGGTGGTAAGCCAGCGAAACTGTCTACCGGTGCCGTGGTTAAAGTGCCACTGTTCGTACAGACTGGCGAAGTGATCAAAGTGGATACCCGCTCCGGCGAATACGTATCTCGCGTGAAGTAAGTGTTAAGGCGCAGCGTTGCTGCGCCTGATTTTTGCAGGCAGGGATGATGAAACGCACCGTTAAAATTCTGCTTCTGTTAGCGCTGTCCAGCGCGTTGCTTTCCGGCTGTAATACCACACGTGGAATGGGGGAGGATATCCAGGATCTCGGCCATATCATTTCTCACGCCGCCAGCTAATCCCGTCTAATTTTCCTAAAAATGCTTCCTTTTCCGTCAACTGGCGGGATCTTGTCTATTCTTAAGTTGCTATACACAAAACAACTCTGGCTATAAAAGGAAGATATTATGGTTAAGAAGACAATTGCAGCGATCTTTTCAGTTCTGGTACTTTCTTCAGTATTAACGGCCTGTAATACCACGCGCGGCGTTGGTCAGGACATTTCTGAAGGCGGTAGTGCAATCTCCGGCGCGGCAACAAAAGCTCAGCAGTAATTTAAAAACGGTACGGGCCCGGACGGGTTTCGTACCGTCAGTTTTCTGATTCCTGCAAAGATAAAAACGGGGAAAAGCGCGTATCCATATGCAATTTCATGCGGATATTTCGCTTATAGGTATAGACCGTTTTTCCATTGATACTCAGGTGAGTGGCAATCTTCTGATTGCTTGCGCCATCCATCCACAGCGTCAACACCTTCTCCTCCTGGCGAGTCAACAGGGGGGCTGCGACCGCAGGGATCTCAACGCTTGCGCGAGTTGTCAGGGCGTCGTTGATGACCGTCGCCAGCGTCTCCAGTCCGACATTTTTGGTAAGCGAAGCCCATATCGGAAATTGGGACAGAAAGCCTGCCATCTCTTTATCTTCCCCCGACTGCAGCAAAATGAAAGGCACTTTTTCACTGGCGTTCAGCAGGGAAGAAAGCTGCTGGAAATGGTGAATGTCCTGCATAAAGCCGTGCAGATCGGCGATAACCACCGATGGATCCCACTGCAGAATATGCTCTCTGGCGAGGATGAGATTATTCAGCCCGGTCACGACGAAGTGCCCGGGAAACAAACCGGAATGATTGAGCCATGCTTCAAACCCCGCGCGGGTGAAGTGACATCGGTCAATCAAAAGAATTTTGAACATAATAGATTCGCAGTCGGCTAGTGGTTTGGCTTCCTGCCATCAGAAAGCACATCATGATAGAGAAGTCGGATGAGTGATAAATGCCTGAACTACGCGCCATACTGAGGCTATTTCTTGCCTTAACAGGTTCAGCACAAAGGGATTGAAAAAAAATCGTTCGTTAACCAAAATAAGTGACCTAATCTATGCCTTACGGGACGACCCGTAAGCGTTTCGTTCACCGGGGACGGCCCCAACTTGCAGTTAAGTTAAGGAGCCTGAAATGTCCTGGATTATTCTTGTTATCGCCGGTCTGCTCGAAGTGGTTTGGGCAATTGGTCTGAAGTACACCCACGGATTTACTCGCCTGACACCCAGCGTGATTACCGTTACCGCCATGATTGTGAGTATTGTGCTGCTCTCCTGGGCGATGCGCTCTTTGCCGGTGGGGACGGCCTATGCTGTCTGGACGGGCATTGGTGCAGTGGGCGCGGCGATTACCGGGATTTTGCTGCTGGGAGAGTCGGCGAGTCTGGCGCGTATCGCCAGCCTCGCGTTGATTGTGTGCGGTATTATTGGGCTGAAACTCAGCGCCCACTAATGCGGTTGTTCTACCCAGATGAGTTTTGACACATCAAACCCTTGCCGGGTCGCAACGTCCAGCATCTGCTGTTTCATCTCTGACGAAATGGTCGGTGTGCGGGAGAGTATCCATAAATAGTCGCGATCCGGCCCGCAGACCAGCGCATGGCGGTACTCTCTGTCGAGGGCGATGACATTGTACCCGCCATAGAACGGGCCAAAGAACGAGACTTTTAGCGCAGCCCGGCGCGGGTCGCCGGTAAAGTACGCTTTTCCCGTCGACTGTTGCCACATCTGCCGATCCGGATTGTATCCACGGTTGATTACCTGAATACCCCCGTCGTCCATCGAACTGTAATGTGCTGTGACTTTCTCTAACCCCCGCTCAAACCGATGGTCGAGCCGGGCGATTTCATACCAGGTTCCGAGGAAACGTTGAGCGTCGAAATTACTTACAACAGTGACGCCGGAGGGAGGGGTAGGGGAACTGCAGGCAACCACTAAAAACGCGGCTGTCACCGCGGCGATAACAGGCAGAATGCGCATAGGAGTTTCCTTACTGTTTTTTGTTAAGTGTAGATGACAGCAGGGAAATTGCGGAAGATTGTGCAGCGTGTTTC
>NZ_JAYJLI010000032.1:0-15758 GCF_051948675.1 Enterobacter sp. Lyrl_3
CCGTTAACTATCCGGGCCCGAAAACGACGCTCATGGTCGTCGCGGCAGTCCGCATCACAGAAACACCCTTCATTCAGCGGCTCGCTGCAGTTATGGCATGCCCCGGTGAAGGCCAGAGCCGGACGCAGCCGTCTTCTCAGCAGCCGGGTCATCCGCGCCAGTTCCGCTTCCTGAGCCATATCCACAATATCCATCACACCAGTCTCCGTTGTTAAAACCCTGTTTTCAGCACGGGAGTACCGGTATGGCTGTGATGTCACACACAAAATATCGCAAATCACAAAGAAACAGGATAACGGTTGCAGGTCCGTCTATGACGCCGGCAAAAAAAAACGGCCATTCTGGCCGTTTTTCACTGCAGTCAGGCTAACTCAGAACTGGTAAACCAGGCCGGTCGCCACCACGTTATCCGTCGCCAAACCCGTAGCGCGGGTGAACCTGTTGTCGTCAATCAGGTTGATTTTGTAGTCGACGTAGGTGGACATGTTTTTGTTGAAGAAATACGTTGTACCGAGGTCAATGTAGTTCAGCAGGTCCTGGTCGCCGTAGCCCTCGATGTTCTTGCCGCGGGAGTGCAGATAGGCAATGGACGGCCGCAGCCCGGAGTCGAACTGGTACTGCGCCACGGCTTCAAAGTTCTGCGCCTTGTTGGCAAAGCCCCAGGTATGGTCGCCGTCATTGCTACCGAAACGGGTGGCGTTGTAGCTCTGGGTGTACTGTGTCGCGAGATAGACGTTGTTGGCGTCATACTTCAGGCCGCCGGTGTAGGTGGTGGCCTTATCCCCGTTGCCGAAGGTCAGTTTGTTCTGCTCGTCCGTACGCTTTGAGCTGGCGATGGCGGTACCGACGCTGAAACCTTCGCCGATATCGTAGGTCAGGGAGCCGCCGAAGCCGTCACCGTTCTGGTTCATGGCATCCCGGCCGTTGTTGGTCGGGCCTGTGCCTTCCCCCTTCACGCTGCCGTTTTTCCCCTGGTACTGCAGGGCCAGATTCAGGCCGTCAACCAGACCAAAGAAATCGTTATTGCGGTACGTCGCCACGCCACTGGCGCGCTGCTGCAGGAAGTTATCCGAACCGTAGGTGTCACCGCCGAACTCGGGCAGGACGTCAGTCCAGGAGGTCACGTCGTAGACCACCCCGTAGTTACGGCCGTAATCGAAAGACCCCCAGTCGCCGAACTTCAGGCCGGCAAAGCCGAGACGGGTCCATGACTGGTTTCCGTCGCCCTCGGCGCTGTTGGCCTGCATATTGTATTCCCACTGACCGTAGCCGGTCAGCTGGTCATTTACCTGCGTTTCCCCCTTAAAGCCGAGCCGGGCATAGCTCTGGTCACCGTCAACACTTTTGTCTGATGAAAAGTAATGCAGTCCGTCAACCTTACCGTACAGATCAAGTTTGTTGCCGTCCTTGTTATAAATTTCAGCAGCGTGTGCAGCGCTGGCAGCCAGCAGTGCCGGAACCACCAGGGAAAGGACTTTTAATTTCATTCAGATAGCCTCTGCTTTTTTGGTTATTTAAACAATGCCGGATGATGATGTGTTTAACGCACCACTCCGAATAAAAAAAACAGGGTCGTAACGGGGGACGCAATGGGTCAAGAGCTAATTACCTGCCATCCGGATGACACACAATTATCAATCAGTAACATTCCGTCTCCGTAACCCGTTACCGCTATAAAGACCCGCACTACGAATTTTCCTGAACAGAGATCGTCTGATGCTTCAGGGCACCGGGTTTCCCGGGGGGATTTGATGCTATGTAATTCGCAGTACTGCTGTCGGCTCAGGCCGCTGGCGCACCAGCTGGCAACATGCTGTCGTTTTTCTTCAAGGGTATAGAGCTTTCGTTCCTGCATGATATTCTTCAATATCCAGATAACTGGAGGGAAAACCGATGCTAACGAACCAAAAAACAATTGGAAGATGAGTTCACAGTATGCTTACATTAATGGCGCAGGCCACAGTGATAGATTCTTTATGGACATCTAACCCGACGTACAATGTACTATTGTTGTTCATGCTGATCTCCGTGATGGAAATATTAGGGTGTAGCGCCAGCTCACCTGTGCGGCACTGGCCACGGCGCTAACCTGCGTTAAATATCCCGCGTTGGTCATCGCCTCTCCCCCGGAAAATCATACTGTCTTACTTACATTTCTTTAAGCTTTCTCATAGAAACTGGAGATGTCGGAACAGGTATCCTTCACCGGAATGGTCAAATATAACAAGCAACACATTTGTGAAGTTACAATAACATTGATGGAGATCACCGAATAACAAAATGAGTCAAAAGTGATCTCCATCGATGTTATTCAGCGATCTGTTCAAATGTTATTACCCGATCTCGATGGATGTTATTGGGCGATCTCCGTTCATGAAAATACGAAAATGTCTCATATCATTGCAGGGAACTTATTATTCAGGCAACATCTTCACTTTCAGCAAACAAGCGCCAGGACTCCCAGACCCGCGCAAAACGGGCTGCATTCCCCGCAGTGTAATGTACCGTATGTCGGATATTTCTGTGGCCCAGGTAATCCTGAATAAGTCGGGTATCCATACCCTGCTCGGCGAGTTCATAACCGCAGGCATGGCGCAACATATGTGGATGAACCCTTATGGTTAATCCTGCTTTTTCTCCATACCTCCTGAATATTTTATAGATATACTGGCGACTAATCCGATTTCCCTTTGAATTAGGAAACAACCACTCCTCATTTGATTCCGGAATAACTTTCAGCCACTGCACCAGCAAACGGCATTCTTCCGGCTGGAGAGGATGAACGGCACTAAAACCATTTTTCAGGCGTCGGATATATATACGACCACTATCAATATCAATATTTCGGACTGTCAGCCCGGTTAATTCACTCACCCGCAACCCATGATAAAATCCGAGCATAATCATACAGCGATCCCGCAATCCATTTTTTGCGCCATCTGTTGCCTGAATTATTCTCTCAGTCTCCTGCATTGTCAGATACAATCTGGCTTTCATTTTTATCTTTTACTCCCTGGAGTCTTAAATAAATTCACATTCATTTAATAAAGGCACAAAGCACAGAAAAGAAAAAGCCCCTCACGCCCCCGTAACAGAACAAATACAGCACATGTAAATAGCGATTAAAAATCAGTTAGTTGACCCCCGCAGCTACAAAACCTGATAACCATAAATAGGTATTTCAAAATGTTTCACAATCACTATAAGTGCAAGATTTTTAATGATAGACCGTCGGGATAATCAAAAATTTGAGAAGTGAATCGCTAAATCAACTGAAATAAAAAATGATAATCAGATTAACGCGTGCTCTCAACAAAATAACAATAACACCTTCAGACAAGTGATGATGATTAAATAGATTACACTATCCAATCCAGCATTCAGAAAATGAAGCAGTAACGATCGGCCATAAATCTGAAACCTAACACCAGTCGCGGCACCAAAAACAGGGAAATCGATTCTTTTTAAGAGCCTGATTTACCGCTTCACCTGACAGCCTCACCCTGTTTTAATCCGGTCATCAGGGGATATGGTGAATATAATCTCCCGGCTTGCGTATTGCTCCTGGCAGCTTATCACCCGTCAGGGTGCTCATCATCGCCTCCAGGTCATCCGGCGTCACCCGAATAATTCCTTCACCCGGGATATCGATTTCCGCAATCATAAAGAGCGTCAGGGCGGTCAGGACTGGGAAGAACAGCAAAACGCGTTTCATACCCCGCTCCCGGGGATGGCGGTAGCCTGCCAGAAAACTGGCGCTCAGGGCAAAAAGCAGCAGCACACACCAGGCCGCATCCGGGATCTGCCTTCGCCACACTGCCCGGGTCTGTTGCTGCGACACGCCGAGCTCACTGACCGTCGCCAGCGCAGACATCACCGCAGGCGTCGGGGTCGCCGTGGCCTCTTTCTCCATCAGTTGCCACAGTCTGTTCTGACGGTCCTGGGCCAGCTGCATCCAGTTACGTCCCCCTTCGCTTGTCCCCTCCCGGAAGAAGTGTATGCGGTCATTCATCCAGGCCGTCAGAAACTGTCTGGCCGTCTGCCGCGCCGGGTCCGGCAGCAACCCCGCGTACTGCCATGCCCTTCCTGCCGACAGCGCTTCGCGCACCTGGGCCTGCTCGCGAGCCGCAAAGCCATTGACCGCAATGGAAAAGGCAAAACCTATCAGCAGGCCGGAGAGCGACAGGACGGCCCCCGGTACAATGCCCGCCTCAGCGTCCTGCCCGGGACGCCGGGACGTCCTCCCCAGAAAGGCGCACAGCAAAAGCCCGCTCAGCAACACAACAAGCATCAGGGCATCGTCAGCCCGGGGAGAAGAAAGAAGCGTAAAAAACAACATGGTAATTCCTGACTACTCTGAAAAAAGCCCGGCCGGCGACACGCCTGACCGGACACGGATATCACAACGGGAGACGCCTGCAGCCAGTCCCGTTTCAGGTCCACTCCGTCAGCCGGCCGGGGCAGGCTTAAGCTCTGCAGGCACCTGAGGCTGCGGCATCGCAAAATGCACGGGCATTGTTCCGTCGACGTTAAAATCGCTGAACCCGGCCCCACTCAGCGTCGGGACATCCCGGGTTTTGATGTAATACCGGCCCGGTTTCAGGTCGGCAATGCTCGTCCACTGGGTGTATTCCGGCGGCGCGTTACGATCCTGTATCATCCCCGCCGGAATGTCGAAGTTATTCATCACGTGCTCCATCAGTCGCACGCCCGGGAGGCCATCGGGCATCCGGTCCACCGTCAGCACATACGCCGCCGCCCGCACAAACCGTGACGGCGGTGTTGAATCGCCGGGCAGGCCGTGCATGCCCGAGCCGTTGCCCAGCGGATGTACCGTCACGCCCCCAATCTTCAGCGGCGTCACGTCTTCCGGGTGCAGGTTGACGTAGTTGCGCAGGTTCGTCAGGTGCCAGTCCAGGGAGGGCGAGTTGGTCATCACTCCCAGCGGGTTGTCGTATACCTTAAGCTGACCGTCCACCGGCTCGATGACCAGGGAGGCCCCGCTGGCATCATGCAGGGTATAGTGCACGGGAGGAGCGACCCCCATCTGCGCCTGCTTCACATCCGCCACCCGGACGTCCTTCAGCGCAGCCTTCACCTCCGCCACGCTGGCAAAGTTCGTCAGGGCCCAGGTCAGGAATTCCCACGGTGCCAGGGTCTGTGCCCGTCGGGAGTCATCCCACGGCGCGTAGCCGGCCGTTCCCGGGAAGTACAGGATACCGCCAGCAAGCCCCTTCTCATTCATGCCGTCCAGCAGGACCGGCAGGCCAAAGGCATTCATGCCAATCGCCGCGTATTTGCCGCGCCAGGCCATGCCCGTCTCTCCCGCCGGCCCGCTCCCCTGCAGGGCATAGTGGCGCGGCAGGGCAATCATCTGCGACTTCATGTCCATCGCAAATTCCATCGTACGTCCGTAAATGCGGCCGTTGTCGGTGGTGGGCAGCACCAGGCTGGTGCAGGCCTCCGCCGGCAATGCGCCCGCCATCAGACCGGCTCCCAGCAGCAGGCCGGCAAGCGCCGGACGGCAGGTCCGGGTGAGATGCTGAAATAACACTGTGTTCATGCTGTTCCCTCTGTTATACCGTTATGTCGTGAGCGCCGTTATTCCGGCCCCCTTTCTTCGTCAGCGCTGCCGGGTGCCGGCTTGCGCAGGTAGCGGGTAAACTCTGCCAGCGGCAGCGGCCGGGAGAACAGATATCCCTGCAGCCAGCTCACCCCGTGCGCGGCCAGCCAGTCGCGCTGACAGTCCGTCTCCACCCCTTCCGCCACCACTTCGAGCTTCATTTTGTGCGCCATTTCAGTCACCATCTCCGCCATCAGCAGGCGCGTGTCCGCCGGGGTGTTGTCCCGGATTTGCGTCGTGAAGGAGCGGTCCAGCTTGATGTAATCCACCGGCAGCTGGTCCAGCGCGCTGAGACCAGCATACCCTGTCCCGAAATCATCCAGTGCCACCCGCACCCCGGCAGCCCGCAGGGCCGGCAGCAGCTCAGGCAGCAGGACAGAAGGCTCATAGCGCTCCCGCTCGGTAATTTCCGCCACCAGAATCACCCCGGGCAGGGCCGCCTGCAGCATTCTGCAGGTCAGCAGCAGTGAGGAGTCCCCGGCATGGGCCGCGCTGAGGTTAAAGGCCAGATGAAATTCCGCCGGTAGCTCCTGCGCGAGCGGCCCGAGCTCCCGGGCCACCTGCTTCAGCAGGCTCCGGGTCAGCAGGACTATCAGCCCGCTGCGCTCGGCCTGCGGAATAAAGCGGTCCGGCGGAATGACGCCCCGCCGAGGGGAGTGCCAGCGGGCGAGGACCTCGCAGCCCGCCAGCTGCCCGGTCCGGCTGTCCACCACCGGCTGATACCACGGCCGGATTTCGCCCGCCGCCATGGCGCGTCGCAGCTGCACCTCCTCCGAAACCTGCCGGTGCACCCACCACCGCAGAAGGGCCGTCACCCCGGTGGCCGCCAGCAAACTCAGTAACAGCCAGGGCAGCGCCTCCCGCAGCAGGCTGCGGCCACGGACCGGCTGGTGCGGGTCGGCCGCCAGGGAAAAAGCATAACGTCCTGATGCCGGCGCGCCGTCCGTATCGCTTGAGCGGCGAACCACGCCGCCGGAGTCCACCTCCAGCCCGCCAGCCCGGAAAACCAGCCCCGGACGGTCTGGCGTTGCCCGCAGCACCTGACGCAGAAAAAGGCCGTTGAGACTCACGGCCACACCGCCTTCCGGATACTGCTGCGCCAGTATCAGCACAGGCTCCGAGGGTGTCAGCGCATCCCCGCTGGTCAGGAGCGCAACCGGCCCTTCGCGCGCGGCGTCCGGCAGGGGCGGCAGGTCGGGCGCGCCGCCAAGCGAGGAGCAGACCGTCGCGTTGCTCTGCAGCAGCCGCACGCCGCGCAGGTGCGGGCTCAGGGCGGCAGAGCGCGCCATCTGCCGGACCAGCTGAGGGGAACACCCCTGCCCCAGAAAAGCCCGGTTCAGGGTCATCACCCGCTCCGCCTCGCCCAGCATGCCGGTAATGCTCCGGGTGGCCACCGCGACTGCCTGGTCCGTATCCTGCTGCGCCTGACGCTGCATCAGCAGGACGGACAGGGCCAGTGTGCCACCCAGGCCCAGAACCACCAGGGGTGCCGTCAGCTTCATTCCGTCCTCCTCGTCATTGCCGTGGTTCGGGGTATCAGAAGGTAACCGCGAGCCCTGCTGCCGGGCCGTACTGGGTCACGTTCCAGTGAAAATCACTTTCCTTATGGTCCTGATGCAGCACCTGATACCCGACGTGTGCCACCGCCGGCAGCCCGAACAGCGCCAGCCTGTAGCCGGCATACACCTGCCCCTGGGTGGTGAAGTCTCTTCCCCAGGCACCGATATCCGCCTCGGCATTCACCAGCCAGCGGTCATTCAGGTCCGCGCTCATCCGGGCACCGGTGAACGGAATGGCCCAGGTGGCCTGCTGAGAGGCCGACTCGCCGTCAGCATTCAGGGACGCCTTCAGGCGCGTCCAGCGCACCCCGGCGAGCGGTGAGACCGTGACCTGCCGCGCAGTCCCGTGCACGGTCTGCCCGCCCAGGCTCCTGGACCACACCTGATACCAGGCCCCGGCGCTGAGCTGGGTGGCGTGCCCCTTTGCATCGCCGTGCACATTACCGCTGTCAAAATCAAAGTGCTGACTCAGGTCAAGATACTGACCGTTCAGCCACAACCCCAGCGGCCCGCGGGTGGCCACAATCCCCCCGGCAAGGGCAAAACGGGTGTCCTTCGCCACCTTGTGAAAGGGCATCTTCAGCCCGCCGGACATCGGCCCCACGGCACCGTTACCCTTAAAGCCCTGAGCCCCGAACTCCGGCCCCACTGTAAAATGCCATACATCCGGTGACGCCTCCGCCAGAGCTGTACTGCTGTAAAGCGCGGCGGTCATCAGTACACCGGCAGCGACGCTGACGGTTTTGCTGTTCATCATTTTTGTTGTCCTTGTTCATCTGTTGTTGTCATCTGGCCCGGACGGGTTAGCTACCCGTTGTTGCGGCCTCCTTGCCTTCCCCGGTCACCCGTTCCTATTTTCGGAACACTGAATAAGTGACCGGAGACAGGCATATGCTGCTTTCAACCTTGTCCGACTTACCCGGCACGGTGGCCGGGGTGATATCTCAGCTCGGTACGGAAAACCCGGTACTGCTGGGCGTGATTTACGGCCTGGTGATACTCTGGCTCGTACTCACCCTGCCCCGGCCATGAGCGACCCGGCGAGTCCGCAGCGCCTCGCCTCCTCCAGCTGTCGCCAGACCCTGAGTGCCCGGGGTTCCGTCCTGTCCGTCTGCGCCCCCTGCTGCCCGTGAGGCGCGGGCAGGGAGGCATACGCATCCGGGCGAGCCACCCGGAGCCCGCTCAGGTCGGCGCGGCAGACTGCCGCAGCCGGCACAGCCTCCCTGACCGTGGCCCCCGCCCGTCCTGCGGCACAGAACGCCTCCGGCAGTACGGATGCGGCCAGCACCAGACCGGGTATGACCGCCGAAGCCCTCATACCCTGTGCCCGCCAGGAATAGCCGGGACCACATCCGGTAACACGGCCACGCTGAGCGGGCGGTCCATCCTGAGGCGCTCCCGCAAAAGCACTTCGCGCCCGTCCGGACGGTTACGCCACAACCGGTATTCCGGCGTGCACTGAAGAGCATTCAGAACGCCACTCCTCATCACCCCGGTCTTTACCAGCTCAATACGCACCCCGCCCTGACGCCACGGTGCACCGAAGACTTTTTCCGGGACGATACGGACCAGCACGCCCGCCAGGTCCGTTTTGACCGCCAGCCAGGAGTGCACCGGCCCCCGGCCCCCCCCACAGACCACCGGAGACCCCCGGCGCACGGGTAAACAACACCCTTCCCGGCGGCACAACCGTTGCGGCAATCACCGTTCCCACCGGCAGGGCACCGTCCACGGCAAGGCTCCGTCCATGAAAATGCCAGGCGGTATCTACCGTAAGTTTCCCCGGGGTTAAGGGCGGGGCACCGCTCCATCCGGCCGCTTCCGTTACGCATAACAGCAGCAGAACCAGCAGCAATGCCGCAGGACAGAAATGCGGGACACGACTCATCACATCACCCCCGTGCGCCGTCAGATTCCGCTGCCGTAGAGATGCCGGGTCAGCCCCGTATCCGGCACCGCGTGGTCGCGACCGCGCCAGCATGTCTGCGCACTGCGCTCACACCGGCGTCCGTCACTCAGGCTGAACGCATCCTCATGCCCCTGAGCGCCGGCAGACGACTGCAGTAACGCAGGCGCTCTCCTGCCCAGATAACGACGCGTCTCCTGCAGGGACACCCCCTGAGCGTCAGCGCAGAATCCGCTGTGGCGGTCACAGACCACGCCGGCATCCGGCTCAAAGACCCCGGCATGGTGGTTCAGCACAGCGCGGGCCGTACTGACCGCCCCCAGGAGACACAGGCATAGCGGGACGATATGATGTCTGGGTATATTCAGCATTCCGGATATTCCTCTGTAATGGTTGCGCTCTCTTCAGCTTCCGTGGTCATCATGCCGGACCACTGCTACAGACCAGCATGGCAGCACGCCAGAGCCGCTGCTGACCGCGGCGCCGGTAACCGGTGTCCAGCTTTGTCAGTGCCCGGAAGCGGTGGTAATAGAGTGTTTTTGCTGACACCCCCAGCACCCCCGCCTGCTCCGGGACGCTCAGCCCGGTCAGGCTCATCCGGAGCGCCTGCCATTCTCTTTGTGTCAGCCTCTCCCTGACACGCGCCTCCCACCCTCCCTTCATCAGGGTGCGCATCCGCGGGGCACCGGACGACGAGCGGAGCGCCTGCGTGATACGCCTGACGGATGCGGTGGCCGGCAGACAGTAAAGGCACCGGGAGACCGCCGGCTGGTCAGTCAGGCGCATCAGCGCCGGGTACAGCCACTCCTCCACCCGCTCGCCCAGCACCAGCACATCCGGCAGCGGCCGGTCCTCACGGAGCAGGGTCGCCAGGGCCAGCGCGAGCGCCATCTGATGGACCGCCGACGCACCGACATACACAACAACCCGCTCAGGCAGCCCTCCCTGCCCCGCCTGCAGCATTGCCCGGAACGTTTCACCGGACAGAGACAGGACATCTGCCTCCCGTCGGGCCACGGCGATGAGTCCCGCCCGGGCATGCTGGCAGTCGGAAACCACCCAGATGCCGGCCGGAGTGGCACCGTGCTTACGCTCCCCGCGCGCCATCAGGCATCGCCCGTCCGGAGAACAGGCGCGACAGGAGCCCGCCGGTGAGTCCGCCCGCCAGCGGTGCTGCCCAGAACAGCCAGAGCTGCTTCAGCCACTCGCCGCCGGCAAATATCGCCACGGCCGTCGAGCGGGCCGGGTTAACGGAGGTGTTGTCCACCGGAATGGACATCAGGTGAATAAGCGTCAGGCACAGGCCAATCGCCAGCGGTGCGAACCCCGCCGCGGCACCCGGCCCCGTCACGCAGGCAATAATGAGCACAAACACCGCCGTCAGGACCCACTCGGTCAGGGCAACGCTCGGCAGGGAAAAACTCCCCTGAGACAGCGGACCAAATCCGTTACTTGCAAATCCCGCATGCACATCGAAGCCGCTGCTGCCGGTGGCCACCAGGTAGAGCGTTCCCGCCCCGAGCACTCCCCCCAGCACCTGCGAAAGCACGTAAGGCAGCAGCTCTGCTGACGAAAACCGCCCCGCCGCCCACAGCCCGAGCGAGACGGCAGGGTTAAAATGCGCCCCCGAGACATGACCAAAGGCATACGCCCCGGTCAGAACTGTCAGACCAAAAGCCAGGGATACCCCGGCGAAACCGATACCGATATCCGGAAAACCGGTTGCCAGAACCGCACTCCCGCATCCGCCCAGCACCAGCCAGAACGTCCCTGCCATCTCTGCCATCAGTTTTTTCATCATCATAAAATCCTGCCTTTGTCATTCTGATTTACGCCTGCAACCGCAGGTACCTGCCCCCTCTGTTAAAGGGGGTGTTTTCCAGAGGCATCCGTCGGGTCTGCCCCGCCCCGACACCACGCCGTCAGTCAGCGCCCCCACGACGCGCCACAGGCCGGCAGGCCGCCGCCAGCACCACACCGCTTTTCTCCGGACGCTCGCACCGTGTATCCGCTTCATCGCGGACCACCGTCGCACCGGACTGCCCGCCCCACCCGCTGAACAGCACCAGAAACAGCCCGACGCCGGTGAAGCACAACGGTGCACCCCACAGGCGGATACACCGTCGCGCCGCATGCAGGCATCCGCCGTGCCGGCACTGCGCGCGAAACCGGCGCAGGAGCGGATAACCGGCAAGCGCCAGTACGCCGCCCGCAGCCGACAGAAGCCATTCGTCCGGGCATTCATGGAGCCGCAGCGACAGGGCCAGCATCTCTCCCATCCTGCCCGTTACCATCAGAGCATGTCCGGCGCGGCGCGGCGCTGAAACAGAAACGCCTGACGGGCCTGCACCAGCGAGCGCTCATCCCGCTCGCGGTCAGCGCCGCGTTTATCCGGCGCGGGCGACGGGGGTTTTGGGGTGGTCTGCTGCGTCACAACAGGCGCAACCGCCTCCACCACGTAGTGCGCCACGCGGTGGCCACTGCCCACGCGAAGCACCTCCTTGCGGATCTGCACCGTGTCCGTCCGGTCACAGACGATGTACGTCATGACATCAGCAGCACGGCGGGGGGTGATGCGAAAGGCCTGCGCCACTTCATGCCGGGTGACGGCCCGCGCCTGCTTCATTATCCAGACGGACACTGCCAGCCACAGGGGCGGACGGTTGTCGAGCCCAAGCCCGGCAGGCAGGCACCAGGTGCCGTGATTACGCTGGCGGCCCGTGACGACCTCAGCCGGCGAGCGTGGCGATGAACCGTTCCGGGTGTCACCGGCACAATCTCGAGGGCCGGAATGCATGTGTTCAGATTTTTGTTCTCTTTTCATACCTTCTTCCTCCTGATGCCCGGCACCATGCCAGGCGACGTTTTGTGTACCCGCCCGACTTGTTACCGGGCGTTCATGTCACGGGGCGACCTCACAGAAGGACCTGCCAGAGCGTGCAGCCTCCCGCCAGCCACAGCAGGGTGATGAGCACCACGATACCGGCGCAGGCAGCCCCCTCCGGACGGGACTTGCGGGCCGCGTTAAGCAGGGCCAGACCCAGCAGAACACACAGCGCCGCAATGCTCAGCGATAACCACCTGCCCTCCGGCCCGACCCCCATGGCGCAAAGCCACCAGAGGCCGATACCGGCCAGGGGCCCGCCCGTCATAAAGGTGACCGGCAGCGAGCACTCCCCCCGCAGCCAGAAAAACAGCCACAGCGGTCGGGTCCGGAAAATCCAGCGGCGACGCTCCCCCGGCAGCCCCGTCACAACCAGCCAGACAGCGACCGGAAGCAGCGTGGCGATGAGTACAATGACGCCCTGACCGGTCACACTGCCCAGGTAAGCCTCAGCCATAAATCCCCCTTTAAATCAATGCAGTGCAACCCTCTTCGCCCCCCCATAACCGGGCGTTACCCGGCTGAAACAGGCGTGCAGAAATCCCCCGGTGCCGCAGCACCGGTTTACGGTTACGTCATGATTGTCTTGTGCCCCGCTCAGGGGCGACTGTCAGTCAGGTAACACGAGGCGGTTTACCCGCCTTCGTTCACCCCCTGAACGGTAATGTCAAAGATGAGGGTAGCCCCGCCAGGTACGGTCGGTGGCAAGCCCATATCGCCGTAGCCTTTTTCCGGCGGCACCACGATAGTGATGTGCCCCCCGACGCCGATTTTTTGCAGGCCGATGGCGATGGCGGGCAGCATCGCGCTGACCCTCACCTTGCGCGCCTGTCCCGCCTGACCACTACCATCAAACACCGTGCCGTCCGGCAGGCGACCAGTGACCAGCAGGCTCGCCATATCCGACGTGTGCAGCCGGCCAGTACCTTTTTCATCAATCAGGTACAGTGAACCCGCATCGCTGAACGCACCTTTTTTCCGGCGAAAATCAGCCCGAAACTCACGCCCGCGGGCCACTTCATCGGCACGACGGCTCTGCATCCGGTTCGTAAAGTCCGCATTCAGCGAGGCGAGCGTGGACTGGATATCGCGGTCCTGCATCCGAAGCGGATGATTTGACAGCGCATCCTGCAGCCCCGCCATCAGCACATCCCGGGGAAGACTGATGCCCAGCGACTTCTGCACCGCCAGGGACTGCTGCATCTCGTAGGCCAGTGACACCCCACTGGCATACGCCCGGCGGGCATTATCATCCTGCAGGGAGAGCGGCTGTGCGCCAGGAGCAGGAGTCGCGCCGGACACAGAAGGTGAGTCCGGTGCGGCTGATGCAGATGCCGGGGCGGGCTCAGATTCGGGTGCCTGCGTCGTGGCAGGCGGGGAGGATGCAGCCGCAGGCGATGCTGCAGGGACTGCGCCCGGCTCAGACGTGATGCCCGTTGCCGGCTGTTGCACCGCCGGAGGCGGAGCCACTGTCGCCGCCGTCAGGGGAAGCTTTTCGGCCTCCTGAGGCTGCCCGGCTGGCTGCCCTCCCGGTGCGACGCGGGTACTGGTGCCCGAAGCGGCCTCTCCCGCAACACCGGAAGGATGCGCAGGTACCGCCTCTCCCCCTGAAGGCTGTTTATGCTGAGAGAGCAGGTCGGCCTGTTGTGACATTAGCTTTTGCAGGAGTGCATCCTGCCTTGCCAGCTCCTGACGAAGAGCCAGTACTTCAGCAGCATCCGGCGCCGGGGCATCCGCACCCGTCACCGACGTAGCCGCCTGTACGGACAGAGCGGGTACCGCCAGCGCCGCACACACCAGCAGGCGAACCATCACGCCTCCCGGGTGTCCTGACCCCGCTCGCACGGCCTTACCGGCAACATCAGGGTGTCCGCAAAAACGCGTTAATGAATTCATTGCTGTTCTTCCTTATTGTCAGGAACGCGACTGAAACGACTGTCCCATCCCACCCGCCAGCGGGCCTCGTCATAAACCTGTTTTGCCTGCGCCGTTTTACCGTCCAGACTCAGGACCTGCAGATACATGGCATACACATTCGGATCCGGATGGCGCAGAAGATAGTCCCGGTAAAACCGCTCTGACCGTCCGAGCCTTGCCGGGTCACCATCCTGGTTAAACAACTGCATGTCATGCAGGCTCACCACAAATGCCTGCTGGTCCGGCATAAACCAGGGATTCAGCCACCTGACCCGCTCAAAGAGTGAGATATCGGTCGCCATGGTCCGTTTTGCTGCATCAATGCCGACACGCACCACGGTACCGCTCAGAGAGAACCAGACCAGAAACACGCCGACCAGCGCCAGCAGAATAGCGGCCGGATGCTGCAGTCGGGGATAGAGGGCCAGCGGGTGGGCGGCGGGCACCAGACGGGAGAGAGCAAGGCCAGCCAGGAACAGGAACAGGACAAAGTGCACACCAGACTGATACCATGGATATTCCGTTTGAGTATGCAGAAGCACCGGCAGCGTACAAATAGCAAGTCCCGTGGCATCACTGCCTGGCTGGCCATAACCGCCGGCCACATGCCCCTGCCGCCACAGACGCAGTGACATCCGCACTCCCCACGCCAGAAGCAGGGATAATCCGATGGCGGTAACCAGCCCCCCCTCTGTCAGCCAGTAAAGAAGCTCGTTATGAGGGTGCGTCAGCATGCCTGTGAGACTGGTCTCATGAAGCATGGATAGCCCTTGCGGATACTCCCCCTCAAACATCCCGTATCCCACACCACTCCAGGGATGAGCCCAAATGAGCTGCAGACTGGAGTGCCACATCTGCAGACGCGCGGCTCTGCTGTCTGTGTGGTCAATGAAGGGCGACAGGGACATCAAAACCATTGTCAGTCGTGCAATCCCCCAGGCTGACACCAGCACTGCAAGTGCCAGACACAAGCGTCCGCGTATCACCCGCCAGCCTGCTACGGTCAGCAGACAGGACACCACCATCACACCGAGCATCCCGATCGTACTCTGGGTCCAGACCACGGCAACCATCAGCACAGCCAGGGGCAGCAAAAAACATCGCCACCCGGACAGGAGCCACCGGTGCAGGCTCAGGGCCAGTGCCGTCGCGAGGAAGCTGGCCATCAGGTTCACCTGCCGAAAGCCTCCGGAGGGACGCATGTCACTCTGCAGGGGGAGCCAGTGCGCGTAGCCCGCCGGCCAGAGCACCATCAACAGGACCGACAGGGCACACACCAGACCGATGACAATCAGCGCATCCGCAGAGAAGGCCGACACAGCCTCAGATACCCGGCAGGCGGACAGCCACAGCAGAAACACGCCCCCGCACCACATCATCAGCACGCGGGAGATGGCACGCCAGACATCCGCATGCGGTGCCATCCACAGCAGGGGAAAAGAGAGAATAAGGAAAGACAACAGCAGCCAGGGCGCGCGGGTAAAAACCATCCGCCCGCTGAACGCCATGACCAGAAACAGGAGGCCCGGCAATACCCAGCCGGCATATTCCGGTATCACCGTATCCGCTGGCAGCAGTGAGTGCCAGGGCAGGTTAATAAGCAGACAGGACACCGCGACAAATATCACGACAACCGCCTTTACGCGGAAATCCGTATTATTCTCACCCGCCATTACGGTATCACTGAGTGACTGACTTCCCGACATGACCACTCCTCTGGTTATTTATCGAATAACGTCAAAAAAGTTATTTAATCCCGGCATAAAAACCCAGACAAAAAATATGACACGCGCACACAACACGCTAAAAAACCTTCATAAAGAAAAATAAAAAACCGAAAACTGAAAATTGAAAACTGAAAACTGAAAA
>NZ_JAYJLI010000033.1:0-13886 GCF_051948675.1 Enterobacter sp. Lyrl_3
ACTCATAATCGCTTGGTCGCTGGTTCAAGTCCAGCAGGGGCCACCAGACACAGCAAGGGCTAGCGAGAAATCGCTAGCCCTTTTGCTTTTTATGGGGATACTTCGGGGATACTTTCAAACGGGAAACATGGTGATTTATGGTTAAATAACAACCAATCAGCCAAAGTATCCGTAATAGACCCGGTAAACTGCCATGAAGATGTCACGGACATCCCGGCCATCGACCAAAAAATAAGAGCTGTTCAGTGAATCGCCGCACTTCATCAGACCAACTGGGGAACCGATAATTTCAACCGTCTCATGCTCCTTGTTCCTTTTCGGATCGCACGAGTAGTGCTTGGTGTGATTGCACAACGACCGAACCACTAGGTATTCAGGTAGCTCCAGCAACGCTTTATCAAGCGCTTCCTCCCTGCTCAGTTGGCCGCTCGGCTTCCCGTCATAATCGCTTTCCTTGCCCTGAAAAATCCATTCCCGAAGGTGGTACATGGGAAACAGCGTATCGATCAGCCCCTCTTCGGTCGGGTGCTTATAAAAATTCACCCATTTGCTTTTGAGATGCTCGAACATCGCCCCGGCATCACCCTTGCTGAATAAACCTGCCATAACGTTACTTCGCCTCCTGCAAAAAAATTACCGCAATTTTACAGCAAATCCATCTGCCCGGTGGCAAGGGGATCGTATTCTTCAACCAAAATGTTGAGTTCGCGCCGGAACCACCGGGCCACCAGTTGGCGGTGACAGAACTCGCCGGGCTTCTCCCAGCACAGCAGCACCGGCTCCTGAGCGCCTGTCAGCGCGTGCAGTTCGTTCCACACCTGCCGCGCATCAAGGCGGCCCAGAACCTCACTTTCGTACAGCTCGATATACCGGGACGTGCTCACCGAGTTGAACCAGGCTCCCGGAGCCAGCGGCTTATACATGCGATACCCGGCGGGCGTGTTGCGTGGCGCATACCGGGCAATGCTGATGCGGCCGGTACCGCGGTAGAGAGAAAAGCATGAAGTCTTCATATCCTGTCCTTATAAAACAATAACTTACACCATTAATTATACATTAAGACGCTGTTTTATAACGTTTTTTAACTTCTGGTTCAGAGGATTTTCCGAGCACAGGCAGAATTGCCCACAGCGGTTAAAAGGGCTACCGTTAGGCCAGAGAAACGGAGGACTGCCAACATGCTGATGAGTAAAGCCGAATACGCCAAACACCGGGGCGTCAGCCGCCAGACGGTCTATGCCTGGATTGAGCGCGGAGAAGTTGTTATGTCCGGGAACAAAATAGACGTATCAGCGACCGAGCAACGACATCACACCCCAGAACAAACCGAAGTGGTTGCGGCCGAGAACCGCTGGGCGCACCGCACAATCGAGATGACATGGCCGGAATTCTGGGATGCAGTCAAAGCTCAGGACGGGAAAGCACCGGCCCCAGCGAACGATGAAGAAGTACGTCAGCGGGTTCTGGCGGCGGTAGATGAAATCAACTGGTACGTCGAGTTTCTGGATGATGGCGGCGTATGGATGGATACAGGGGATTCTGAGCATTTTTTCACGCAATACAGCTTCACACAAAACGCCCAGCTCGCTATCGAAATGATCCGCCGCGACGTCTGCTACACAACCAGCAGAATTCTGGCTGGAGAGATCGGAGACGAAAAAGACGACTGGAGCCCCGCCGGGATAAAAGCCCTGGCGAAATGGGCGAAATAGACCTGAAAAAGTGTCAAGTCTGGCCTCGTGTCAGGTTGACACTTTACACTTGCCTTGACAAAAAGTGTCAACCCCCGCTGTAAGCCCCGCCACTATTGCATTCGCGTTGCCTGCTCTGTCAAAAACACCCGTTTTTCTGAGTAAAAGCGTCAAGTCGGATGGTTAGATTTCACAAGGTTGAGGGGGGAAAGTGTCAAGCCAGCCCGTCGGCGATATTAAGATTTATTAAGTTTTTTCGGACGAAAGTGTCAAGCGGCGGACGACGATGTTAAGGTTTGTTAAGGTTCTTTGCCTGATTTTTTTCCAAAAAAAAGCCCCAACCAAAAGGCTGGGGTTGTTCGATCGAGAAGGATGGAATCAGTGCAAGTGATCAATCAGGCACAGGAGGCCATTCAATGTCTGGCGCCAGAGATGTATCAACCCGGCTCAGCAGCACGCTGTAAATCTCCCATTCCTCCAGCAGCTGCTTTTCAACGTCTGTAGCCATGTCGTATTTCGCTGCCCGCTTAAGCGGTGCAATAGTCGCTTCAGCTTCCGACATCAGGCGTAATTTTTCTGCGTTAGCTTCAGCCAAAACATCTATGGGCACCCGCTCAATCTCACCATTAATAAATCGCCATTGATTGATAGAGAAATCAGCAGGCAGGCTTGAAACTTCGGCAACGCTGCCACCGTCAGGGCATAAAAGTGAAGCATCAGTTGCTACCGATATAATTACTCCATCGCTTCGATATTTGATTTTAACCGTATCTTCCTGAAATGCAGAAAGAGATTCATACCAGTCAGCCCCGCCCTCACTGACATAAAATTTGGCATTGTAGATTTCTATTAATTCTTTCTTATCATCATCAGATGGCACGTACTCTGTGAAGTTTTTTAAATTTAACATATTTACCATCCTGCGTTTATCCACGTCCCGTTAACAAGTTTCTGTAGTGGCCTTCTGACCGCATGCCCAACATAATCATCTCCAACAACTTTATCTGAACCCGTAACAACGTAAGGTGATTTTTCAGCCCATGTGTTGGAAGACTCAACCGCACCCAACCTGATATTTTGAACATAGCGTGCGTCACTTTCAGCCTTTGTGTAAGCCTGCCCTGCTGGGGTGTAGTTGCCTTTAGCCTGATAGCGTGCATCAAAGTTTGTCCATGCCGCAGGTGCAAAGGTCCCGTCTGTATTAAATACAGATGTTCTTCCTTTGGAATTAACATTAATTCTACCATCGGCAGTAATTTCAATACCACTACCAGGGGTGTAATTCCAAAGCATGCACGATTCGCTGTTGGCGTTGGCCTTTCCTACATAAAACGATGAAGACCCATCACTGTTGAAACCCATAATATAGCGCCGTGTATCGCTACCCGTTGCGCGGAGAGCAATATAAGGGGTTGCATTGCTTATAGTTAATAATCCAGTTAGTGTTCCTCCAGTTATTGGCAGCGCCCCTACATCCCCCGCTGTTGGTTTGAACGCTGTACTATAGAGTTGAGACCAAGTTGCGGTTTTCGCACTGGTGTTGATCATCCCCACATAAGACTGATTAGAACTGCGTAGCGTAACCCAATATTGGTTCGTATAGATGCTGTCAACATCAACTGAAAACCTCGTATTTCCAGAGTTTGCTGGCATTCCTTCAGTGGCTGAACTGCCAGCACCGACACCAAGAGCGGCATGTTTAGCAGTGCATGTAATATCAAATATTGATGACAGCATCGCTAACCCAACGGTAGTTCCCAGGCCATAATCCCCGACCTGCAAAACTCGCCCTGATGTTGCGTCATATCTTGAAGAAGTAACATCGCGAAATGCAGCCGTTCCCAGTCCGGCGTAAATTGCCCCGGGGTTTGCCACGTTAAAGAATGTCTTCGTGTTATCCAGCAGGCAAACCAGAGCCACATCTTTTAGGATGTCATTCGCTACCAGCTCAGCTTTGTTGCCTTTGTAGAGCTTAAACGTACCGAGAACGCGGCCGCCCATTGTCAATTGTAGTGTGGCTGCGCCGGTATTGTTTTGTGTCGGGTAGACAACGATCGGTGTTTTCATTACCCAGTCAGTCGAGCCGTTTAGGAAAAAAGTGGTTGGCAGCTCAAGGGTAAGCGCGTTTGCCGTGCCGCCAGCGGTACCCGATGTATAAAAACCGCTTTGGATATGAGCGATCTGGGGGAAAGAATTTTCAGAGCCGCGTGTGGAAAAATTGCCAACAACATCTTTCAGTGCCCAGCCTTTCGCTGTAGTACCTTCCTGCCCACGGATAACCGTCAGCGTATCACCACTAACCGCCGTCAGGTGGCAGACCTCAAACGCAGTTTCGCCGGAGTCGGTCAGCGTAATTTTCGCGTAGTTTTTTAACGTTGTGGATTTGTTGCTGAAATCAGATGTCAGGAGAGGCGCAAATAACGGGCCATCGCCCGGTAGTACAGAAAAAGTAGTCTGGCTGGCCGTGATGTCGGATGCCAGAGAAGAGACCACATTGTTACCGAAACCCAGTATCATTTTTCAGTCACCTCAGTTTTTGTTAATTTTTCCATCTCGTCCAGGCGACCAGATAATTTTTCCAGATTTTCTGTCACTGGCCTGAATGCCTCATCTACTGCAGCTTTTACAATTTCCGCCATCTGCTCGTCTTCCGGCTGAGTGGTCACTTCCACACCCGAGGGCTTATCCCCTTTGTCCCACACGCCAAGCGGTACGAGCGCAACGTGATCGATAAGGAAAGGCGTACCCTCGATAAAGAAACCATCCTCGCCCATGGCGTTCTTCACGTCTGCACAGCCATCCCCTCCACAAAATACAACCGACGGGCTGGTAGAGACGTTATCCTTTTCCTTCAGGATATAGTCGATGATCTCCTGCCCATAGATACGGCATACAGCCCAAACCTCGTCCCCTCTGATGTAAGGCAGCATAACGGTACCGACAATACGTTGTTCCCCTACCGCTTCCAGCGTCTTCCCTTCCGGGTGATCGATAATTACAGGCACACCGGAACAGCGCTCCAGGAACTGCGGGTTAAGGTACGTTTGAGGAGAACGCCAGACGAATTCTTTTTCGTTGGAACGGTAAGCCAGCCCGGTGCCGGTAATGCGCAGGTTCACCAGCCACATATTCATAAATTTGTACGGCGATGGCTGTACTCCATCGCGGATTTGTTTTGCTACCTGAATTTCTGTCAGCAACATGGGAGTGATCCTGATAATGAGAAAAAGCCCAACCATTACTGGTCGAGCTGGGTATAGTTTTTATTGACTTGGATTTGGGTTGATTCGAACAAGGCGGCGCGGTGGGGTTTTAAATGCCGCGAGCCATGTATTTGGATCACCATGCCAGTAAGTAACACGGCGTCCCGCTTCATCCATTCGAACGGTTTTATGCAGATAACCCGGGGTATTCTCAATCGCCCAATCTACTCCTTCTCGCGCAGCCCTGTAAATCTGGTCTTCCAGAACGCTTAACGTTGCAGAATCTGAAACAGAACGGATATTCACGCCCCCATAATCCTTCGCAAGGCTTTGCAAACCAATCAGTGCTCGCTTACGGTAATCCATGGTTTTTTCACCAGAGAATGGCTGCGGTGCATTTCTTCCAACGCCGCGGTAAGCCGAGTCAGCTTTCGCCTGTGCTTCACTCATCGCGTTCTGGTCTTCATCAGCTGCAACTGTACGCAGGTTCGGTTTACCGTCATCAACTTTCGACAGGTCTTCCGGCGGCATCTCGTTTAGCGTGCTGAGGATCTGTTGAGGAGTTACCCCCTGAGATGTGGCGAGTGCTTCGACCACCTCCAATAACTTCGCTTTCAAATCTTCGTTTGGTGCTGGCATATCTTCTACCTCTCATTTAATTAAAATTGCGCGGTATGCGCATTGCTGCCGGATAAGCGCGGCATCGCTGAATTCTTTAGGCCGTCTGCTCGACAGGCTGAAGCGCTTTTTCCATCAGGCGACGGGCTACTTCATGAATGCTGGGGGCTATACCAAGCGGTGAGCTGCGGCGCTCCTGCTCCTGGAGACGGTGGAGGGCATCAATCTGTTCACGGGTGAGCAGAACGGGTTTTACGTTTGGATTTCTCATGGTGGTTTCTCCTGAACGGTAACGACAATTATCATTGCACAAACTGCAATAACGATCCATTATGTTGCTCGGAATGAAATGAAACCTCATCCCTTGTCCAATATCCTCTCTGCCGCCCCACCTAGCGGCGTAAGCAAAAAGCCCCGGAGCTGGTCCCTCTGGGGCTTTTTTATTTCTGCAGAACTAAATTCATCATTGTTCATACTGAAATGTCGGAGCATAAAAAAACCCACGCTTTCGCATGGGTCTAGTGGGTGCTTTCACTGCGAGTCATCATCTGGTGGACTCTGATCATACTCGTTGCGAGGATTCTGCCTGGCCCGTTTCAGTGCGTCGGTAGCCTGCCCCTGCTGGCCTTTCTTCCCTCCCGGTCGCGCGGTTCTGGCACTTACAACACTGTCGGCCACCAGCGCATACCCGCTTTGCGGCTCTCCATCCTGCCCGGTCCACTGATTCACCTGCAACTGACCGGATACGCTCACAAGGTCGCCCTTCTGGTGCCTTGCAAGCGCATCAGCCTGTCTGCCGAACGCCGTCACACCAAGCCACATCGTCGCCTCGCCGTTCTCGGCCGCCCGGCACGGCAAGGTGACAGCCACACGAGCAAATGCCATGTTGCCGCCGTTACCAGTGGCTTTTGTCTGCACCTCCGAAATAATCCTTCCGTAGGCTGCCATCTGTGCTGTCACGGTCACACCTCCTGTAATTTTTCTCCGGTTTCCGTCACCGCCGGCCGCAGCCCGGCGGCATCGTTGTAATAGCGCTCAGCGGCGCTTTCCTGCTGATAACACCAAGATGCCAGTTCATCGTAAAACGGCTTCCAGCGGCGCGAGTACGTGGGCTGGGACACTGACACGAAGCGCAGCAGCGCGTGATGCACTCGCGTATGCGTTATCGGCTTTAGCCCGGTGCCCTTGCAGCGGCTGCACGGCTTCATGACCGGGCGGCCCTGCCGCTTGCTCTCTTTCAGGTCACGTACCTCGCAGCGCCCTCCACACTGGCACTTCGCGCCGGGCGTGTCTGCCGTTCTGGAATAGTCCTCCAGCACGTGGGTCGCCAGCACCGCGACAGCCTGGGTGACACTCTTCCCAGCATCCTTGCCAAGATATTTCCCCCTTATTGCCTGAGCATACTTCTCCAGCTCGAGTAGCGCGGTTCGCATCGCGCCGCCGTCTTTGGTGTACTTTGCCGTAATCAGCGCCATACCCGCTGGCTGGTGGGCCTGTGCAATGCCCATCGCCGCAATCACATCAGCCCTGGTCAGGTGGCTGGTTCCCGTCGCTCTCCCCTGATACTCGATCCCCGGTGATTTGGGGTCACCTATCGTTATGGCATATTTCAGCCTCATGGGGTTTCCGTTCCTTTTTTAAGACGAAGGTATTCCGCTAAGCTTATATCCGAGAGGTTCTTCCATCGGAGCGTGATCCAACGGATAGTAAGTATTCTTTCTCAAATAAATATTGAAGAATTGCTCACCTAGCTTGCCGATAATATATTTTCCTTCCTTTCGTTCTAGCCAGCAGCTGCCATATGCCCCCAAGAGATCCGGTAAATTGTGACTCTTAACCAATGGGGTCGATGTACATGGCTTTTGACGCTCCAGCCAAGACCTTGCTCGCTGAGGTAAGTTTTCTGGTCTGTAGTCCCACCAGACCGATATTCTTAACTTATCGTACCCAATATCCCGCCAGTTAATGAGCGAAGGGCAGCCATACAAGGTGGTATGAATATAGCCCCCCTTTAATTCCTCCGGGGCATTTGCATCTACAGACTTTCCATTTAAATCTATTTTTTCTTTTCTGATGAGTTCATTAATACCAGCAACCATCAGTGGCAGGATCACTCCCTGCCGTTCATAGCTCTTCATAAAAAATCCTCACTTCAATAGCAGACGACCAGAAAAGGCCAAGTTGGCTCAGGTATTGGTCTGGTCGGGATATAGAACTCCTGTTACGGGATATCATGGGATACGCAAAATCCACCTAAACAATTGAATAGAAATACATTTTAATATCCATATCCCGATATCCCATAAATCCCATTAGTTTTTAACGGTGGTCTTCAACATGTGTGCCTCATCACTTAAATGATGTGTAACCCTCTCATTAGGGTAAAAAGATAAATTCCGGTGGGATATCGGGATATGACAAACAAATCTTTATTTATTATGCAGTTACATAAAAAATCAAATCCCAAGATATCCCAAAATCCCATTGAATCAGGCTATATATCCCACTCAGTCTTCAGGAGGATCAATCAACACGATGAATCGTTGTTGATGATTATTAATTTTTAACGTCTTACTCGGCCAACGATCAGGCTCATATTTAATGAGCATCCCAGCGTCGAACAATGCCTGACATCCCACATTGCGAGAAATTCCATCAAGGATTTCTTCATCGAACACAGATTGAATAATGTGATATTCGAGCTGCCCATCATCTCTTTTGTTGCTGACGGCATAACCTGCCAGATTCTGGATCCGTGCTGCATGGCTATTATCAATGTTGCCATTGAGCTTCCCAAAGGTGTATGGCTGAAATCGATTCAGAGCATAGCGCTGTAAGAAGTCTCGCGCTCGACTCACAATCTGATGCTTCTCTCGATTTTCCAAGCCGAAGTCCTGCAACCAGTCATCAAATGCCTGTTTGGTTGCGGCCTGGCATTCCTCAGGCATCCAGCCAGTGATTTGCTGTGCCAATTCCCCCGCTGCATCCAGCATCGCAAAACGCGATGCCACACGCCGGACCTGTGCAGATGCGCCTTCCGGAAGACGGCCCAGCCACATATTTTCTTTCTCAATGGTGGTGTTGATAGCTATTTCTTTGTTAACAGCCAACCAACGAACCCACTCACGACCGGCCGCGCCACAATAACCCGACGATAAACGCTTTATGGCTCTAGCGTGTTCATCACCGTCGTCATAACCATTAAAATCTGTCGTGTCGGTAAAAGGGACGCTCAATAGACGCACCAGTTGCCCAGCCTTAGGGGTAATTCCACCTTTGATGAGAAAAGTTTCAAAATCCTCTTCTCCAGTACTGAGCGCCGCAATTTTCCATCGCATGGATGCACGATTCCCACCATCTTTACGGCCCTGAATACGCCCCACTCCGTTAAATAGGCTGTATGCAGATTGGGAGATTGCTTTAACATCCCCGCCTTGCCCAATTTCATCGATTGGAACAAACCCATCGTTCCGCGACGCGGCCTCTACCGTTAGTCCATATTTGGTCGCATCCCAGGATAATTTGAGCATTTCGGGATCACCATAAAGGCTGGTTGCCGCTTCGACTGTTGTTGTTTTACCAGATGATGACTGAGCAAATAGGTGAACACCAAAACAACTCCCTCCGGCCAGAGAGTTCAGCGGAGCTGCAAGCCCGACAAGAGTACCCAGCATCATCGAGTGATTACCACGCATCAGTGAAGCTACATTGTCCCGCCATTCTTCGGCAGTCCCCCGAACAACATAGCCTTTGACAGCAGCAGAACCACCGCAGAAGGCCACAGGCCGTTCAGGTATTCCAATCACCTCGCCATCTGGCATGACATAAGCGCCACAGTGCCACCCAGCGGTTGAAGTAACTTCCCACGCGGTACGCTCACCATGCCGCTGGAGATACTCCGCCAGTTTGTTTAGCAAATGCGAACTGGTAGTTATAGAAACCCCGCGCCCTCGTAATCTAGCCCAGCCAGCAGCCATTCCGATTTCATTACGCGGTAATGCTTCATGTATTATTTTCCCTGAATCAACGGGCTTCATCTCAATGACAAAATACGCACCTCCGCCATCATGACCTACCCCCACGGTTCTAATCGGATCACATAACCATTCCCCTGGTCTGGTCACTTCACCTGAGCGCCCGTCTATTTTCGGAGTCACCCAATACAACCCGTCCTTACGTACTTCAACGCATGGAGCCAAATCGTCTTTATGCTCGTTTTTCCCCTGCCCCCTACTTACCTCCGCAACCAGACTTTCACCACGCTCGGCCTGTTCACGAAGCCTGGATAAATAGTCGCGCCAGTCTTCTGGTTGGCGGTCGGGGATCCCTTTGTACAGCTTGGCATCCTGTACCCCGGCCAGCGCCAGCTTTTCAGCAATAGCATTAATCAAAATTGGCTCAATTTCCCCGGCAATATAAACGCGGGCACAACGTCTCCCGGTATCAATAATTTGATAATTTTCCAGGTTTGAAAGATGCCCTGAACCGAGTCGGATCGGTGGGACTGTGTCACCCGCAATTTTTTTGCCATAATCATCCTCCCAGGCTTTTGCATGAGCGTAAGCATCAGATCCGGCAAATATCACAGCCTCTGTAAATTTATCCTTCGGCAACTGTTTAACGTTCGGAGCCAGTTTCATTTCCCGCCAGTCCTCTCACGCATGATCTCGCGCAGCACGCGGATTTTATCATCGCCGTCAGCAGCCCCAAGGAACCGCGCTACATCAGATTCGTTCGTATTTCCCTGTAAATATGTAAAGTCCCTACCAAAGCGGCCAGGCGAACAGGCGCAAGTGTTGTCATACCCAACACGGCGATATTCAATACGCTGCTGAGAGACCGACAAAATAATAATTCGGGATCCGTGGCGGTCTTTCCAAATATCACCAGGTCTGATTTCAGGGCGAGCGCGTCCGTAGGCTCCAGAGCCATAAGATTTATATTTCATTAAAATTTCCTCTTAGCGGTTACGCTTCGCGGCCTTCGCCACTTCGATTATATTGCTCAGGGAATTAGTGCGAGCGACCATTGCCTGGACAACTGCCATTACACCGATGCGCGGGAGGGATTCAATGAGTTCATCCAGCTCTGTGCCGTGGGCATCGTTCATTTCCAGCCAGCACAGCTCCCGTTCTGCGCCGAGGGCATTAGTGCCATACAGAAACATCACATCCTCGAACCCGATATCAATGCCACGCTCACGCAGCTGCGTGCCGGTGGTGATGGTAGCCCGGTAGGAAACAATTTGATCCTGCGCCGTGTACTCAACGCCAGCAGTATCGAGCGCGGTCTTAAACAGGTCCATCATGTCCAGGCGTTCACGCTGCAGCGCCTGATTGAAAGGGGTCGCTTTGGTGTCCACATCACCGACGTGGGGCAGGATCACTACATTTTTTGCCGAAATTTTGGTAGATTGGTTATTAACCATGATGCGTTACCTCGTATAACGTTTTGTGGTGAGAGGCCCGGTTAGTGCCGCAAACACTGCCGGGCTTCGCTAATTTCACTTGATTTAATTTCGAATGGTATATACCATACGCAACCATCATATAACAATGGTATATACCGATGCAAGAGAAAAAATCCACCAAAAGAGAATTTGATCGTTCTGGAAGTACCGTCAAAAATATCCGCTTCGAAGACGAACTGCTGGAACAAATCAACATAGCCGCTGGCCCTGGACAATTCAGCGCCTGGGTGAAAGATGCCTGCCGTAAGAGATTGCTGCGCGAAGGTTTCGACCCTAAAGCCTGACCCCCCACCAGCATAGCCGGGCCGAACCCCGGCTTTTTTTGTGCCGTGGATAAATGCGCCAGAAAACGCGACAGGTGCGCGAAAGCCATCTTCATAGCGCCCCCATCACACATCGGTACGAACGGATGCAAGGTACGCATCGAGATCGGATTGCATGTAGATCGTCTTCTTACGACCGACCTTGTAGAAAGGGATTTTTACCCGGCCAGAACTGTGCCAGTTCGCCAGCGTTCGCGCTGCAACGCCGATGTACTCCGCCGCCTCCGGGCGAGTGAATTTCTTACCAGTGGGTTGAATCTGAATCATAGTGTTTCACCGTGCTTTGTGATGTTCGACGGTGAAACTATGGGCAAGGAGGAAAAAGGAAAACAGACGGCATAGCCGCTATGCAGGGTGCGTAGCCGCTATGCATCTGGAGGGATCACAAGGCTGAATGATTTTCTCTCATTTGGGGATTTTGGGCGGATACCAGCACTTTTTATTCCTCGCTTTAGGGTATCAATGCTGATTTCATTATTGAAATAAGCGCGGATTTTTTCACACATTTGCCCAAGACTGGCACCAGGATATTTTCTCCAAGTTGCTTTGGCGATTTTTAACGCTTGAGCGCTATGGCGATTTCTCGCTTTTTTGGCATTTTCCTGAAGTTTTGCTCGCGCATATTTCTCTTTCAATTTGGGTTCAAATAGAGTGTGCATTTTCCCCCGAAGATTTGCGGCGTACACCGTATCGAACATAGCCTGCGCCAGCGCCGCTTGCCCTTGGTGTTGTAATATCATCCCGGCACACCATAGCTTCGTATGTTCATCTGAAAGCTTTACGCCATATTTTTCAACAAACGCAATTAATTGCTCAGAATCATCCAAAGCCACAACACGCTTAAATTCTGCAGCATGCTGTTCAGGAATTTCACTCAAAACAGGCGGTTCATATTCTTCCTTGAGAGTGGTCATTGCCCTGATGCAAAGCTCAAGATTCCCTCCGCCAGAACCAATCATTACCGCCCCTTTAGAATGCTGCTGAATAATCCTTTCCAAGATACTCAGATAACTCTTCATGCTTTCTTTTCTCCCGGTTGAGGGTTCAAAAGAGAAAAAAGGATCGACCGCTTATCTTCATCTGACATAACACCCATTACCGCTAACAACTGCGCATCGAGGTTGGCGGCCTTCTCTAACCGTCCGGCATGCTCGAGGATGGCGCGCTCTATCTTTGCGGCCGGTTCCTGCAGCTCGTCGGCGGAGAAGTGCAAATAACCCTGCGTAACGTCAGCGCTGCGCATGGTTTTATGGTTCATCAGGCGTTTCAGTATGTACGAGCCCACGCCCACCAGCTCAGCCACGCTGCCGAACGTGCGTCGGGCATCATGGCAGGTGAATGCTATGGGCGATTCTGCGCCGTTCTGCGCAGTCGCCTGGCTTATCTGGTCTATTACCCTGCGTGGGTCGGTAATGATGCCACCCTGCGCCGCCGGAAACACATACGGGTTATCGTCGGTGCGCATCGCCTTACGGCGCTCAAAAATTGAGTAAAGTGTATCAGTGATCGGCAGCTCCAGCGGGTCGCCGTTCTTGGTCTTGTCGATCCAAAAATAACGTCCGGACATTTTCACCCGCTCCCACTCAAGCCCGAACACCTCAGAGCGACGCAGGCCAGTAAATAGCGCAACATCGAGCGCATCACATACTGACACGGCGAAATCATCCCGTACGCTGGCGGAGTGCTGCCGAACAGCATCAACGGCACCCAACCACCGGGAGAGCTCGTTATTGCGTATGCGGGATGTTTTACGCGTGGTGCCATGCCATTTACGCTTTGTGCTAAGCACCATCGTCGGCGGGTCGGGTAGCAGTCGGTTGCCGTCATTATCGCGATAATGATCGTGCGAGTAGCGGTACACAGCGCGTAACACACGAGCCCATAAGTCAGCCTGGGCTTTACTGCCTGCAGCCACGCCAGCACGCTGGGGTTTATCGCCGAACCACACGCCACCCTCAGTGATTGCTTTGTGCCTGGCCTCGACCCGTTCTCGGTCAATGGCCGCCAGTGGTGTTTTAAGCCAGTCCCCGGTGAAATTGGTAAGAATCCCCTGGTACTGGTCAATCGTCGTTTGTTTTATTCGGTGCGAGCGGGATCTGATGTATTCCGCCAGCGCGTCTGCCAGGGTTATGGATTTATTTCTTTCTGCCTGCCTCTGCTCGTTTGGGTTCTGTCTGGTAGCCGCCACCTCTCCCAGAGTACGCGCTGCCATTTCACGCGCCTGGTCTATTGTGAGATCGGGAAATTTTCCCAGTGTTACCCTAAAAAATTTACCGTCACGCTTCCTGACAACACAGAAACTTTTGCTGCCATTAGAAGTGATCCTGAGCCGTAGCCCGTTAACCACGCTGTCAGCGTATTCAGCACGTTTTCCCGGCTCAGGAGCCTCCAGCTCGAGCAAAGCCAATTTGGTGAATCTGAGTGTACGCATGGATGCTTGACCTATGATTATCCGGGGATACTTCGGGGATACCGGAAACAGGGTGAATTGGTTAATTATAGGTCATTATAGAGGAAATACATGTGCACTAAATACCTGTTTTTCTTGATAAGTGATAATTAGGTAATTATTTCACCTAAA
>NZ_JAYJLI010000034.1:0-13337 GCF_051948675.1 Enterobacter sp. Lyrl_3
TTAGTGTGCTGATATGGCTCAGTTGGTAGAGCGCACCCTTGGTAAGGGTGAGGTCCCCAGTTCGACTCTGGGTATCAGCACCACTTTATACTTAGGTTAAAGTTCGGCAAGAAGTAAAAGAATTTGTCTGGCGGCTTTAGCGCGGTGGTCCCACCTGACCCCATGCCGAACTCAGAAGTGAAACGCCGTAGCGCCGATGGTAGTGTGGGGTCTCCCCATGTGAGAGTAGGGAACTGCCAGACATCAAATAAGTGAAAAGGCCATCCGAAAGGATGGCCTTTTTGCATTTCTACACGGCACACAGCGTAGGCCGGGTACGGCGAAGCCGCCACCCGGCATAACAAACGATTAGTGAATCACCTGTGACAGGAATGCTTGCGTGCGTTCTGACTTCGGATGCGCAAAGAACTCATCCGGTGGCGCCTGTTCAACAATCTCTCCGCGATCCATAAAGATCACCCGGTCAGCCACGGTTCTGGCGAACCCCATTTCATGTGTCACGCACAGCATAGTCATTCCGGATTGCGCCAGTCCAATCATGGTATCCAGAACTTCTTTCACCATTTCAGGATCCAGCGCTGAAGTTGGCTCATCAAAAAGCATAATTTTGGGCTTCATGCACAGTGAACGGGCGATAGCCACACGCTGCTGCTGGCCACCCGATATCTGGCCTGGAAATTTATTGGCGTGCTCAGCAATACGTACACGTTCCAGATAGTGCATCGCTAACGCTTCAGCTTCCTTTTTTGGCATTTTGCGCACCCAAATCGGCGCAAGCGTACAGTTCTGCAGCACCGTCAGATGGGGGAACAGGTTAAAGTGCTGAAACACCATCCCGACTTCCTGACGCACGCGTTCGATGTTGCGAATGTCTTCATTCAGTTCGATACCATCAACAACAATACGCCCCTGCTGATGCTCCTCAAGGTGATTGATGCAGCGAATGGTTGTCGATTTCCCGGACCCGGAAGGGCCGCAAAGGACAATGCGTTCGCCCTGCTTGACCTTAAGATTGATATCTTTCAGGACGTGAAATTGCCCGTACCATTTATTCACGTTTTCCAGCGTAATCATCGCGTCGGCGGGTGTCATAGTTATTTGGCTCATAATTTCCTCAGTGCGGTGTACGCCCGGTGTTAAAGCGCTTTTCCAGATACTGGCTATAGCGCGACATGCTAAAACAAAAGATCCAGTAGATCAGAGCAGCAAAGACATATCCTTCGGTGGACATGCCAAGCCAGACAGGGTCAACCGTTGCCTGTTGCACGCTGCTAAAGAGATCGAACAATCCGATAATGATCACGAGGCTGGTATCTTTGAAGAGGGCGATGATCGTGTTCACCAGCCCGGGGATAACCAGCTTGAGTGCCTGCGGAAGTATCACCAGCCCCTGTGTTTTCCAGTAACCGAGCGCCAGTGATTCCGCAGCCTCATACTGCCCTTTAGGCAATGCCTGCAGACCGCCACGCACCACTTCCGCAACGTAGGCTGACTGGAACAGAATGACTCCTACCAGGGCACGGATCAGTTTGTCTATCGTCGTGCCTTCTGCCATAAACAATGGCAGCATGACCGAAGACATAAAAAGGACGGTAATAAGCGGTACACCGCGCCAGAACTCAATGAAAATAACCGAGAGCACACGGACAACGGGCATTTTTGAGCGACGGCCAAGCGCCAGTAAAATGCCCCACGGCAGTGCGCCTGCGATCCCAACAGAAGCAATAATCAGCGTCAGCGTTAAGCCGCCCCATTGTCGGGTTTCCACGCGTTCCAGCCCCAGGAAACCACCGTACAACAGCACCCACACAACAATCGGATACACCACCGCCCAGCAGGCGATGTACCGTCCGCGTTGCGGCAGCCTTTTCCAGAACATCACGGCGATGGAGAGCAGCCCAATAACCAGCGCCAGATTGATTCGCCAGCGTTGTTCGTGCGGATACAATCCATACATGAACTGACCAAAACGCTCGTGGATAAACACCCAGCAAGCGCCAGCTTTTGTACAATCTGCCCGGGTTGAACCGACCCAGTTAGCCTGCAAGAAAGCCCAGTTAATGAGTGGCGGGATCAACTCCCACATCAGCCACAGACAAATTATTGTCAGCAGACTGTTACCCCAACTGGAGAACAGATTCTTACGCGCCCAGAGAATAAAACGTCCACCTGTCGGGTTGGCAGGACGCGAAGAGTGCGACAGTATCGCTTTTGTCATCATAGTTCCTTAGCGCTCGACCAGTGCGATACGGCGGTTATACAGGTTCATCAGCAACGAGATCGCCAGGCTGATAATCAGATAGACGGACATAGTGATGGCAATGGTTTCAATGGCCTGTCCTGTCTGGTTAAGCACGGTGCCGGCGAACAGTGACACCATATCCGGGTAGCCAATAGCGGCTGCCAGCGACGAGTTTTTGACAATATTGAGGTACTGGCTGGTCAGGGGCGGAATGATGACCCGTAACGCCTGTGGAATAATGACCTGTCGAAGCGTTACCGTATGAGGTAACCCCAGAGAGCGTGCTGCCTCGTGCTGTCCATGCGGGACTGCCTGGATCCCCGCCCGAATGATTTCGGCAATAAACGCAGACGTATAAATGGAAAGGGCCAGGGTCAGGGCCGCCAGTTCAGGAATTAACACCATCCCGCCCTGGAAGTTAAAGCCCCGCAAATGTGGGACATCCCAGTGTAACGCGGCACCAAAAAGCCAGTGTGTCAGGAGCGGCAGACCGATAATCAAAAGCGCCGCAATTGGCCATGTCTTGCGAAGCTGCCCGGTTTTGATCTGATGTTTGCGGTTATAGCGAAATAGCCCGGCAGAGAGGGCGAGCGCGATGATAATCGCGGCGATAAAAGCATATATCCCTTCTGCGAGTTCAGGAGAAGGAATATAGAGCCCACGGTTGCTCAGGAAAAACAGATCGAAGGCATCGACAGCCTGACGTGGGCCCGGAAGGTTACGCAGTACGGCGAAATACCAGAAAAAAATCTGCAGCAGCGGCGGGATATTACGGAACGTCTCAATGTAAATGGTGGACAGCTTTCGCAGCAGCCAGTTATCTGACAGGCGAGCGAGGCCAATAAAAAAGCCCAGTATGGAGGCGAAAACAATACACAGCGCGGAGACCAGCAGTGTATTGAGTAAACCGACGAGGAACACGCGGCCGTAGGTATCGCCTTCCTGATAGTCAATAAGATGCTGAACAATGCCAAAACCCGCACTGCGATCCAGAAAAGCAAAGCCGGAGGTAATACCGCGATTATTCAGGTTGGTAACCGTGTTATGAATTAAATAAATGGCGATAAGAACAACCGCAAGAATGGCAATAATCTGGAATAGCCAGGCGCGGACCGCGGGATGAGAAAAGGATAGCGATCCTTTTACGGGGGAGCGGCGATGGAACATAAAGAAACCTCGGTAACCATGACTCTGGAGTGGGCACTGCGTTCACAGTGCCCGTTACAGCAAAGACTTAACGTACTGGCGGTGCGTACTGAATACCGCCGTTATTCCAGAGATTGTTCTGGCCGCGTTTGATCTTCAGCGGGCTTTCCGATCCCACGTTGCGCTCAAAGATCTCAGCGTAGTTGCCCACCTGTTTAATGATGTGGTACGCCCACTTGTTATCCAGCTTCAGATCCTTGCCAAAATCGCCTTCTGTGCCCAGCAGGTGTGCCATATCCGGGGTTGAGGGTTTGGCGGCTTTCTCATCGACGTTTTTCGAGCTGATACCCATCTCTTCTGCATTTAACATGGCGAACAGGGTCCAGCGAACGATAGAGAACCAGTCTTCGTCGCCACGGCGAACGACGGGACCAAGGGGCTCTTTAGAGATGACTTCAGGCAGGACGATCCACTCTGCCGGGTTACTCAGCTTAATACGCAGCGCGTAGAGCTGTGACTGGTCAGACGCCAGCGTATCGCAACGGCCAGATTCCAGCGCTTTGGCTGATTCATCAGAGCGATCGAATGTCACCGGGGTGTACTTCATATTATTCGCTTTGAAATAATCGGCGACGTTAAGCTCGGTATCGGTACCGGCCTGAATACACACGGTCGCACCGTCCAGCTCTTTGGCGCTTTTCAGACCCGCTTTATTGTGGGTAAGGAAACCGATGCCGTCATAATAGGTGACACCGGTGAATGACATCCCCATGCCTGCATCGCGGGAGGAGGTCCAGGTGGTATTCCGGGAGAGCATGTCCACTTCGCCGGACTGCAGCGCGGTGAAACGTTCTTTGGCCGTCAGTGGGGTATATTTTACTTTGCTGTCATCACCGAAAACGGCAGCGGCGACGCCCCGGCAGACGTCAACATCGATACCGGTAAATTTGCCGTTAGCATCGGCATAAGAGAAGCCAGGCAAACCGTCGCTGATACCGCACTGAACAAAACCTTTCTTTTTCACGGCATCCAGCGTTGTGCCCGCATGGGCCTGACCCGCAACAGCAAACAACATACCCGCAGCGGCCAGGCTGGCTATCATCGTCTTTTTCATAATGCATCCTGTGTGGCTAAATTTATCGTTATTTAGGTGTTTTAAACACTTTTACCCATCTGTGGCGTTGGCCGACGTTTATATAGCAAACGTAATGCCAGGTTTCGCGCTCGATGAAATAAGCGATAAGTGAACGCTTAATGCTGAGTGTAGACAGGCTTAAATAAAAGGAGCGCCCCGAAACGGTGCGAAATTACAACCTGTGCCACAAATCGGAGCAAAACTTTTAAGGAGGGTCAGAGAAAAAGAAGAGATAGTTTCCGGAGTGAATATTGGCCGGGTATTCAATAATATGAATGGGTGAAAATCATTAAAACTGAATACAAAATTAAAAGGGGAAGTGAAAAAGAGGTGACAGGCTTCTGGCTAAAATTAATGGCGTGAATAAATACGGGATTTTTACTGATTTGATATTACTGCACTCATTCAAAGCAAAAGCGCGGCCAGAGCCGCGCTTTCTGAACAGATGTTATCGGGTCAGGGCAACAATACCCAGCGTCAACCCCGCCACCGCGGCAGCACCACCAGCGATAGCACCTGCTGTTTCCCAGTTATCCTGAGTGGTACCTTTCATACAGGTATTGGTATGAACCAGTCGGCCCTGATCGTCGTATACCGGTACACATGGAGAGTCGTGCGCGCATCCAGCCAGCAGCGCAGCGAGTAGTGCAACGGAAATGAATCTTTTCATGATGTTACCTCAGTATTATTTCGCGTCCGCTATAAAGCCAGGAGGGCTATTAACGAACTGGAGGTTATTTTACCACCGGGATAAGCCCACGTTACACGAGGAATAATCTCAAATTATGTTGTTTGTAAACATCGTGGAGAAAAGTGTTTCGTCAGAACGAATTAATGGAGAAATTATGGAGTAACAACGTGGCGTTCTTACTTAATGCAAACTGACTCTTTTTAACACTGCGATCTTAATACACTGTTTATCTTAAAATAAAAAAGGCACCAGAGGTGCCTTTCAGGTATTCATTACTCTTTATGGCGCGTAAAGCGTCGCCGGACGACCACAAAGAAAACGGGCACGAAGAAGATAGCCAGAAGCGTTGCGGAAAGCATGCCCCCCATTACCCCTGTCCCGACCGCATTTTGCGCACCGCTCCCGGCGCCATGGCTGATCACCAACGGCATGACGCCAAGAATAAAGGCGAGCGAGGTCATCAGGATCGGTCGAAGGCGCATTCTTGATGCTTCCAGCGTGGCTTCAATGATGCCTTTACCCTCTTTTTCCATCAGATCTTTGGCAAACTCAACGATCAGAATGGCGTTTTTAGCCGACAAACCAATCGTTGTCAGTAAACCCACCTGGAAATAGACGTCATTGTTCAAGCCACGTAACGCTGCTGCAACCAGCGCCCCTATGACTCCCAGCGGGACCACCAGCATCACTGAGAAGGGAATGGACCAGCTTTCGTAAAGAGCAGCCAGACACAGGAACACCACAATCAGTGAAATAGCGTACAACGCAGACGCCTGATTTCCGGAAAGTCGCTCCTGATAAGACATTCCTGTCCAGTCATACCCGATGCCGGAAGGCAGTTTTGCAGCAAGACTCTCCATCAGCGCCATGGCCTCACCGGTACTTTTCCCGGGTGCGGACTCACCGATGATCTCCATGGATGGCATCCCGTTATAGCGCTCCAGGCGAGGTGAACCGTACACCCAGTGCGAGGTGCTAAAGGCGGAGAAAGGAACCATCTCACTATTTGCGCTGCGTACATACAGGTTGCTGATGTCACCAGGCAGCATACGGAAGCGCGCATCGGCCTGGACATAGACTTTTTTCACGCGGCCATGATCGATAAAGTCATTTACATAAGTTCCACCCAGGGCCGTTGAGATGGTCTGGTTGACATCAGAAAGACTGATACCCAGCGCCTGAGCCTTCTCCTTGTCGACATCCAGTTTAAACTGCGGGGTATCTTCCAGACCATTTGGCCGCACGCGCACCAGCATGTCAGGGTGCGCTTTCACCATTCCGAGCAGCTCATTCCGCGCCTGCGTCAGCGAGGTATGCCCCAGGTTTGCCTGATCAATCAGTTCGAAGTCGAAACCCGTTGCGGTTCCCAGTTCGATAATTGCAGGCAGATTAAACGGAAATACGAGCCCATCTTTTATCTGACTGAAGGCTTTTGTCGCGCGGCCAACAATCGCCTCAACGCTATTTTCCGCCCCCGGTCGTGCTTCCCAGGGCTTCAGGCTGATAAAGGCAATCCCGGCGTTCTGGCCCTGGCCGCTAAAACTAAAGCCATTAACGGTAAAGACAGATTCAACATTGGCCTTCTCGTTTTTCAGATAATAGTTCTGGACCTGATCGAGGACCTGCTGCGTACGCGTCTGGGTCGCACCGGCCGGAAGTTGCACCATCGTCATAAATACCCCCTGGTCCTCTTCGGGCAGGAAGGAGGTGGGCAAGCGCAGGAACAGCACCGCCATACCACCCACAATGATGATGTACACCACCAGGTAGCGGCCGGTCTTGCGTAAAATGCCGCTCACGCTGTTGCTGTAGTGCTCCACGCTGCGGTCAAAAAGCGCATTAAACCAGCCAAAGAAACCGCCTTTCTTTTCATGGTGATCGCCGGATACCGGTTTAAGCAGGGTTGCGCACAACGCGGGGGTCAGGATCAGGGCGACCAATACGGAGAGCGCCATTGCCGAAACGATGGTCAGTGAAAACTGGCGATAGATGGCCCCGGTCGAGCCACCGAAAAATGCCATCGGGATAAAGACTGCCGACAGCACCATGGCTATACCCACCAGTGCGCCCTGAATCTGTTCCATCGACTTCTGCGTCGCCTCTTTCGGCGGCAGTTTGTCTTCTACCATCACGCGTTCGACGTTCTCAACGACCACGATGGCATCATCAACCAGCAAGCCTATTGCCAGTACCATCCCGAACATCGTCAGGGTATTGATGGAGAATCCGAACGCCGCCAGCACCGCGAAGGTACCCAGCAAAACAACCGGCACCGCGATAGTGGGGATAAGTGTCGCGCGCAGGTTTTGCAGGAACAGATACATCACCAGGAAGACGAGGATGATCGCTTCAAACAGGGTTTTTACCACTTCGTGAATAGAGATCTTCACAAACGGCGTGGTGTCGTACGGATAAACCACCTTCAGACCCTGTGGGAAGAATTGCTGCAGTTGCGCCAGCTTGCGCTTGATGGCCGCCGCCGTATCCAGCGCATTTGCACCGGTCGCCAGCTTAATCCCCAGGCCGGTTGCGGCCTGCCCGTTGATTTTGGTCACCATATTGTAGTTTTCGCCGCCCAGTTCAATGCGTGCGACATCCTTCAGGTGCACCATCGAGCCGTCCTGGTTCACCTTCAGCGTCACGCGGCCAAACTCTTCCGGTGATTTCAGGCGGGTTTGCGCAATGATCGAGGCGTTCAATTGCTGGCCCGGCACGGACGGCGTTCCGCCTAGCTGGCCTGCCGCTATCTGGTCATTCTGGGTTTTCAGTTGATTAATAATGTCCAGCGGCGTCAGCTGGTATTTATTCATCGCGTTACTGTCGAGCCAGATGCGCATTGCATACTGGGCACCAAACAGCTGAACATCACCCACCCCTGTGGTTCGACTAATGGCATCTTTCACATTCGAGGCGACGTAGTCGGAAATGTCATCCTGCGAGAGGCTTTTATTGTCTGAAACAAAGCCAGCCACCAGCAGGAAGCTGCTGCTGGACTTCTCAACGCCGATCCCTTGTTGCTGCACTTCCTGCGGCAGCAGCGGCATGGCGAGCTGAAGTTTATTCTGAACCTGAACCTGGGCGATATCCGGGTCTGTACCAGACTCAAAGGTCAGGGTGATGGTGACATTACCTGCAGAATCGCTGGTGGATGACATATACATCAGGTTATCGATGCCGTTCATATTCTGTTCGATAACCTGCGTCACGGTATCCTGCACCGTCTGCGCATCTGCGCCAGGGTAGGTTGCGGTTATAGCAACCGCGGGTGGGGCGATAGTCGGATACTGCGCGACGGGCAGTTTGAGGATCGCCAGCCCACCTGCAATCATCAAAATGATGGCGAGTACCCAGGCGAAAACCGGCCTCTGGATAAAGAAATTAGCCATGACGTCGTTCCTTAACCGGCTGGAGTTGTAGAGGTATCGGGTGTGGCGACGACGGTAGCCCCAGGTTTGGCTTTTTGTAACCCACTGACAATCACGCGGTCACCGTTTTTCAGCCCCTCTGTGACCAGCCAGCGATCGCCAATGGCCTGAGAGGCAACGACGGTGCGTGACTCAACCTGGTTTTTGTCGTTAACAATCAGGACGGTTGCATCCCCACGCGGCGTGCGGGTGACGCCTTGCTGTGGGATCAGAATCGCATTCGGCTGCGTACCCTCATTAATGCGGGCGCGTACAAACATTCCCGGTAACAGCAGGTGTTGCGGATTCGGGAAAATCGCCCGCAGAGTGATGGAGCCAGTGCTTTCATCAACAGTCACATCAGAAAACTGCAGCGTGCCTTTTAACGGATAGGGCTGACCATTCTCCATCAACAGCTCGACGGTGCTGGTGGTCTCCCCTTTTTGCAGGCTTGTCTGCTTCAGACGCATAAAATCATTGCTGGACTGGGTGACATCGACATACATCGGATCCAGTTGCTGTACCGTTGCCAGGGCGTTTGCCTGGCCGTTGGTGACGAGAGCTCCCTCGGTCACGCTGGATTTACCAATGCGACCATCGACGGGAGAGGTGACTTTGGTATAGGCAAGGTTGATGCGTGCGCTTTCAACTCCTGCTTTTGCAGCAACGACGCTGGCATCCGCCTGCTGAGCCGTCGCAACGGCCTGGTCGTATTCCTGCTTACTGACATACTGTGTGCCCACCAGCGGGAGATAACGTTTCACCGTCAGGTGCGCAATATTGGCTGCCGCCTGGGCTTTCGCCAGCTCTCCTTTTGCGCTGTCATACGCCGCCTGATAGCTGGCGGGATCGATCTGATAAAGTGACTGGCCAGCTTTGACATCGCTGCCTTCGGTGAAATTGCGACGCAGGATAATGCCGCTAACCTGAGGACGCACTTCCGCAACGCGAAACGCATCTGTTCTGCCCGGCAACTCTGTTGTCACAGTGAGGGGGGCACTTTTGACAATGTGTACACTCACCTGAGGCGGCTGCGGTTGATGTTGCTGATTTTCCTGCCCATCGCATCCGGCAAGCAGTGCGGCGCAGACAATAAAACCGGTTAAGGGCAAGCGTCTGAAATGATTCGTCATTACTGTTCCTTTAAATACCCATTAACCGATATTTCCGTGGGTCGGTGACAGGGCAGGGGACAAAAACAAAAAATGTAGCTGCGTATAATAATGAGGGTATTTAATGTTTTTTAATTTATAAGTGCGGATAAATGCGGCAGGAAAGAAAATCAGAAGAAGGCTTTGCGTTTACAGCAATATACTTTAACAAAATTAATCAGGAGAGTGATGTTTCATAGAGGGCATTCATCTGTTTTGTGAATTTAATTATTGGCATGTATTTGCCTCAGTTATAAATAAAGCGAATTGACTTTTTTTGTGCAGAATTCACCTTGTCTTTCATGAATACTTCCGATTACAAAACCCTACTAAACAGCTTAATTCTTGTGAGTAACGAGTAGTCGTCCATGGCGCGTAAAAAGAAAGCAGAGGCTCAACAAACCCGTCAACAGCTGATTGAAGCGGCTATCGGGCAGTTTGCGACACGTGGCGTAACCAACACAACGCTGACGGATATCGCCGATGCGGCAAAGGTGACGCGTGGGGCCGTCTATTGGCATTTCACCAGTAAAACAGAGATATTTAATGCTATCTGGGAACAGCAATTGCCGCTTCGCGATCTCATTCGTGACAGACTTTCTCTTTCCGAAAAAGATGATCCCTTGTTAATGCTTCGTGAGCAATTTATCACTGCGTTGCAATATATTGCGCATGAGCCTCGCCAGTGCGCGCTGTTACAGATTTTGTATCATAAGTGTGAATTTACCAGTGATATGGTTTCCGAGTATGAAATCAGGAAACGTATTGGTTTCAACAATGATTTTCTACGTACGACACTGGAGCGCTGTATTTCACGAAACATCATTTCTTCGCAGGTGAATGTGGATTTAACGTTGATAGTGTTCCACGGATTTTTTAGCGGAATAATTAAAAATTGGTTAATGAATAACGACAGCTTCAACCTCTATCAACAGGCACCTGCTCTGGTCGATAACATTCTGGCGACACTCCCGGTGATGCGCGTGTCGCCACGTGAGGAGGCTTACGACTCGGTGTCGGGCAAGATCTCTCCCTGCTCGCAAAGCGTTTCAATGGTCTGCGCGCTGACAGGTTTTCCTAACAAATAGCCCTGAAGGGTATTACAGCCCAGTTCCGTCAAAAAGGCTTGCTGTGCTTCGGTTTCCACCCCTTCAGCCACCACTTTCAGATTCAGCGTTTTCGCCAGGGCGACAATCGCGGAGACAATGGTCGCATCTTCGCTTTCTCCACTGAGCTCTTTTACAAACGCCCTGTCGATTTTCAATTCACAAGCGGGTAAGCGTTTAAGATACAGCAGGCTCGAGTAGCCGGTACCAAAGTCATCAATAGAGGCTTTCACACCCGCATTCGTCAGCTCTGTCAGCACCCGCACGCTCTCATCCGGGTTACTCATCGCAGTGGTTTCCGTCACTTCAAGGATCAGCATTTCCGGCGGCACCTGGTGACGTGTCAGACAATCAAGCACCGTACTCACCAGCGAAGGTTGTTCAAACTGAAGTGTCGACAGGTTCACCGCCATTGACCAGTTTTGATGCCCTTTAAGGTGCCATTCCCGCAACTGGCGGCAGGCTTCGTTGATAACCCAGTTGCCAATGGGAATGATCTGTCCCGTTTTTTCCGCCAGCGGCAGGAACAGGTCTGGCGTAAGCAATCCCAGCTTCGGGTGTTGCCAGCGCAGGAGTGCCTCAAACCCGAGTACGGGGCCTGCCGGCGCGTGGAATTTGGGCTGATAATGCAGCTGTAGCTCATTACGATCGATGGCCAGCCACAGATCGTTCATCAGCTGCAGATGGGTTTGCGCCAGCGTGTTCATGGAGGGCTGGAAAAAGTGATAACCGTTACGGCCCATATGCTTGGTGTGGTACATCGCCGCATCGGCGTTAAACATCAGCTCGCGATCGGTTTTGCCATCGTGAGGATAAAGCGCAATGCCAATACTGAGGGTCACCACCAGTTCATACGGATCCACATTGAATGGACTATCGATAGTGCGCACCAGGGCATTGGCAAGGGAGGCTGCATCGTCCGGCCCCCCAACTTCTGCCAGCAGAACAAATTCATCACCGCCAATACGTGCAAGAGTGAACTGGCCTTTCAGGGGGAGCAGCAGGCGTTGCGTAACGGCAACCAGCAGTTTATCGCCGACATCATGCCCGTAGGCGTCATTGACGGTTTTAAAGCCGTCGAGATCCATAAACATCAATGCGAAATGCGTGCCTTCACGATCTGCTTTGTTGATGGCCTGATCGAGTCGATCTTCCAGCAGGATACGATTGGGCAGGCGCGTCAGCGTATCCTGTAGCGCCAGCTGGGCCAGCTCCCGGTTTGCTTCCGCCAGAGACGAGGCGAGGAGAGAGGTACGTGCCTGCAGGCGCGCATCCAGCATCGACACCAGCAGGGTGATACCAAGGATGGCCAGTGCGACAACGCTCACCAGCACGGCCAGCCAGCTGCCGTTAATCCCCTCATGGTGAGCCATGGTCGACACTGGAAACTGTGCGGCTTTCATCCCCGCATAATGCATTCCGGCAATCGCAATCCCCATCGTGATTGCGGCACCCATGCGCATCAGCGCGACCTGAGCGGCCTCATGACGCAGGCGGAACGTCAGCCACAGTGCCGCGAGCGACGCAGCAAGCGCAATAGCGACTGATATCGCCACCCATGTTTTATCCCAGATAATACCGGGCGTAACCTCCAGGGCCGCCATGCCGGTGTAATGCATGGCCACAATACCGGTTCCCATGACTAGTGCACCGGGCAGCAGACGGCGCAAACGCAGCTGCTCGCAGCTGACAAGCCACAGCGCAAACAAGGATGAACCCACGGCGATAACCATCGATAACCCCGTCAGGGTGGCGTTGTAGCTCATGCGCATGGAGAGATCCATCGCCAGCATGCCGATAAAATGCATCGCCCATACGCCAATACCCATTGCAACACCGCCACCGGCCAGCCAGATGCGCGCTGCCACGCCCTGACTTCCCGCCACACGCGCGGCCATATTCAGCGCGGTATAGGCAGCAAGGATAGCGACAACAAAGGAGAGGACGACAAGGATATGGTTGTATTGGCTAACCAGCATGATCGGTTCAACTCGAGTGTGAGGTTACGCAAGGGCGGTGGTGAAGGGCGAGACATTATCATCGTAAGGTAATGACTCAAAGGGATTTAAATCCCCGTTTTTATTAAGTGATTTCGGGGTTTTTGACGACGTTGGCGGCTCAGTCCAGCTCTGAACAATTGACGAGTTTAAGCGGGTTCACGGAATCCATATTGCGACACTTATCGGTTTCGGTGCTCATCAGTTCAATCCACTGCATCAGCAGCGCATCAAAGAGAAAAACTGAGACAGCAAAGACAACCAGCCACCAGTATTTACGAATCATTATGACATTCCGGGAGAAGAGAGCCAGTAAGGTGGTGGAAATATACACGAAAAGCGGCGGTTGAAAAGTGGGGAAAGCGAAGGTTTACAAAGCGTTGACGGTGGCAAATGTGGAGCAATAAAAAAGGCGCATCCCCATGCCAGGTAGCGCCTTTTTAAACAAGCATTTCGCTAACCGAA
>NZ_JAYJLI010000035.1:0-12228 GCF_051948675.1 Enterobacter sp. Lyrl_3
ACGCCCGCCGCCAGCACCGCGCTGCCACATCCTCCCAGCACCAGCCAGAAAGTACCTAACACTTCGGCCAGTGCCACTTTCATCATGTTATTGTTCATTTCCTTACGCTCCTGTATCTGACTGAGTTACGGTGATTATTTTCAATTATCCATAGCAGGATAATTAAAATTCAGGAACGGGAGGTCAGTTTGTCAAATGACCAGTAAGAATTTTTGACAGCGGATCTCAGCCATCCTGCCTGAGGTATTTTTTATTACCATTTCGCCTGAAACTCATATCCGGAAGGTACTCCCCCAGACTTGCTACAAACTCCGGCGTTAATTTGTGGAAGATTATGCTGGCATCCTCAGGATTTAAAAAATTGTGTCATCTGTACCATCATGACCATCACGAAAACTAACCCCAGAAAATCAAACACAAGTTCCCACCACGACATTGATCTCTCCTTAGTGAATATCGCGTAATGACCACATTCCACTTCAGAAAGCAGACCTGTCCACAATGAACATCACGAGAAAATAAATCACGGCAACGATGCCGATGGCGATCAGTATCTTTGAGAGCAGCATAACGTCCTCCAGAAAAATCGTGCCTGGGAGCTTACCGGTCAGGTGTCCCTGCAATGTTGCGAAGCCGTCCCCTGGCTAAGCCAACACACGGGCGTTTACTCCACCGGCACAACCTGCCCTCTCTGATAACGAAACCAGGGCAGTTCACGGGTAATCACACAGCCCGATGACGCGCTCAGTTCACCGGTATTCCCCTTCAGTGTAAAGGCAGGGGTCTGGCGCAGCTGTGCATAGTGATTTGCCAGCGTCCAGGCGTCCGCCCCCATGGCGAACAGGCGGGCCAGAAAGTAGTCATTGCCCGTGGCGTTGAGTGCCCGTTGCTTCAGCCCCGGATTGTTGTTCGCCAGTACCGGGATGTCGCTGAACTGCAGGCCTTCCATATCCAGACGATAATCCGCTCCGGCGGTACCGCTGATACTGCGGGAGCTGGCATACAGCATCGCGCCTGACCGACTACCGTTACGCTCTGCAATCATTGGTTTGAGATATCCCATTTCTTCCGGCGTGGCGATGATATACACCGCATCCACCCGGCCCCGGCGATAGCTTTCCGCCCCCTTGCGCGAGACAGCAACCGGAGCCCCGGCCAGTGTGATACCGCTGTTCACACTGGCCTTCAGTGTTGCCAGTGAGCCAAAACGCTGCTCCGGCACTGCACCACCTCCCTGTTTCTGCCACTCGTCGGTAAAAGCCCGGGCCACGCGTTCGCTGATTTCGCTGCCGGGGAGCAGGAGCAGTGGAGAGTGTTTACCCTGCGCACGGATATGACGCGCCGCACTGCGGGCCTCATCTTCCGGCGAGAGCGCAAAATAGCAGATGTTATCCCGGCGGGCAGGATTTTCCGGCAGGTTCAGAGCCAGTACGTTTATCGTCGGGTTGCTGCTGAGCAGCTCCGCCACGCGATTTTTTAACAGCGGCCCTACAACCAGCGTGGCGCCGTCCTGTTGTGCCTGAGTCAGCAACTGTGAAACCGGCCTGGTTGCGGTGTCGTAGAGCATCAGTTCTGATGAGTCTGCGGAGGCGGGTGGGGACACTTTCTTTTCAGCCTCAAATCCCAGCTGAATCACGCGACCAAAGCGGGCCGCCGTACCGCTCAGGGGAAGCATCAGGGCCACTTTACGCACTGATGCCGGACGAAAATTCATGTCGTTTACCAGTGCTGTGGGCAACTGTCTGGCCGCCGGATGCTGCGACCAGTGAGTCTGCCATCCGCTGACGGCGGCTTTCAGTCTGTCCGGCATACCACGGTTATCAGACCAGGCGCGGCGCAGTGCCTGCCAGCCATGAAGTGATATGTTAGCGTCAGTAGTCTGTACAGCATCAACCTGCGTTTGCGTCATGGCAGTAAGCGTCTGCCAGGTCTCGTCAATGTTTCGTTGCTTCTCCTGCGTGGTGGTCAGCAGCGGGTCCTGAGCCATCAGCACCTGCAGCAGTGCCGGAGAGGGTTTACCCTGCAGAGCGGTGACCATGCTCTGCAGGTAACGCGCCAGCTGTGCCCCCTTAAGTCCATCCGGACTGATGTTCGTCAGCAGCGTCTGTGCCCCCGCTAAATCTTCCTGCGCCAGCTTCAGCTCCACCGCAAGCAGTGACTGCTCCTGTTTCTGGGCATCATCCAGTTTCGGCAGTAACTGACTGAAAAGGTCGGCGGCCTGCTGGTTTTTACCATCCCTGAGCAGTGCGCGAATGGCGAGTAGCTGCCAGCTGGTTTTGCTACTGCCATTACTGTGCTGCATTCGCATCAGGGCCTGTGTGGCGTCAGTCTGTACCGGACTTTCCAGAAGTGCAGTGCTCCGGTCAACAGGACGAACGGCGCAGCCGGTAAAAAACAGCGCAGCCGCAATCAGCGAAATACCGTATAACGCTCTGGCACCATAAAAAACAGATAAACGCATTCCAGGCTCCTCCCTGTTATTGTTTTCATTCAACAGAACATCCGGACCATACGGGAACGACTTATGCATCGTCGAACAACGGCGCGAGAGCCCTCATCAGCAACTCGCGGGTCAGTGCCTTCCCTTTGCCCGGAGCCCTGCCATCAGGGTGTATCGCCCAGTCTGCCGTGGATAACAGGTGCCCCGGCATACAAAGCATGTATTTTTCGGTACGGGGATAGCGGCGTGAATTATCAACTGCCAGAGTGACCTCGCCCTTAATCTGAATACCGCCTTTCACGCTGTACAGCGCCTGCGGAGTGAAACCTGCCCAGTTACGTCCGCAGTGAAGGGCAATACACGGTATGGTGTATGCACCTGCTGATGATACGGGTACCATTTCACGCCGGGTAATGCTGACCTCATATCCTTCCAGCCATTCGGTCAGGTTATCCGCCAGTCGCTGCATACGCTCACGAAATGCGGCGATATCCTGACGGGTCTGGCGCAGCTGTTCCTCACGGCGGACACGCTGTCGCTTTCCGGCTTTTGCGTTCGTCCCATGCTCTTCTGCTGCCACATTCAGTTCCGCCATTCTCCTCCTCCCGTTAACCCCATAAACAGACAACCATTTTCCTGCACCATTCCCGACGAAGGCTTAACAACGGGGAAAAACCGTTGTCCAGAAATATCAACAGACCTTAAATAAATCGGATTGACGCCAGCGGTCTCCCGGCGTGACACATTCCTGAGAGTACGCAATAAATAAAGGGGAAATTGTCATGGCACCATGTTCACCATTCGCTGAAATCACCCGCGTCTCTTTCGCACTGCTCCTGCTGCTGTCCGTTTCCGCATCTGCCGCCAGCTTCAGTTGCAGCGGCGTCAGCGTCCCCGATGAAAAAGCCATCTGTGCTGACCGGGAACTGAGCGAGAAAGATGTCAGAATGGCGACAACATATGACATGTTGAGGAAGGTTGTTCTGATGGGCGGACGCGGTGCACTGCTGGATGAACAGACCACCTGGCTGCAGAAACGTCAGGCGTGTGGTGATAACACCGTTTGCCTGTCCCATCTTTACGACGACCGTATCGATGAACTCAACGACCAGTATCAGCACATCGTGGCGTCATTTAATCGCTGAGGAAAGGATGAAGAAACGCGTAACAGAGCGGCAGGATTTACCAGTTCCGCAACATCACAGCTTTTTGTCAGGTCCGACATTACGCAAACTCCGGGCTCGTCTGCAGCATACATCCGGGATGCGGGGCCGCAGAAAGTAATATACCGCCCCGACACGGTATCTGGACAAACCACAGCTCCCGTGCCTATCCCTTATTTGTTAATAACCTGCAATACACTGATGAATAAGGATTCGGATAATGAAAAAACTGATGCTCACCCTGTCACTGCTGGCAGGTCTCAGCGCCGTACATCCGGCAATGGCCGCCATGAACGGCAATGATATTATCTCGCTGGGTTACGCCCAGCAGCACAGTAACCGCGCCGGTACCCTGCACGGCTTCCGCCTGGGGGATAATCATGCCTTTGCGGATAACTGGGGACTGAATACCTCGGCCTCATGGACCATGAGCAGTGGCGGTGACCATGGTAATGCCGACCTCGTCTCCCTGCTGACCGGTCCGTCGTATCAGATAAACGATATGCTGGGACTCTACGCGCAGGTGGGACCGGCGTTCTTCCATCAGGATGTGCTGGGGACCAAATGGGGTTACGGCTATGGCACCGGGCTCCAGATAACACCGCGCGCAGACATCAATATCACCGTGGGTTACGAAGGTGCAGACTTCAGCAGTGACCATACCAGCGGTAGCCTTGACACCAACGGCTGGAACCTCGGGGTGGGTTACCGTTTCTGACGTCGGTATAACATTTCATGCCTGAAGCTGGTTGTCCAGACAGAGACTGGCTTCGGATAAATAATATCACGGGATTAACAGCGCATCTGAAATATCAAAACAACACTCCAACGGTTAATTATCAATACAGAGCTGGATAGTGACCATGTTACATGACATTTTTATTGCCGGTGTTGTTGGCTTATTTATTTTACTGATGGTGATTTCTGTTTTCTTTTTACTCATGAGTCTGGGTGAATAACAATATTTATACCGGACGTAGTCCTGATGATGAGTTTAAAATTTTCATCCATACCCCTGCTGGCGGAAAAAAGAATGAGTAATGACGACCTGACTAACGCGCTAAATGCAGTCAGCTTTGCCCACCAGGTCTTTCAGACGCCCTCCAGTCGGGAAGAGGAAGAACTTCGCCATTTATTATGCGCTGTCCGGCAACGGCTTCAGGAGATGCATGCTGAACGCCACGGGAGTTCTGCTCCGGAAAATCGATAACGCTAATCACAGGTGGCGACTGGTGTACTATTTTCGGGTACAGTGACCTGTACAATAATTTATTTGACGAACATCGCAGAATGGTTATTTTATGTTGTTATCTGCTATCTTTCGTTTACAGACTCAGGATGCGTTATTTACTCATTAAGACTGAAATCATTCGCGTTGTCCGTATGGAAGCATACGGGATTTTTTATTTTCGCCGAAAAATGCAAGTTTTTGTTCCGTTTACTGATAATCACGCATTATAGCTTACCCGGGAAACATACCCACAATATACACTCAGGTAATCATTTATCATATTGCGTGGAAATCAATTCGCCCCACCGGCCTTTCTTCTTACATTAACGTCATGCCATCCGCTCTGCGGGGAGTGTTGCAGCAGAGAGCATTTCTTCCGCTGGCAGCAACGACAACAAACACCACCCGGCGTGTTGCTCCCGTATCTCATAACGCAGCTTACGCGCATCAAGCACATCGCCCACAACACGACAGTCGCCAACCACGATAAAATCCACCGGTGCGGACTGCTTACCTTCTTCAGTATAATGGCGCTGCAGTTCGGACTTTCTCACCAGCAGCGCGGATACGTCTGCGTATTCGTGATACAGAGAACCGGGAACCCATTCCTCATCGGTCACCACCGCGTTAACCCAGCCCTGCGAGCGCAGATATTCAATGGCGTGCGTCAGCCGGAAGAGGTCTGACTGCTGCGTCACCGGCTCCGTACAGGACTGGTGGAGGTATTCAAGACGTTTAAACAATCCGGCTGCAGGACCTTTCTGACGCCCGAGTCGAAGCAGACTGTCGATGTCGGATGCCACAGAACGCGGAAAACGCCGCTGCTTTTGCACATCAGCAAGCCAGCGAATTAAAGAGGTGTGGATGGTCAAAGGCGACAGCGCCTGGCCGTCCTGCTGAGCCATTCGCAAGCCCACCAGCGCGCACCATGCTAAATGGGCGAGATCGGCGAGGGATTCCTCGGGTGGTAATACGGTGTGATTCTTTTTCATGCGCAGAATTATAGCGAGGACACTGCTGACGGAAAAGCCGGGAAGTTGAGCATTCTGGTGGCAACCGCCAGGCGGTCTGAGCGCACGGCTTTAAATCAGCGCGTGGTTTTCCCAACAACACCATCGGCATCCAGTGCAGTACCTTTCCAACACACTGTGACCGGTTGAATCGACACCCGCCCCGACGGCTGCATCAGGAAAGCCATTCTTACGAGCCGTTTGCCTTACTTACCTTTCTCCGGCGTGGCACCGGCTCCAGCACCACACACTGTTGATTTCACGCTTTTACCGGTTACGGCACAGGGCAACCCACTGGTCACGGTTTTATCAGCAGCCATATCTGAAGAACTGAGTAATGTTGTAAAAACAATGACAGTTACGGTTAATTTTTTCACTGCAGGGTCTCCTGTACAAATGTGTACAGACTGGGATCCGGGAACGGGAGCGGTGCGAGAACAAGTTTTTCAGGGCTATGGTTGCGTTTGTCAAATACCCCTAAGTGTACTGAATGTTAAAACCCGGTTTCCAGGGGCAGGGGGCTGGACAGCACCCAACTGCCGTTTTGAGGATAACAGCTCCATTATCTGCCGGATTAACGTTGTGCACTTTCCCGATTTAACGCCTCTGTCCTGGTCTCATATTTTGGCCTGCCTGATATGCGGTACACTCATCGGTCTGGAGCGCCAGCTTCATGGTAAACCCGTTGGTATACGGACCTCGACGCTGATTATTCTGGGCAGCTACCTTTTTCTGGCAATGGGGACACATCTTACCGGGCTGGAGACAGACCGCAGCCGTGTGCTCGGACAACTGGTGAGCGGGATCGGTTTTCTGGGCGCAGGCGTGATGATGACCCGCGACGGCCAGGTGATGGGCGTCACTTCTGCAGCTACTGTCTGGGTCCTGGCGGCAATCGGCGCCATGATTGGTCTGGATTTGCTGGCGCAGTCCGTTGCGATGACGATGGTGGTTCTCGGGATCCTGACCGGCGCGAGCTGGCTGGAAAACAGCTTTAACGCGCTTCAGCGCGGTGTCCACCGCCGCCGGGGTGATGTAGACAAAGCGAAATCCTCATACGGCGACAGGCAGGACAATACTTCCCGTATTGCACCGGATCCCAATGAAAAACACTGATACCAGACCGGGATGCTGGTAATCCACAACAGGGAGAGATTCAATGATCCGAAGTACCCCCGTATCCATAACCACACTTCCCTTCACGGACCTCAACATGCCGGAGACGGATTTTGCGGTGCAGGATCCGCTTGAAGAGGGCAATGTTTTGTACCTGCCGGAGACAACCTTTCCACTGAACAACGAAGAGCGTAATTTGCTCACTACTGCGCTGGTCTCCCCCCGGCGCAAAAACATCAGCTATCAGCCAGAGCAGCAAAAAATCAGCGGTATGGCAAATGCAAGTCATGTTAATGCCGTCAGACAACTGACAGAACGCTACTACCGGTTCACCGTCAGGCTGCTCAACACCCTGTTGCCTGGTTATCGCGACGCATTGTTCCAGCCACAAACCAGCCTGCGGCTTTATCCGGTCACTGCCTGGCGTGACGCCACGTCATGGCGCAAGGATGACACGCGACTGCACGTTGATGCCATTCCGTCACGCCCGGTGCATGGTAACCGCATTTTGCGGGTCTTCTGCAATATCAACCAAAACGGTGAGCCCAGAATATGGCGGACCGGCGAACATTTTGATTCGCTGGCGGCCTGTTTTCTGCCATCGCTAGCTCCATGGTATCCGCTCGTCAGCACACTACAGGCTGCACTAGGAATAACGAAAAGCAGGCGCAGCCATTACGATCACCTGATGCTGGAGTTACATAACCGGATGAAAAGCGACGACGACTACCAGCTACGGGGCGTCCAACAGGTGACAGAGTTTGCAGCAGGCAGCATGTGGATTTGTTTTTCAGACCAGACCCCTCATGCAGCAGTCAGTGGGCAATTTATGCTGGAACAAACTTTCCTGCTGCCAGTCACCGCCATGCGTTCCCCTCAGTATTCTCCGCTTCACATACTGGAAAAATTTACCGGTGAATCGCTGACCTGACAGCAACGTTCAGTGGTAAAGGATAACGGAGCGTTATCCTTTACCGTATCTCCCGAGGTGTCTGGTATTCAGCTAAAGCCCCCTGAAAATTAACGCGAATACTCTTCAACAAGCGGTTTTTCGCGCTGTTCATCAACAGGATGTACCGGCGCGGTACGGTGAATCTCATTCACGCGTTCACGTACGCCAGACCAGCCCGCCACCAGCAGGACCGCCAGCAGCGGTATTGACGCGATGGTGTACGTACCATCCGGATAGTCGAATGCCATCAGCACCAGCACGCTGAACAAAAACAGCAGCGTCAGCCACGAGGTCACCGGTGCACCGGGCATCTTAAAACTGATATCCGCGGCTTTGCCTTCCTTAATGGCTTTACGCAGACGCAGCTGACAGACCACGATGAAGGCCCATGAAGAGATAATGCCGAGGGAGGCGACGTTCAGCACAATCTCAAACACCTGCGACGGCACCAGGTAGTTGAGGAGCACCCCCACCACGTAGACCGCCAGCGTTGCCAGAATCCCCGCATACGGTACATGCTGTTTGCTCATCTTCGACATGAACTTTGGCGCCGACCCGCCCATCGACATCGAGCGCAGGATACGACCGGTAGAGTAAAGACCGGAGTTCAGGCTGGAGAGCGCCGCCGTCAGCACCACCATGTCCATGATGCTGCCGATATAGGGGACGCCGAGCTTCGAGAAGAACGTCACAAACGGGCTCTGTCCCGCCTGATACGCCGTCCACGGCAACAACAGAACCAGCAGCATCACGGAGCCAAAATAGAACAGGCCGATACGCCAGATAACGCCATTGATGGCTTTGGGCACCGTCTTTTCCGGGTTTTCACACTCACCTGCGGCGGTGCCGACCAGTTCAACCGCCGCAAAAGCAAAGACGACACCCTGTACCAGCACCAGGGCTGGCAGCAGGCCATGCGGGAACAGCCCGCCGTTGTCGGTTATCAAATGAAATCCGGTGGCATGACCATCCAGCGGTTTACCGCTGCCGAGGAACACCGTTCCCACCACCAGAAACGCCACAATCGCCAGCACTTTGACCAGGGCGAACCAGAACTCCATTTCGGCGAACCATTTCACCCCCACCAGATTCATGGTACCGACAATCGCCAGTGCCCCCAACGCAAACACCCACTGTGGCACACCGCCAAACGTGCCCCAGTAGTGCATGTACAGCGCCACGGCGGTGATATCGACAATGCCGGTCATCGCCCAGTTGATGAAATACATCCAGCCCGCCACAAACGCGGCTTTTTCGCCGAGAAACTCACGGGCATAGGACACAAAGCTACCGCTGGTTGGCCGGTGCAGTACCAGTTCCCCCAGCGCACGCAGAATAAAGAACGAGAATATCCCGCAGACCAGATACACCAGCGCCAGCGCCGGACCGGCCACCTGAAGACGAGCCCCGGCGCCAAGAAATAAACCTGTACCAATTGCACCGCCAATGGCAATCATCTGTACCTGACGGTTATTCATGGCCTTGTGATAGCCGTCATCATGGGCATTCAGCCAGCGACGTTTTTCCGCATGATGCTCTGCTGCTGTTTTATTTTTTCTTTTCATCAAATTACCTGTCTGATTTTTTCTGGTGGAGTGTCTGAGCCTGAACGCGCTATTTATCGCGAACGGTCAGCCTGCTGGCGCTGATGCGCCATGTTGTTTTGCGGTTGTTGTGTGATGCGCGGCGGTGATTCAGAAACGCCGCAAAATGGAAACGACGGCGAGTGAACGTGCTCGTCTGCGTGTGGTATCGCTTTTTAGCGGGAGGGTACCGGTTGTCAAAGAACGCACCCTGTATACCTGTCAGCATAAAAGGCTCAGTGGAGACTCTTCACGGGACGGGGAGGTCATCAACCGATGAGATCACAAACTTAACATTCAGGGGGATAAACTGGAGAGAGCTCCCGGGAACCGAAACATCCGTTCCGGCCCGCTTTTCTTTATACTTAACGCAAATCGCGTTTATCTGATTCGCATGTCATTCTCAACGGCCTGTACACCGCTGACTTTTTGCGTAACGGTTACAGCCTTGTTCACCGCATCCGGTGACGAGACAAACCCACTGAGCTGCACCCGGCCTTTAAAGGTCTCCACGTTAATCTCCGTTGATTTAAGTGATTTTTCTGCCAGCAGTGCCGCTTTGACTTTCGTGGTGATCACCGTATCGTCAATATAACCACCGGTGCCTTCTTTTTTAGCGCCCGGTGCACAACCGGCCAGCAGTGCCGAAAGAATTACCGACAGGCAAAAAGTGTTAACGACGTTAATACGACCCATTGGGTTCTCTCCTTGTATGATAAATGGAGCCATAGTTCAGTAATCAGCAGTCTGAAGCAGTGCCTCGCATGTGGCTCCGGCTAGGGGGTGATAACGTGACCGGTACTGCGATCCAGGCAACGGCGGGTATCCGGCTCCCAGTACGCATTCACGTTCGCACTTTTATCGCAACGGTCACGATCATCAAACGCGGCATCGGTTTTATCCCACTCTTTTTCAGCCCGTTTGTTCACTTTCTGGCGTAACGCACGGGTATCATTCCACTGCTCTTTTTCCATAGCAGCCTGCTGACGACTGAGCGCATTATCACCCGATTCAATCGTCAGCCTGCTGGTTTCAGCCTGTGCTGATGCCGTAAACATCACCACACCGGACAGCATGGCGGCCAGATAAATACGCTTACCGAATCTCATGTCCATCACCTCTTAATAATTGTCGGCCATCATTACGGCAGTGTCGTCACCGGGTCAGATATGCCAGACAGGCAACCTGTCACGCTCAAGAGCAGGGAGCAAAAAAGCATGACCTCCACGAAGGGAGCCAACAACGCCCCTGCTGACGAATTGATATTCAGAACAGGAGACTGGCTACGGCGGAGGTGGTACTTTCAGGGGTACCCCCTTTCGCTGTGTAAAAGAGGATGAAAGTACCACCATTGAATCAGGTACAGCGCAAACCACCCGTTATACGCTGTACCCGGTCTGAAAACCGGCATGGAAAACAGACACAGAAAAGTGTCGAAACGGTAGCCCGAAATGTCAATGGCAGGCGTCGTCAGGGCGAGGAGCGCTCACTGGAAATTATCGCCCCCGGTAACCAGCGGTATATCTCCAGGCCACAGAGTCCCCCAGAATGACCTTACGGCTTACGGGATTTAGCCACGTAGTGTTTACTCTGGGGCTTTGCTTTAACGAATGACCTGGCTGTTGATACGCCAGCAGGTCCACCGTCCCGGTCCATCGCCAACAGCCGCTGTTTCAGCGATGTAAATGGGGCTGTAGTCGTTTTTCATAATCATCCCGACAGTCTGCATCACAAAAATGCACGTCCTTCAGGGGAGCGCAGCAATTGTGGCACAGCCCGGTCAGCGGCAGCGACGCCCGGATTCTGCTGTGAAGCAGCTGTGCCAGTCTCATCTGTTCGGCCTGGCTGGCCTGATCCACTTCATCCATTACTCATTCCTTAACATTGAAATCTGGCATCCAGATCACTGCCCTGGCTGCGCATACCCGCCCAGGACAAACCACAACAGCAGAACCACAGCCGCCACAAAAATGGCAACGGGAAACAACCATCCGATTTTCATATCAATCTCCTCCATCTCCACACCCTGGACAGTACCAGGCCGATACATCCCGGAATTAACCCGCGACGACGGGCCCGGGTCTGCCTGACCATGTCCGAATGCCGCGCCTGCGTAAATGCCGTGTTATCCAGCGGCTCATAACCCAGACATCCCGCGCAGACCAGCCCCGGCTTCAGTTTTGCAGCAAAGGCATTATCCACAGCGTTCAGCCCCTTCTGTCGGTCTGAAAAAACGCAATGATCAAATGGTATCCGAAAAATGCATCGCACCGGTTCGCTTACGGTGTACCGGTCAGTGACTGCGAGTAATAGCCGATCTGCCCTTTCGCCGCGCACATCCGGTGGTCAAAGGGTAACGTCAGCGCTCCCCCGCTCAGACCCAGTGAAACAAACGCTGGCCGGATACCGTTGCCGCTGCCAGACGCATCGCCGGATACCCAGCCCTGCAGTATCTGCAGCCCGCAGTCTGCCTGTACAATTACCGGCGGCAGCACCAGGGAGAGTACGTATCGCATCGGCACATACTCCGTGATAATGCTCCCGGCAGGCTCCATCAGGAACTGAAAAAAAAGCGCAACACAAAACAATCCCTGTGTCGCGCGCGATATAAAATGAGGGGGAGTTATCCCCAAAATAACAAATGAAGCAGTGGCATATAACAACCCTATTAGCACAACGGGTACCCCGGCAAGTCAACCCGTACCGCCGTACTGATCCTCCCTGCCCCGGACA
>NZ_JAYJLI010000036.1:0-8236 GCF_051948675.1 Enterobacter sp. Lyrl_3
AGGGGAAAAACGAAGCCTGGCGTAACGCCGGGCTTTTTTACGCAAAAAAAAGCGGACCACGGGGTCCGCAAAAGTTCACGTTGGCTTTAGTTGTTCGAGTTTTGAGAGAAACTCGCTGACGGTGCGGGGACGTCAAGGGTCAAACACGTGCCGCCTCGTCTATGTGGTGTATTATTCAACAGAATGCTTGATAGGGATAATCGTTCGTTGCTATGCTATCTATCGCCATGAACTATCGTGGCGACGGAGGATGAATAATGAATATTCGTGATCTTGAATACCTGGTAGCGTTAGCCGAGCATCGCCACTTTCGCCGTGCGGCAGATTCCTGCCACGTCAGCCAGCCTACGCTGAGCGGTCAGATCCGCAAGCTGGAAGACGAGCTGGGCGTGATGCTGCTGGAGCGCACCAGTCGTAAAGTGCTGTTCACTCAGGCGGGTTTGCTGCTGGTGGATCAGGCGCGCACCGTGCTGCGCGAGGTCAAAGTGCTCAAGGAAATGGCAAGTCAGCAAGGGGAGACCATGTCCGGCCCGCTGCATATTGGCCTGATCCCAACCGTTGGTCCGTACCTTCTGCCGCACATCATTCCGATGCTGCACCAGACGTTCCCGAAACTCGAAATGTATCTGCATGAAGCGCAAACCCATCAGCTGCTGGCACAGTTAGATAGCGGCAAGCTCGACTGCGCCATTCTGGCGCTGGTAAAAGAGAGCGAAGCCTTTATCGAAGTGCCGCTGTTTGACGAGCCGATGATGCTGGCGATCTACGAAGATCACCCGTGGGCGAACCGCGATCGCGTGCCGATGGCCGATCTGGCCGGTGAAAAGCTGCTGATGCTGGAAGATGGCCACTGCCTGCGCGATCAGGCGATGGGCTTCTGTTTTGAAGCGGGAGCGGATGAAGATACCCATTTCCGCGCAACCAGCCTGGAAACGCTGCGTAATATGGTGGCGGCGGGAAGTGGTATTACGTTGCTGCCTGCGCTGGCCGTGCCGCGTGAGCGTAAACGCGACGGTGTGGTTTACCTGCCGTGCATTAAACCAGAGCCACGTCGTACTATAGGTCTGGTTTATCGTCCGGGGTCACCGCTGCGCAGCCGCTATGAGCAGCTGGCAGAGGCCATCCGTGGTGCGATGGATGGCCATTTTGACAACGCGTTAAAACAGGCGGTTTAAACCGTTCAGCGCGGCGACCCGATAGGCTTCCGCCATGGTCGGGTAGTTAAAGGTGGTGTTAACGAAGTACTCAATGGTGTTACCGCCACCTTTTTGCTCCATTATCGCCTGGCCGATATGAATGATTTCCGCCGCGCGTTCACCAAAGCAGTGAATACCGAGGATCTCTTTCGTCTCGCGATGGAACAGGATCTTCAGCGTTCCCACGCTCATGCCAACAATTTGTGCCCGTGCCAGATGTTTAAACTGGGCGCGACCCACCTCGTAAGGCACCTTCATGGAGGTCAGCTGCTGCTCGGTTTTCCCCACGGAGCTGATTTCCGGAATGGTGTAAATCCCCGTTGGAATGTCTTCGATCAGATGCGCCGTTGCTTCGCCTTTTACCAGCGCCTGCGCAGCAATGCGCCCCTGGTCATAGGCCGCGGAAGCGAGGCTCGGATAACCAATCACGTCACCGACCGCGTAAACGTGCGGCAGGGCAGTCTGGTACATGCTGTTAACCTTCAACTGACCACGGCTGTCCGTCTCCAGACCGATGTTTTCCAGCGCCAGTGAATCGGTGTTACCGGTACGGCCGTTAGCATACAGCAGGCAGTCGGCTTTCAGCTTTTTGCCGGACTTCAGATGCATGATCACGCCGTCGTCGCAGCCTTCGATCTTCTCGTACTCTTCGTTGTGGCGAATCACCACACCGCTGTTCCAGAAGTGGTAGGAGAGCGAGTCTGACATCTCCTGATCCAGGAAAGCCAGCAGGCGGTCGCGCGTGTTAATCAGATCAACTTTGACATCCATTCCGCGGAAGATAGACGCATATTCACACCCGATCACCCCCGCGCCATAGATAATCACATGGCGAGGTTCATGGTGCAGGCTGAGGATGGAATCGCTGTCGTAAATGCGCGGGTGGGAGAAATCCACGTCTGCCGGATGATACGGGCGGGAACCACAGGCGATAACAAATTTTTCAGCGGTGAGGGTTTCAACCGAACCGTCGTGACACTCCAGCGCCAGCGTATGTTCATCCACAAAATGCGCGTTACCCTGAAGAATTTCGCAATGGTTACGCTCGTAAAAACCCTGACGCATGCGTGTCTGCTGGTTAATAACGGTATCTGCGTGATTCAGGATATCGGCAAAAGAGGAACGAAGAAGTCGGGAGTGGTCGCTGTAAAGAGGGTTCTGGTTAAATTCAATAATGCGGCTAACGGCGTGGCGGAGGGCTTTGGAAGGGATGGTGCCCCAGTGGGTGCAACCGCCGCCAACATTATGGTAGCGCTCAATGACCGCTACTCTGGCTCCCTGTTTTACCAGACCCATAGCAGCGCCTTCGCCGCCGGGGCCGGAACCAATAACTATTGCGTCGTAATCGTAGGAATGTGGCATGGCAAGGCTTACCTGTTCTTATACATAAAAGCAACAGAATCATAACATCATTGCCAGGGTAACCCAATTATCGTTGTGCTTTTTTCCGGCAGTGGAGCACAAAGCGCGCGTAAACAATCATTCACAAAGCCAGGTAAACAGATTAATTTTATTCTCTGGTATAGTGCCATCAGACCTTTGGAAGGATTCAACTATCGTGATGGGCGTAAGAGCACAACAAAAAGAGAAAACCCGGCGTTCGCTGGTGGAAGCTGCATTCAGTCAACTGAGTGCTGAGCGGAGTTTTGCCAGTTTGAGCCTGCGTGAAGTCGCACGCGAGGCCGGGATTGCGCCAACGTCCTTCTATCGCCATTTCCGTGATGTGGATGAACTGGGTCTGACCATGGTCGACGAGAGTGGGCTCATGCTGCGCCAGCTGATGCGCCAGGCGCGGCAGCGTATCGCGAAAGGCGGTAGCGTTATCCGTACCTCCGTGTCGACCTTTATGGAATTTATCGGCAATAACCCCAACGCGTTTCGCCTGTTGCTGCGCGAGCGTTCAGGAACGTCAGCGGCATTTCGTGCCGCTGTCGCGCGTGAAATTCAGCATTTCATTGCGGAACTTGCCGACTATCTTGAACTCGAAAACCATATGCCGCGTGCGTTCACCGAAGCACAGGCTGAAGCAATGGTGACGATTGTTTTCAGTGCAGGTGCCGAAGCGCTGGATGTCAGCATTGAACAACGTAAGCAACTCGAAGAGCGACTGGTATTGCAGCTCAGGATGATCTCCAAAGGTGCGTACTACTGGTATCGCCGTGAACAAGAGAAACTGGCACATCAAACCGAAGAGTGAAGGTGAGTAATGAAACAGTCAGGTCAGGATAAAGGGACGCTGTTGCTGGCATTGATCGCTGGCTTATCCATTAATGGTACGTTTGCCGCTATTTTTAGCTCCATCGTACCCTTCTCGATTTTCCCGCTTATCGCCCTGGTGCTGACGGTTTACTGCCTGCACCAGCGTTATCTGAACCGCACCATGCCGGTGGGGTTACCGGGCCTGGCCGCTGCCTGCTTTATTCTGGGTGTGTTGCTGTACAGCACGGTGGTGCGCGCAGAGTACCCGGATATCGGCTCTAACTTCTTCCCTGCTGTTCTGTCTGTGGCGCTGGTGTTCTGGATTGGCTCTCGCATGCGCAGCCGCAAGAGCCAGTTGCCGGAGTAAGGAATTATTTGTAGGGCAGGTAAGCGAAGCGCCACCTGCCAAAAACGCCGGATGGCGCTACGCTTATCCGGCCTACAGATCACCGTGCGGTAAGTAAAACACCGCACTCCATATGGTGCGTATACGGGAACTGATCGAACAGCGCCAGACGTTCAACCTTGTGCGTCTGGCTTAATGTTTCCAGGTTTTTGCACAGCGTTTCCGGGTTACAGGAAATGTACAAAATACGCGGGTATGCCTGCACCATCTTCTCGGTTTCGCTGTCCAGGCCACTGCGCGGCGGATCGACAAAAATCGTCTCGCACTGATAGCCCTTCAGATCGATCCCCTCAAGACGGTTAAATTCGCGCACGCCGTTCATGGCCTGCGTAAATTCTTCTGCTGCCATACGAATAATCTGCACGTTGTCGATATGGTTGGCGGCAATGTTGTACTGCGCGGCCGCAACGGACGGTTTGGCAATTTCCGTTGCCAGTACGCGCTCGAAATTGCGCGCCAGTGCCAGCGAGAAGTTGCCATTCCCACAGTACAGCTCAAGCAGATCGCCCTTTGACCCTTCGGTCGCTTTCAGCGCCCACTCCAGCATTTGCACGTTCATCGCCGCGTTAGGTTGGGTGAAGCTGTTCTCTACCTGACGGTAAACCATCTCTTTTCCTGCCACCGACAGGCGCTCATCGATGTAATCCTGATCCAGCATGATTTTGGTTTTTGTCGCGCGGCCAATCAGGTGAACGTTGATGTTTTGCGCCCGTAGCGCATCGCGCAGCGCTTCTGCCTGCTCGCGCCACTCGTCGTTAAGCGCCTTGTGGTACAGCAGAGAGACAATGGCCTGATTGCTTTGGGTGGTCAGGTAGTCAATCTGGAACAGCTTATGGCGCAGCACCGGGTTGTTGCGCACACCGTCAATCATCAGAGTCATGAGCTGGTTAATCAGCTCACTCGCCGCCGGGAAGCTGTTGACCCGGATACGGGATTTAGTCTGCTGATCGAAAATGATGTGATACAGGTCGTCGCCATCGTGCCAGATGCGGAACTCGGCGCGCATACGGTAGTGGCTGACGGGGGAACGGAACACCTCAGGAACGGGCGCGTTGAAAGGCGTCATCATACTTTGCAGGCGGACAACTTTCTCTGCCAGCTGTGCGTCGTACTGTTCTGTCGGGAGGTGTTCGGGGGTCATGATACGTCCTGAGTGATAAAGAATTACGCGGGGATTGTAGGGATTGTGCAGTGGATGTCCAGATTTAATGGCTAATAGCTATCTGGACATCTATACGTGTCTAATTGTAGCATTCTGTTTCCGGTCTCCTGAGAGTGAAAAGGGAATCCAGTGTAAATCTGGAGCTGACGCGCAGCGGTAAAGACTGGCGGGATGAGAGTTGCAGACACTGTGAAAATGGGAAGTCTTCATCCACAAAACGCCACCCAGCCCGAAGACCTGCCGGGATCACGTCGCATTTGGTTTCATCATCGCGTGCTATAGATGAGGCCTGCGGCATCCTTCTTATATTGTGGATGCTTTAACAATGATTAAAAAAGTATCGCTGTTAACGGCGCTGTCCGTTACGGCATTTTCGGGCTGGGCGCAGGATAGCGCTGACTCGTTGGTGGTGACAGCAAATCGTTTTGAACAACCGGCAAAAACAGTTCTGGCACCGACGTCCGTGGTGACGCGTGAAGATATTGAGCGCTGGCAGGCAAAGAGCGTTGTGGAGATTATGTCACGTCTGCCGGGCGTAGATATCGCGCAAAGCGGTGGCCTGGGTGCCACCTCTTCTACCTTTATTCGCGGCACTGAATCCCGTCATGTTCTGGTCCTGATTGACGGTGTACCGTTGAACAGCGCCGGGATTAGCAACGTTCCCGATCTGAGCCAAATCCCAACCTCGCTGATTCAGCGAATCGAATACGTCCGTGGCCCGCGTTCTGCGCTGTATGGCTCCGACGCGATTGGCGGCGTGATTAACATCATCACCGGGCGTGATAAGCCGGGTGCGGAAATCTCAGCGGGCGTCGGCTCTAAGGGCTACCAGACCTATGATGGCGCTTTCCAGCAGGTGCTGAATAAAACCAAAATCACTATGGCGGGTAACTACACCTATACCCGCGGCTTTGATATTGCTGCCCAGGATGCGCCGCGCCAGCCTGACCGCGATGGTTTTATGAGTAAATCGCTGTACGGCTCCGTGGAACAGCAAATTACCGACAGCGTGAGCGGGTTCTTCCGTGGCTTTGGTTATGACAACCGCACCGCGTATGACGGTTACGATCATTACGACGCCAATTTTATGGTGGATGGACGACCTGATACTCGCCAGCTTTACAGCCAGAACTGGGATACCGGTTTGCGTTACAGCCAGGGGATTTTCCAGTCACAGCTGGTGGCGGGTTACGGCCGCAGTAAAGATCAGAACTATGATCCGAAGAAAGGGCGCTACGCTGATTCCGCAACCATGGATGACGTGAAGCAGTACACCACCCAATGGCTCAACACTATAGAAGTCGGCCATGGCAATATCGGTGCAGGCCTGGACTGGCAAAAGCAGAAGACGCAGGCCGGGACCGGTTACCTGGAAAAAGGTTACGAGCAACGTAATACCGGCGTGTTCGCGTCTGCGATGCAGCAGTTCAACAGCGTGACGCTGGAAGCGGCGGCGCGTAATGACGACAACTCCAACTTTGGCAACCATGGCACGTGGCAAACCAGCGCAGCGTGGGAGTTTGTGGATGGCTATCGCGTGATTGCCTCCTACGGCACCGCTTTTAAAGCACCGACGATGAGCCAGATCCACAGCGCTTCTTACGGAAATCCGAACCTTAAACCGGAGGAGAGTAAACAGTGGGAAGGGGGCTTTGAAGGCCTGACGGGACCGGTCAACTGGCGTATCACCGGTTATCGTAATGATATTGATAACCTGATCAGCAGCGATCCGCATACGTATCGGTACTACAACGTTGACGAAGCGCGTATTAAAGGTGTGGAAGCGACGGCACAGTTCGAAACTGGACCGGTTGGACATCAGATCTCCTATGATTATGTTGACCCGCGTAACGCCAAAACTCATGAAGTGCTGGCCCGCCGTTCTAAGCAGCAGGTTAAGTATCAACTTGACTGGCAGGTATGGGATCTCGACTGGAACCTCGCTTACCGTTACCTCGGCACCCGCTATGATGTCGCAATCGATCCAGACACGTATGCGTCAGAACGCGTGAAAATGGGCGGGGTAAGCCTGTGGGATGTCGCAGTTTCATATCCTGTCACCTCTCACCTTACAGTTCGTGGTAAAATAGCCAACCTGTTCGATAAAGATTACGAGACAGTTTATGGCTACCAAACTGCAGGACGGGAATACACCTTGTCTGGCAGCTACACCTTCTAATCCGCGTCCCACCGTGCTGGTATTTGATTCCGGCGTCGGTGGGCTTTCGGTCTATGATGAGATTCGGCATCTCCTGCCGGATCTCCATTATATCTACGCCTTCGATAACGTCGCTTTCCCTTATGGGGAGAAGAGCGAGGACTTTATTGTTGAGCGTGTCGTTGAAATCGTCACCGCGGTACAGCAGCGTTATCCTCTGGCGCTGGCGGTCATCGCCTGTAATACGGCAAGCACGGTATCGCTGCCAGCCTTGCGCGCAAAATTTCAGTTCCCGGTTGTGGGCGTGGTTCCCGCAATAAAGCCTGCTGCGCGCCTGACTGCGAATGGTATTGTGGGTCTGCTGGCTACGCGCGGCACGGTGAAGCGTCCTTATACGCGTGAATTGATCGATCGTTTTGCCAATGAATGTCAGATCGCGATGCTCGGTTCGGCAGAGCTGGTGGAGATGGCTGAAGCGAAGCTGCATGGCAAGACAGTGCCACTTGAGGAGCTGCGTCGTATTCTTCGCCCGTGGCTGCGTATGCCGGAACCGCCGGATACCGTCGTATTGGGCTGCACTCATTTCCCGCTCTTACAGGAAGAATTGTTAGAAGTACTGCCGGAGGGGACGCGTCTGGTGGATTCCGGTGCGGCTATTGCCCGTCGTACTGCCTGGCTGCTGGAACATGAAGCGCCGGATGCCAAATCTGCCGATGCGAATATCGCGTTTTGTATGGCACTAACAGACGAGACTGAACAACTTTTACCCGTTTTGCGCCGTTATGGGTTTGAAACGCTCGAAAAACTCGCGCTGCAGCACGGTTTTGAGCAAAAAAGAGACGGTTGAACGTTTTTTTTTAAAGAGGGGTTGTCAACGTCTGAGAACTCCCTATAATGCGCCTCCACTGACACGGAACAACGGCTTGCAAGCCGCCGGGTTAGCGGGGTTCAGAGATGAATGCCGACAGAGAAAAGTGAAAATAATCACTTGACTCTGAATGAGGAAAACGTATTATACGGGACCTCGCAACGGTGAGCGAAAGCCGCGTTGCACTGCTCTTTAACAATTTATCAGACAATCTGTGTGGGCACTCAAAGTGACATGGATTCTTAAT
>NZ_JAYJLI010000037.1:0-7665 GCF_051948675.1 Enterobacter sp. Lyrl_3
GGTGGGAGAGGGTTAGGGTGAGGGCACCAGACCGCACCATCCCCTAAACCGCACAATCCATCACCCAACAATCCCCCATCCTTCACAATCATTGGTTATTATTGTTTCCGGAAAAATAATCACTTAACTAATGATTTCTGAAACCCATGACAAAAACATCTCAGGGGCTTAGCCCCGCGCTTATTCTTTTAATGTCCGTGGCAACGGGTCTGGCGGTCGCCAGTAACTACTACGCTCAACCTCTGCTCGATACCATCGCCCGGGCGTTTAACCTTTCTGCCAGCTCGGCAGGCTTTATTGTCACCGCCGCGCAGCTCGGCTATGCCGCCGGGCTGCTGTTCCTGGTGCCGCTCGGCGATATGTTTGAGCGCCGGATGCTGATTGTCTCCATGACCCTGCTGGCCGCAGGCGGCATGCTGATCACCGCCAGCAGCCACTCTTTAACAATGATGATTATCGGCACCGCGCTGACGGGTCTGTTCTCCGTGGTGGCGCAAATTCTGGTTCCACTGGCCGCCACCCTCGCCGCACCGGAAAAGCGCGGCAAAGTGGTGGGCACTATCATGAGCGGCCTGCTGCTGGGGATACTGCTGGCACGTACCGTAGCAGGTCTGCTGGCCAGCCTTGGCGGCTGGCGTACCGTCTACTGGGTGGCAAGCGTGCTGATGGTGGTGATGGCGCTCGCGCTCTGGCGCGGCTTGCCGAAGGTGAAGCAGGAAAATCACCTGAACTATCCTCAGCTTCTGGCCTCCGTGTTCAGCCTCTTTACCCGGGATAAACTCCTGCGCACCCGCGCGCTGCTGGGATGTTTCACCTTCGCCAACTTCAGCATCCTATGGACGTCGATGGCCTTTCTGCTGGCTGCACCGCCATTTAACTATTCCGAAGGGGTGATTGGTCTGTTTGGTCTGGCCGGTGCGGCGGGGGCGCTCGGCGCGCGTCCGGCAGGCGGGCTGGCCGATAAGGGCAAATCTCACATGACCACCAGCGCGGGACTGGTGCTGCTTCTGCTCTCCTGGGCGGCCATCTGGTACGGTCATACCTCCGTGCTGGCGCTGATCGTCGGCATTCTGGTGCTCGACCTCACCGTACAGGGCGTGCATATCACTAACCAGACCGTGATTTACCGCGTGAAGCCAGACGCGCGAAACCGTCTTACTGCCGGGTACATGACCAGCTACTTCATTGGTGGTGCTGCGGGCTCGTTAATTTCCGCCTCGGCGTGGCAGCATGGCGGGTGGACAGGCGTGTGCGCGACAGGAGCCGTTGTCGCCGCGCTAAACCTGGTAGTATGGTGGCGTGGATACCATCGTCAGGAAGCCATTCACTAAGTTTTACATAGCTTTGGGCCTCTTAGGGTGTAAAGGGGCCCCTCACTCTGTTAATGTAAACGTAATCATTTATCCCAGAAATTTTAATGTGGGTGACATATTTTCAAACGGCATGAATAGTTCAGACCCCTGTCCTCACATCCTCTCTTCCGCGGGTTCATCCCTCTCTCTTTCTGTGCTCACCGGGTCACGGACTTACCCGGCGCTTTCTGATAGTGACATTAGTTTGGCGGATTTAACCGCACAAATAATTCATTTACATTATTTGTCACTATCGTTACTATATCGGCTGTAATTAATGAGGTTATGCCCAAATGGATAGTTCGTTTACGCCCATTGAACAAATGCTTAAATTCCGCGCCAGTCGTCATGAGGACTTCCCGTATCAGGAAATCCTGCTGACCCGCCTGTGCATGCACATGCAGGGGAAACTGCTGGATAATCGTAATAAGATGCTGAAAGCTCAGGGGATTAACGAGACGTTATTTATGGCGTTGATTACGCTGGAGTCTCAGGAAAACCACAGTATTCAGCCGTCTGAGCTGAGCTGCGCGCTGGGTTCGTCCCGTACGAACGCCACCCGTATCGCTGATGAGCTGGAAAAGCGCGGCTGGATTGAACGCCGTGAAAGCGATAACGACCGCCGTTGCCTGCATCTGCAACTGACCGACAAAGGTCACCAATTCCTGCGTGAGGTGCTGCCACCTCAGCACAACTGCCTGCACAAACTCTGGTCTGTCCTCAGCACAAGCGAGCGCGACCAGCTTGAGCACATCACTCGCAAGCTGCTCACCCGTCTGGATCAGATGGATGAAGATGGCGCCATCCTTGAGGCGCTGCGCTAACGCGACGACACGCTCGAACATCCAGATTTAAAAAAAGAAAACTGACAGGCCAGCACGTGACACTGCTGGCCTTTCTGACAACAGGTCGGCTCAGCCGATGTGAAAATAAGAAGATCGTGGAGAACAACAATGAGCGCAAATGCGGAGAACACAACCCCGCAGCAACCGGCCAACAAGAAAGGCAAACGTAAGAGCGCCCTTCTTCTGTTGACCTTGCTCTTTATCATTATTGCCGTGGCATATGGGATCTATTGGTTTTTAGTATTGCGTCATGCAGAAGAGACAGACGACGCATACGTGGCAGGGAATCAGGTACAAATTATGGCGCAGGTGTCGGGCAGCGTGACGAAAGTCTGGGCTGACAATACCGACTTTGTGCAAAAAGGGGATGTGCTGGTCACGCTGGATCCGACCGACGCTCAACAGGCGTTTGAAAAAGCACAGACCGCGCTGGCCTCCAGCGTGCGTCAGACCCGTCAGCTGATGATCAACAGTAAGCAGTTGCAGGCCAACATCGACGTGCAGAAAACCGCACTCGCCCAGGCACAGAGCGACCTGAACCGTCGCGTGCCGCTCGGTACCGCCAATCTGATTGGCCGTGAAGAGCTGCAGCACGCCCGCGATGCCGTTGCCAGCGCCCAGGCGCAGCTGGATGTGGCTATTCAGCAGTACAACGCTAACCAGGCGATGATTCTCGGTACCAGCCTTGAAAACCAGCCTGCGGTACAACAGGCGGCGACCGAAGTGCGTAACGCGTGGCTTGCCCTGCAGCGTACCAAAATCGTCAGCCCAATGACCGGCTACGTCTCCCGTCGTTCCGTACAGCCAGGCGCGCAGATTAGCCCAACCACGCCGCTGATGGCGGTCGTGCCGGCGGACAATCTGTGGGTTGATGCGAACTTTAAAGAGACGCAGCTTGCCCATATGCGTATCGGCCAGACCGCAACTGTTATCAGCGACATTTACGGCGACGACGTGAAGTACACCGGTAAAGTGGTGGGTCTGGATATGGGTACCGGCAGCGCCTTCTCGCTGCTGCCTGCGCAAAACGCCACCGGTAACTGGATCAAAGTGGTGCAGCGTCTGCCTGTGCGTATCGAGCTTGATCCTAAACAGCTGGCAGACCATCCGCTGCGTATTGGCCTCTCCACGCTGGTGACGGTGGATACCGCTAACCGCGACGGCCAGATTCTGGCAAGCCAGGTACGTAGCACCCCGGCTTATGAAAGTAACGCCCGTGAAATTAGCCTCGATCCGGTCAACAAGCTGATCGATGACATCGTGAAGGCAAACGCCGGTTAATCCGAAGGTGAGCGTTATGCAACAGCAAAAGCCGCAAAAACCGCTGGAAGGCGCGCAGCTGGTCATTATGACCATTGCGCTGTCGCTGGCGACATTCATGCAGGTGCTGGACTCCACCATCGCAAACGTGGCAATCCCGACGATCGCCGGGAACCTTGGCTCGTCATTGAGCCAGGGAACCTGGGTCATTACCTCGTTCGGGGTGGCAAACGCCATTTCCATTCCGATTACCGGCTGGCTGGCGAAGCGCGTCGGTGAGGTGAAGTTGTTCCTGTGGTCAACGGTGGCGTTTGTGCTGGCCTCCTGGGCGTGCGGGATGTCCAGCAGCCTGACGATGCTGATTTTCTTCCGCGTCATCCAGGGGATTGTCGCCGGGCCGCTGATCCCCCTTTCGCAAAGTTTGCTGCTGAGTAACTACCCGCCTGCAAAACGCTCCGTCGCGCTGGCGCTGTGGTCAATGACCGTGATCGTCGCGCCTATCTGCGGACCGATTCTCGGCGGGTACATCAGCGATAACTACCACTGGGGCTGGATCTTCTTCATCAACGTTCCGATTGGAGCGGTTGTGGTTCTGATGACGTTGCAATCCCTGCGCGGTCGTGAGACCCGTACCGAACAGCGGCGAATCGACAGCATTGGTCTGGCGCTGCTGATCCTCGGTATCGGCAGTCTGCAGATCATGCTCGACCGGGGTAAGGAGCTGGACTGGTTCAACTCGCAGGAGATCATCATCCTGACCATTGTCGCGGTGGTGTCGCTGAGCTTCCTGATTGTCTGGGAGCTGACGGACGACAACCCGATAGTCGATCTCTCGCTGTTTAAGTCGCGAAATTTCACCATCGGCTGTCTGTGTATTAGCCTCGCCTATATGCTCTACTTCGGCGCGATTGTTCTGCTGCCGCAGCTGCTGCAGGAGGTGTATGGCTATACCGCGACCTGGGCGGGTCTGGCCTCTGCGCCTGTTGGGGTGATCCCGGTGCTGCTGTCGCCGATCATTGGCCGCTTTGCCCATAAGCTCGACATGCGTCGGCTGGTGACCTTCAGCTTCATTATGTATGCGGTGTGCTTCTACTGGCGTGCGTATACCTTTGAACCGGGGATGGACTTTGGCGCCTCTGCGTGGCCGCAGTTTATTCAGGGCTTCGCGGTAGCGTGCTTCTTTATGCCGCTGACCACCATCACGCTGTCTGGCTTACCGCCTGAGCGTCTGGCGGCCGCGTCGAGCCTGTCGAACTTTACCCGTACATTGGCGGGCTCCATCGGGACATCGATCACCACCACGCTGTGGACAAACCGGGAATCGATGCACCATGCGCAGCTGACCGAAGCGGTAAATCCGTACAACCCGAATGCGCAGCAGATGTATAGCCAGCTTCAGGGGATGGGCATGACGGAACAGCAGGCGTCCGGCTGGATTGCCCAGCAGATCACCAACCAGGGGCTGATTATCTCGGCTAACGAGATTTTCTGGATATCCGCGGGGATCTTCATCGTCCTGCTGGGGCTGGTGTGGTTTGCCAGACCGCCGTTTGGTGCTGGCGGTGGAGGGGGTGGCGCGCACTAGTCCTCTGCGTGAAATGCCCGGTGGCGCTTCGCTTACCGGGCCTACGATATGTGCACATCCGGCAAAACCCGCGCTGTTGTCCAAAACGCGACAGCAATTGTCACATCCGATAAAGCAGCGCTCCTGAAATCGATTCACGATAGTGAAAAGACAACAGGAGCGCATCATGCTGAACACACCCGCCGACAAGTACCAGCCTTATCCCGTTATTTCTCTTTCCGACCGCCGCTGGCCTGAGCAACGCATCACCCATGCCCCGCGCTGGCTCTCAACCGATTTACGCGATGGCAACCAGGCCCTGGCCGAACCCATGGACAGCACGCGCAAGCTGCAGTTCTGGGATCTGCTGTTAAGCTGCGGGTTTAAAGAGATTGAAGTTGCCTTTCCTTCTGCCTCGCAGACGGATTTCAACTTTGTTCGCCAGTTGATTGAAGAGAATCGCATCCCGGATGACGTCACAATTCAGGTATTAACCCAGGCACGGGAAGACCTGATCGTCCGCACCTTTGAATCGTTACGTGGCGCGAAACAGGCCACCGTCCATCTGTATAACGCCACCGCCCCGCTGTTTCGCCGCCTGGTGTTCGGCCTGGAGAAAGCGCAAATCGTTGAGCTGGCAACACGCTCCACGCGGCTTATCCGCACGCTGTGCGAAGAGAACCCGGAAACCCGCTGGCAGTACGAATACTCCCCGGAAACCTTCTGCTTTACCGAGCCGGAGTTTGCGCTGGAGATTTGTGAAGCGGTGGCGGAGATCTGGCAGCCCTGCGCCGAACGGCCCATGGTGATCAACTTACCGGCCACCGTGGAGGTCAGCACGCCGAACGTGTATGCCGATCAGATTGAGTATTTCTGCCGCCACTTTAGCCGTCGCACCGATGTTTGCATCAGCGTTCACCCGCATAATGACCGCGGCACCGGCGTGGCCAGCGCAGAGCTGGCGGTGATGGCGGGTGCGGACCGGGTGGAAGGCTGTCTGTTTGGCAACGGCGAACGCACGGGTAACGTCTGCCTGGTAACGCTGGCGATGAATCTCTACAGCCAGGGGATCAGCCCGAATCTCAACTTTAGCGATATGAACCGGGTGGTAGAAGTGGTGGAAGCCTGCAACCAGCTTCCGGTACACCCGCGCCATCCGTGGGCGGGACGGCTGGCCTATACCGCCTTCTCGGGCTCGCATCAGGACGCCATCAAAAAAGGCTTTGATGCCCGCAAACCGGGCGAGCGCTGGGAGATGCCGTACCTGCCCGTCGATCCGCAGGATATCGGCTGCACGTATGAAGCGGTGATCAGGGTTAACAGCCAGTCCGGGAAAAGCGGCAGCGCCTGGCTCATCGAGCAGAATCATGGTCTGAAGTTGCCCCGCGCGTTGCAGCAGGATTTTAGCCAGCATGTGCAGCAGGAGACCGATCGCCATGGTAAAGAGATGACGCAGCACGCCCTGTGGCAACTGTTTCGCAGCCGCTACGGGCTGGTCGCAGACCCGCACTTTGCCCTGCAATCTTATCGCAGCGACAGTCAGCAGGACGGTCAGTTACGTTTGACGGCAAGCGTCGTGACGCAGGGCGCAACGCGCCAGCTTGAAGGCCAGGGCAACGGGCTGTTATCCGCGGCCGCCAGTGGGTTAAGCCGCTGGCTCAACACTCCGTTTGTGATTAAAGACTACCACGAACATACGCTGGGGGAGCGCAGCGACAGCCGCTCGGTGGCTTACATCCGCTGCCTGTTCCAGGACGGCAGCAGCCGCTGGGGAGTGGGCATTGACAGTGACGTGGCGCGCGCCTCGCTCCAGGCGCTGTTTAATGCGGTGAGCTGTCTTTGAAGTAATCGCTGGGGGATGTCCCCATCACCCGGCGAAACATCGCGGTAAAGGCGCTGTGGCTACCGTAGCCCAGATCCAGCGCCACGCGTAACACGGGCTGCCCCTGAGCCAGCCGTTGCAACGCCTCCAGCAGGCGCGCCCTTCTCAACCACTCTGCGTAGCGTAAACCGGTCTGCTGTTGAAAATGACGGTTCAGTGTGCGCTCGCTCATGCCTGCGGAGCTCGCCGCCTCAGTACTGCTCCAGCTTTCACCGGGTGCCTGGCGGATCCGCTGGCAAAGCTGGCGTAACGGCTCGCTTTCCGGCTCCGGCAGATGAAACGGTAGCACTGGCATCAAACGGATCTCATCCAGAATCAGCTCATACACCCGCTCGTCGCGGCTCCCCGGCGAGTAAGACTCATCAAGCAGCAGGGAAGCGAGGATCAGTTCGCGTAACAGCGACGAGATCTGCACGATCTGGCAGGTTGCAGGGAGATCGGCCCGCGCCAGCGGATCGATAAACAGCGTACGCGCCGCCACGTTGCCGGTGATGCGAAGCGAGTGTTGCGTTCCTGCTGGCAGCCAGACGCCACGGCCCGGCGGAACAACCCAACAGCCCGATGCGGTATCCACTCTTACCACCCCGCTCAGGGTGTGCAGCAGCTGGGCACAGTCGTGCTGGTGCCACGGCTCGCTGTCACCATGAACGTAATCATGGGCAAACGGAACGAGGGGACGATGGGTAAAGGAGAAGGTAGACGTTGTGGTCATGGGTTAAACAACCCTCACCCTACCCTCTCCCGTCGGGCTGAGGGTTCCCC
>NZ_JAYJLI010000038.1:0-6357 GCF_051948675.1 Enterobacter sp. Lyrl_3
AGTGGTGCCCGGACTCGGAATGAAACTGGATGTATAATCGTCTTGATTTATATGGTTTAATATCTGTTGTGAAAACTTAGTGGCCCCCTTGGAGGCCCCCGAATGAAAATCCTTAAAACAGGAGGTCGAACGGGAGTTTTCAGGACTCAGATTGCCATAACTGGAGATGGTAGTGTGGTGCCGCAGACCGGAATCGAATCAAGCGCCGCTCGTGTTTCACATGATTTATCTGGGCCGTTATCTCCAGTGGAATACGTTAAAGTAACCCGATAAAATTCACAGTTGTTTTTCTCTTCGAACTAATGAAGTGCAGGTGATTAGATGATGAGAGCATGCCCCCCGGTCATTCCATTGTTTGGCAACCACTTCGATGTGCTGAATCGCGGAATCGAACTTTAGCTATTTAGCGCCATCTTGCAGACAGGGTGTCTAAAGTGGAAAGTGCTACTTGCCTGAAGCAGCCAAAAGCCTCTTCCCAGGTGACTTGTTCGCCAAAAACCATCGGAGTAACAAATTGCTGGTAACGCATCTGATGAACAGGATTGTTCGCCAGTTCCTCCAGCCCCAGTTTCAGCTCTGCGACAGGTGAGTCGCAAAATTGTGGATACTGGTTGCCGTAGCGCTGGATATCCTGAACGATGGTTCTCTCAACAAAAGCAGTAAGCTGTGCTACGTCGACATTCCCTGCGTTCACAATGCACCAGGTATCGTAGATATGGCGAACCAGCGTGGTATCGTCAAAACGTTCAACATTGCGGGTGACAGCGGCTGTTCGTCGTAACATCGCTACTAATTTCTCTGCTTGTGTACTGGTTACGGTGACGGAAGGGAATGCCTGAACGATATGTGGTTTTTTCGTCATCTCGGTTACCAGCGAGTGAATATCCCGGGCTTCTGCTGACTCCAGCAAATCAGATTCCATCAGCTCCAGTTTGATAAAAGGCCGCAGACAGGGTTCCTGTGCCAGACGCTGAGGGTAACGAACCGGAATATCATTGTAACGATACTCATCCCGGGTCACTTTCTGGTCATCATCAACGCTGAACATACCGGTAGCGGTTATTGCGTCAGTGATTGACTGGATAACTGCTTTACGACTGGCTTTTCGCCTGGAGCGCGAAAGCGCCAGAAAGTAAGCGCCTGGAACCAGTTTGATATCCACGTCTTCTGACATTCGGTTCAGCACCACCCCGGATTTTGCCAGGGCAGTACCGCCAGCGAAAACCAGCTGGTGAGTATCGAACGACAATGTCTTAAGCAGAGCCAGAAGCTCAACGATATAGTGATCTTTTTCCACAATAGCGACGGACTCAATGCCGAGTGCATCAGCTACCTCCGAAAAAAGAGTAGTGAGGTCATCCATTCAGTTTGCTGTTTCCTACCGACAACACACGTTTAAAACGCGAGGGTGTTTTTATCCCTGCCGAAACAGGGATTTGCGTAGACTTACCGCTGTTGTATGCCTGTGTCGCGTCGGTAACGCGATAGCGTACCTTCAGTCGATCCAGCGTTTCAACGATCACCGCAGCGGAACCTCCGGGTGATGCAGGCATAAGCTTACCGGTGATACTGTTGCGGCGAGCTTTGGTGTACACGCCATAACCGACTTTCAACAGTTCACCTTCTTTAACCAGAGTTCGCAACGCTCTGCCAATCTGATCGTAGCCAGCAATATCTTTGAAATCATTGCGAGTGAAAACATAGCGCTTCGAGCGTTTCAGTCGTGACTGGATACGGGCTTTGGTCGTCATATTCTCCTCCTTTGTCTATTTTGTGATCATAGCAAAAATACGACACGTTTAACAGCAAACACACGACAGTGATATTACCTTGCGGCCAACGCGCCCGGATAGTGCCGGGCGATGATGTCATTCAGTTTATCGACCAGCTCTGGCCGCTTAAAGGTGATATGGGCCGTTCCCTTCTGAAAGTATTTGATCGCAAACATCTCGTCCTCGTAACGGGTATCGTGCCGGTTCTCATGGATATGGTCGCCCAGCCGACGGGTAACGTCAGCGCGGTTATCGGGGACAGGCTTGCCATCCAGAAGCATCAGCATGCGCTCCAGGTCAGCCAGTCGGTCACGCTGCCAGCACCAGTTAAGCCCAAATCCCCACCGGTCATATTTGACCAGCCCGCTAACGATGATTTTTGTGCCGAACTTGCAGGGGCTATTGGTCTTATAGTTCCAGGATAGCCCTTTAAATACATTGATTACACCCCGCTCAAACACCTCACCTTTATTCAGATGTAATTGCTCAAACGTACTGAGAATATTCTCTTCGCTGACCGCCGGAATATCGTCCTTTTCCAGACTGTTGTACCACTGCTCACGGGCAGCAGCATCCATCAGGCTTAGCATCCCCGACTTTTTCATTAAATCACGCCATATACCGCGATCGAGATTGCGGGTAATGGCTTTCATCGCTGTTTCTGGTTTCTCCATCAACCAGCAACCACAGCGGAAGTCCTGCTTCATGGACCAGTCCAGCGCAGTTTTACCGCCGATGCTGCGGGTTAGCGTCGAAATATCGTCAAGCTGCTGTATCAACGTTTCAATCTGCGCCAGTGCAGCGTTACGTCCGGTAACAATGCGCTCAATGCTGGTGGAGCAAATCACGTCGGTATGGTCGGTTAGTACTTCGGGTTCGGTGAGAGTAAGGTCTGACATCATTTCTTTCCTTATATAAAGCAAAGCGCCTGTCGGTGAGGACTGGCGCTTATGTGCGTGTGATAAGTCTGGCTCGGGGCTAATCTGTTCTGGCCTGTTGCAGAAGCTGCAGATGGCGGAGATCGCGAACGTCCTGTAATGCCTGTTCAATCCAGGGCAGTAGTGTGGCTGAATTGGTGTTGTCTTCGTCGTTGTCGAAGATGATCTCCGTACCGCAATCAATATTGTCCTGCAGCCACTTAATCAGAATGCTGAGAGCGGCTTCAGTGGTTAATTCTGGCATTAGAGCTCCTTGTGGTGGTTGAGGCTGGATTACCAGTCAAAAGTGGCAAAGTCGGGCAGTAGGTCGCCATCCGCATCCAGGTGCAGGATGTGGATGCCATAGAGTTGCATCAGCGTGACTACCAGACGGCGACAGGCTCCTGAGAGCCCAATCGCTTTCAGATGCAGCGCCGGGTGGTACCGCGCATTGAGCCGGAGTAAATATCCGTAGCCGGTATCGTGTATCCAGTCGCAGTGACCACATTCAGTAGCGGGTGATGATGCCTGCGCCAGTCGCTTGCTGTCCTCCCGGGTAATATGCGCGGTACTGCAGCAGATGCCCGGCAGGCATACCGAAGGGGCCAGCGGCACGGTTCTGATATCGGGTACGTGGGTCGTAGTGGTTAATCTCATGATGTTGTTTGTCCTGCCCGGTTACCAGTCGAAGGTGGCAAAGCCCGGCAGTAGTTCACCAAAGGCATCCAGATGAATTATGCCAGCAGCGTAGCGACGGATAAGCGTCACCACTAACCGGCGGCAGGATTTCGACAGGCCGAGACGTTTGAGACGTAAGACCGGAAACGACCACGCGCCCAGGTAGAGCAGATAACCCGAACCGGTGTACGAAATCCACTCCGACTCACCAAAGTCTTCATGCTGGTGCGAAAGGGTAAACAGCAGGGCGTTGTCTTCCGCCGTGATATGCGCGGTGCTGCACTGGATGCCGTTAACGCGGGCGAGGGGCGGCAGCGGATCTTCCACGACCAGCTTTCCGGGGGTATCAGCAATACGAAGCGAATAACCGTTGTCACAGACCACATTGATCAGGTCAGTCAGTTCAATACCGTCAATATCTACAGCGATCCGGCCCGCATTCAGGGCCAGAACGTTGAGGGTATCGGCTTCTACGGTGAGGGACAGCTTCATGGCTGCGCCTCACGGTATTTACCGGTGGTAATGTCGGTCACCGTTCTGTAGTCGTTGCGGGTCATCAGCCCGGTGGCTTTGCGGGCGCGGAGAATATCGATACTGCTGAGAAGCGGCGACTGTGTTTCTGCGTTAAAACCGCGACGGTCCGTACGAACCAGGTCGTATTTCTCCACGATAAAGTTCACGGCGTCGCACGGTGAGATACCGGCGTCGATATGCTCCTGAATCACACCGTCGTTGCCGAACGGCGTGTCGTTGAGCGTCAGGCCGTAGTGACGGTCCAGCAGGTGGCTCAGGAGCCGTTGCCAGATTTCCACGGGTAACGGGCGTGGTGAGGCCTCCCCCGTGGAGGATAGTCGTTGAATTTGCATAGCGGGATCTCTTTGTTAATGGGTTAAAAAGCGGGTAAGTAGTAAGACGTTTTACGCGGTTGCTGCCGGGGTCGGATAAATCGCTAGGTACACGTAACCATGCGAGCCGAGGGAGTCAGCGTCGCATGTCAGCCCTTTTGCGTAGAGCGTGACGCCGTGCTGATAGCGGGGATTGAGTTCACCGGACACCAGCATCAGTTCAAGCTGTTTCATCAGCAGCGGAAACGCCTGGTCGAGATGGCGTAAATCCGCATCGCTGAAGTTGCCTGTGATGCTGGCGCGATCGGCGAGATAGTGCAGCCGGTTGCCTTCCTGCACCAGACGAACGCCAAAACAGGGTGTGATATTGCGTTTAAGCCCCCACCAGGGTTCAGCAATATCGTGGTTGACTGCCGGTATTTCATTCGACAATTTTAGCGCTCCTTAAATTAACGTTAATTGAGCGTGACGCTGCGTAATACGACATACGGGCCGTTGCGGTCCTGACGGCGTTCTGCGAAGACCGCGAGTACACCGCTGATATCCTGGACCTCACGACCAGCGTAGTGGCAGACGCTGCCGGACCATTTGTATTTACCCGTGCAGAAGCGAAATAACCGGGACTGCGGATGCTGGCGGTATATCGCCATCGCCTGACGTTTGCTGATAATTTTCATAGGGTTAATCTCCTGCTGTGCTACAGCCAGCCTTGCTCTGCAAACGAGGTGATCTCCATACCGCCGACCACCAGGTGATCCAGCAGACGGATATCCACCAGATCCAGGGCCTGTTTCAGCCGTTCTGTTATTCGTTTGTCGGCCTGGCTGGGTTCGGCAAGCCCTGACGGGTGGCAATGGGCGACGATGATAGCGGCGCAGTTGTGTTTCAGACCGGATTTCACCAGTTCGCGGGGATGGACCTGCGTATGGTTGATGGTGCCGGTGAAGAGCGTTTCGTGGGCTATCAGGCGATGCTGGTTATCGAGGAAGAGCGCGGTAAATTCTTCCCGTTCCAGTGAAGCAAGCTGCAGACGAAGCCAGTCGCGGACGGCATGGCTGGAGGTAAATGACGCGCCGGGTTCGCGTAGCTGGCATGCCAGCAGGGTTAAGGCTTCCCTGACTGTCTGCTGCTCGGCAGGGGCTAATTCACGGGCAAACAACGGTAACTGTTGTTCCATAGTGGCTGACCTCAGTCGATGATGTACATGATGACGCTGCATTCCGCGTGGTTGAGCGCGTAGTCCCGCAGGCGGTAGTAGTGCTCTGTCATGGAGTCGCATTCGGTGCGGCAGGCGTGGTGGCTGTATGTCATCAGGCAAACGGCTATCCCGGCAGCTTCGGTGCTGAGTTCACCGCCGTTGCCGTTCATCGTGTTGAACAGCGACCACGGCTCACTGTTCTCTGCTTCCGGGGCCATAAACGCGCCGCCGTTGCTGAGCGTGTAAAAGTGCCAGATACCGCCGCTGTAGTCCGCGCAGAAGCGGTCCATCCACGCGAAAACGGTGGGTTCTAACGTGATCCACTGCGGTATGCTGCCGAAGTGCTGCGGCCAGAAGCTGACGCGGTTCTCATCGGTGACCTGTGTAGCGGTAATCTGCTGCTGAGCCGCAACAGGAACTGTTGCTTCGGGTGTGAATAGTGGCAGAGTGTTGTCGGTCATTTATGTCTTCCTCATTGGGGGTAATTTAACGGCATAAAAAAAGCGCCACAGGCGGTGAGCCAGGGCGCGGTTATTCATTTCGTGCGCTGTTGCTGATTTGTGTCGCGCGGCAGTGGGGGATGCTTTATATTGCGGCTCACCCGGCCTCAGATCGGGACAAACTGATGTGTCATATAGCCGCCGGTAGCCTCCATACCGGCATTTTTTATCGGATTCTGACACCGTGGCTGAGCAGATAGCGGTTAAGCCATTCCCCGGCATTTGCTTCAAAATTCCACCTCCGCCAGATTAATTGACCATCGCGGTCACGGATCACCAGCCGAAACTGGTTCCCCACGTCGTCTTCGATGGCTACGTTCTGGTACGCCGTCACCACGGCATCAGCCTGTCGACGGGTAAACTGGCCTTCTGGCAACAACGGGCTGTCGGTGTTGTGCATCGTCATCTCCTGATGAATGGCATAAAACAAAATGCCCCGCTCAGTGG
>NZ_JAYJLI010000039.1:0-4131 GCF_051948675.1 Enterobacter sp. Lyrl_3
AGTTTCCTGGGTAAGGGTGCAGATTATATCGACTCGCAGGAACTGCTGGTGATGGTTAATGATGCACGTAAAGAGTGCGGGCAGAAACCGATTCGTAATAATGATTTTGTTGCCCGCATTAAAGATGAGCTTGCAGGGGAGGGTTACGAAACTTTCGTAACCCCTATGGACAGCAAAAAAGGTGGAGCAGATCAGGAAGTCATCGGAATGCGATATAAGCAGGCCCTCCGCGTTGCTGCTCGTGAGTCAAAAGCAGTGCGCCGCGGCCTGGTCGATAAGCTGGAAGCACGCTATCAACCGGTACCGGTTCAGCGTGAACTGTCCACCATGGAAATTCTCCAGATTGCGATGGCGTCAGAGCAGGGGCGACTGGCAGAGAAAGCCCGTGCTGACGAAGCTGAGCGTACCAAAGCCGAAATTGGCAGCCGTCGGGAAGCAACTGCAATGGCCACAGCATCTGCGGCCGTGCGGAAATCGAAACAGTTGGCCGAACGGCTGGGTGAATCAGAGAAGCATGCCACGGTGAAAGCGGTGAAGCAGGTCACCGATATTGAATATGGCTGGCGGCCGCTCAAAAAATGGTGTCAGGAGAATGGGGTTGAGCCTCATAAAGTGGCGGATGCACAGTTTGGCTTTGTCAAATCATGGCCACGTGAAGCCTGGCTTGCTGTGTATGGCGTGGATCTTACTGATTACTGGGGAGCAAAGGCATGAGCAGGATAGAACAATTACTTTCTCGCTGCGATTTGGGTAAAGAAGATGATGAATCACTGACGGCGATCCGCATGCATTCCGAGGGTGCTTACGAGGGCATCATGTCCGGACTGGGGTCTGTCGGCAATATCGTGTTCTGGGCCTGTGATAACAAAAACTACACCGATGATATGGCGCGGGAGGATCTGCATAATCTGGGTGAAATGCTGATGTATTTACCGGGTATCGCACAGGCGCTGAAATTTAACGCTGATGAAGCTGACTTTAATATCAGTGAGCGCAGGCTAAAGTCCGGTAAATAGTTTCTATATTATCAGATAACGCTTATCCATAAATTAACGGCCATCAGGTCGGGAGATTACTCGCCCCGATGGCAGGAGAAACAATAATTATGAGCCAGTCAAATAATTCTCTTGAATTAAACCGAAAGCATATCGCTGATGCTTTTATCCATTATTGCCGTCTGCGTAACAGCGGTTCCGCAGTTCTTAATCTCATGGTGAAAAAACAGGTAGTGGCGCTGGATAACCTGACGGCGCAGGCGGTATCGAACTGCCTTATCAACAGTATTGAGCTCCAGTGTCTCCGTAAGTTTGGCCGCGATAAGGGGCTGTCAGTGCTGAGCGATACGTACGCCGGGATGCTGAGCAAAGACAACAGTCGCCTTACGTCCGAAGGGGTTGAGTTTATGAATGAGGTGATGAAGGAAGCGGTGACCGCGGCACTGGAAAACCCGAAAGATAATAACTTTGGACTGGAGATTTATCATGCGTAAAACAGATAATAATTATTTTTCGGGCGACAACAGCCAGACAGATAAATATATCCTGATGAGTCGTCTGGAGGCAGAAAAAAACTTTGTTCTTTATTTTCACCGAAAGCAGAACAACTCCAATGTGATCGTTCCGGAAACGGATATTCAGAAACTCGACAGCGGGGAGTATGACAACGATTTAGTGGAGGGGCTGCGTCCGGTCGCTGCCATCTGGTGCGGTATGCACAGCGGATGCCTGGTCGTGACGGATGAGCAAAATCTTGTGCTCTGGCGCTGGGTTGTGGCTGCTGTGTATGTCTGCGAGATGTTCGATACCAACGGTGCCGTCGAAGTGAAAAATGAGCAGGGAGAGCCGGAGGACGTCGCCATTTATAGCGGTGAACAGGGCGGCATTGTCATTTACCCGTGGTCGGAACGTTTTGCCCTGGCAAACCATGTTGAGGGACTGGCATATGAAATGTTCCCTGCGAATAAAGCGCCTGAAATGGCTGCGGCAATTTACCGGAGCATGGTCGACATCAGCCCTGTCACAGGCATCGATATGTCCGAAGAGGGGCTAAAAGGCATGGCGCTTCTTCACGACAGCTTTATTGAAACGCTCAAAACGGAAGGCATTCCGGCAGCGCCAGTGGCTCACTGAGGGGCAAATGATGAAGAACGCACCGAACCTGAACAAACTGCCGTCAGATCCGTTTACCGAGGCAATTATCTTTGCCGGGGAAAAGGCATGGACCTTCGCTGAGGACTGGCAGCGCCACAATACAATCGGCGACACGATCCCGCCGGTTTATCTCGGTAAAAAGCAGCTCGAAGAACTGCACAATCTGAACATCGTTGACGCCGCTCGGCGCTATGTCCGGGTCTACCGGGCCGGGGCAATATCCGAAAAGCACCTCAGCCTTATCGCCACGAAGCTTGCGCTCGCCGGTGTACAGGAGGCTCGCTTTTATTCCGAAAGCCAGGAGGTGCTGGAGGACTGGACGGCGCGACTGCCTTCACTAAAGGCAGATGCTGAGCAGGGGAATAGTGTGGTGGTCTCTCTGCCCGTCAAAGGAAAAAAACACCCGGCTGTGACCGATGATGATCTTAAACCCCGGATTGAAAGCCGTGACGACGGGGTGTACTGGGTAACACCAAAAGTGGACAAGGAAAGCGGTGGAGTGACCCTCAATGAGAGCTGGCTATGCTCCCCGCTGGACGTGATGAGCATCGGCTCAGACGGCAAGGACCGCTATCTGATCCTGCGCTGGCAGCCCGAAGGTGAAGATGTGCCGGTTATCCGTGCCATTCCTCAGGCGGATATCGGTGAACGGGAAGGCTGGCGTACCCTTAAGGGCGGCGGGGTCAACGTCACCACAAAAAGTAACCTGCGGGCTACCCTGGCCGACTGGATGCAGCGAAGCGGCAGCGGGCAGCTCTGGCGCGTCGCTCACGCCACTGGCTGGCAGTGCGGCGCCTACATTATGCCGGATGGTGAAATTATCGGAAGGCCTGAACACCCGGTGCTCTTTAATGGACGCAGTTCTGCCGCCGCGGGCTACACCATGAAGGGGGATGCTGAGAGCTGGCGTAACAGCGTGGCGCGCCTTGCCAGCGGCAATTACTCCATGATGACTGCTATGGCGGCAGCGCTGGCAGCACCTCTTATTGGCCTTACTGGTGCCGACGGTTTCGGCATTCACTTTTACGAGCAGTCCAGTGCCGGAAAAACAACCACAGCAAACGTGGCCTCCAGCCTTTACGGCAATCCGGACATGCTGCGGCTTACGTGGTACGGAACGGCGCTGGGGCTGGCGAATGAGGCCGCTGCGCACAATGACGCGCTGATGCCGCTGGATGAAATCGGGCAGGGAGCTGACCCCGTGGAGGTGTGGAAATCCGCCTATGCACTGTTCAACGGTACCGGGAAACTACAGGGAGCGAAAGAGGGCGGAAACCGGGAACTGAAACGCTGGCGTACCGTTGCCATCAGTACCGGTGAAGTGGATATGGAAACATTTGTCGCCGGCGCCGGGCGAAAGGCCAAGGCCGGCCAGCTGGTACGCCTGCTGAATATCCCGATGAGCCGGGCGGTACGTTTCCATGGCTACAAAAACGGCAAACAGCATGCCGATGCCATCAGGGATGCATACCAGAATAACCACGGTGTTGCCGGGCGTGACTGGGTGCGGTGGCTTGCTGAGCATCGTGATGAAGCCGTGGCGGCGGTGCGTTCAGCCGAGGAACGCTGGCGAAATCTTATTCCTGCTGATTATGGCGAGCAGGTTCACCGCGTGGGCTCACGATTTGCCATTCTGGAAGCTTCACTGTTGCTGGGCAGGGTGATTACCGGCTGGGATGAGCAGACCTGTCGTGATGCCATTCAGCACAGTTATAACGCCTGGATTGGTGTGTTCGGTACAGGAAACAAAGAAATTGAGCAGATTATCGAACAGGCGGTGCAGTTCCTCAGCACCTTCGGGATGCGCCGGTTTGCTCCTTTACCCTACGACGAGCAAAGTCTGCCAATTAACGAACTGGCGGGCTACCGGAGTAAGGGGGGGCATACGGATGACCCTCTGCTGTTTTATGTATTACCGGCGGTGTTTAAAGCGGAAGTAGCGAAGGGGTTCGATAGCGGTCAGTTTGCACGCACTCTGTGT
>NZ_JAYJLI010000040.1:0-4115 GCF_051948675.1 Enterobacter sp. Lyrl_3
CGTGGACGGTTATATCTACAAAGATGGTGTTAATGCCCCGAATCGCCGCCCGGGCGTCAGAATTAATTGCGGCACACCCAACAAAGACAAAGGGAATACATCTAATTCAGGGGACTGGGTATTTGGTGAGGATGGGATGCTGACATGCCCCGGCGCAGTCAGTCTCGGCACCACAAAGAAACTCACCATTGATTCTCAGAACACCTCAACCCTTGGGGCGCGACTTCATTTATGGGGCAATGTTGACCGGCCAACAGTACTCGAGTTTGGTGACGATACCAGCTATCACTTCTACTCCCAGCGCAATAAGGACGGTTCAATTTCCTTTGTCAGCCCCGGGCAGGTTATTCCTGGTAACTATGGCAACTTTGACCAGCGCTATAGCGTGAAATATCCCACCCAATTCCGCGTAGGCGCCCGGGTGACCTATAACGGCAGTGACTTTGGAGGCAAAGTCCCCCAGGGCGCAGTAAACATTAATAACTTCACCAATAACGATGACCGCATCAATGGTGTCCAGTACGCCTACCTTCAGTACAACCTGAACGGAAACTGGGTCAACTTCGCATAAGGATAAAACCATGAACAACTTAGGCATATTCAGCCATTACGCCCCTGAGTCACCACCCGTTCCGGGCGCGACATACGTCAAAAACGAAGATGGCACTGACTGGTACACCATAGCCTGGGACAAGGAGCGTATCGCGGGAAATATTTATGCCGGCACGGATACGGAGGGGAGGATTATTTGCGTCACAGATGACGGCAGCGCCTTATTCCCCGTCGATATGACCGTCTGGGAAATCCCGGTAGACGAAGCACCGGAAGGTATTCTGACCGATGGCTACAATGCCAGAATCATCGACGGCGTTTACATTCTCGACCAGGTCGTTATCGCCAGAGGCACGCAGTCCCATCTGCTGAAAGAGGCAAAAGATAAAATCGCCATTCTCCAGGATGCAGTTGATCTGAACATGGCAACAGAAGACGAAAAATTTCTGCTTATCGAGTGGAAAAAATACCGCGTGCTGCTGACGCGCATTAAACCGGAAGATGCGCCGGATATCGACTGGCCTGTGAAGCCTGAATAAAAAAAACGGCGCATCGGTACGGGATGCCCTGATGCGCCGCAAGTCAATCAAATCTTTCGTTAGGGATGTGGCGCAGCACCCAGTGCCCGCGGATGCTGCGCCATGTCCGGGAAGCCGGCTAAGGAACCGGACGGGATAATATTCATAACGGGAGTGGCAGAAGTCAACAGATGGTGGTGGCGCTAACCAGAATGACGATAACGATGCAGAAACAGGAATCTTGAAAGCGCCACCATTGAGGGTGGCGGTGCAATTTGGGGAAAACCGAACATCGCGAGATTAAGGTTTGAACTGCACCGCCATTGATAACGAGTTAGCACAGCACCGCATCCATGTGGAATCCTGCAAGCTGTGCTGTGTCTGGAAACCAATGAAAAAACCAGACGGATTCATCTTCAGAACGGATGCCCTGAATGTCAATAAAGGGCATAAATGCAGCATTAATAACGAAGGGGATCACTTTGAGAAATCATTCTGCATTACCGGTAATACCCTGGGTTGGTGGTAAGCGTAAGCTGGCAAAAACCATTTTGCCGTTGTTTCCTGAGCACACCTGCTACGTGGAGCCGTTCTGTGGTGGCGCGGCGTTATTCTTTATGAAACAACCGTCTGACGTGGAAGTGCTGAACGATATCAACAGCGATATCGTGAATCTTTACCGTGTTGTGCAGAATCATCTCGAGGAGTTTTTAAAACTGTTTAAATGAGCTTTAATTAGCCGGGAGATCATCGACTGAGCTGCGGACACGGGTGGTTATGACAAAGAAACCGTGCAGGATGTGATGCTGGGGGCTGGGGAAAACGCTTCGGATATGTTCACCCATAGAGCGTTTTGTGTAAGGATGTCTGCAGACAAGCAGGATTGCGAGGGTATATATGGAAAAGCTAACACTGACGAGAAAGGAAGCCGCTGAGCTACTTGGTATCTCTACAGCTACCGTAACTCAATGGATTCTTGATGGCAGACTCAAAGCATATCGGGTCAGCAATCGGCCCAAGTCACCGTATCTTTTCACTCGCGAGGATTGTATGGCCGCATTGCGGGCTGTACCGGTTGAACCCACCAACCTAAGGAACAAAGAGCGGAAGGTTGAAGCTGAGGTGGAGTTTACGAGGCGTCAGAAGGATGTGAATAAAAAATTGCGCCAGATGCTAAATATGCCAGAGCGTGAATAACGTTAGTGAGAACAACAGTTAGTCATTGCGTTGCTTGTTTTAACTGCCATTTTCTTTAGCTTCTTTCCCAGATGGAAATAATCCCCGTATGACGCCGAGAAATGCAGCAAAAAGATTTAGAGTTGAAGCTGTAGTTATAGCTATCAGAACTTGATCAGAAATAACATCTTTCCCTACACATTTCCCTACAGCAGAAAGGAGAATGACGACCGCCCACCAGTAAAGCCCATACTTTGCTACCTTGTAAGCTTTATTAGCATATGTTTCGCGTAAATTAATAAGCTGTTGCTGCCTATCATTCTCTAATTCCTTACCTCTGGTATCAAGTTGCTCAACTGCATTAGCCAACGATTCCAAGGCACTTTTGAGATCGTCATATGCTTTTTCATCGGGTTCTCTTTCGCCCTCAAGTATCTGCTGTTCTAAAGATGATTTGTTATCGGAAACGATAGCACTAGCTCTTTCGACCTTTTGTCTGGCTCGTTGCAAAAGGCCTTCTAGAGCTTCCTTTTTTTCCTTTAAGGGAAGTTTAGGATCAATCACCCAGTCCCAACTCCTTAGCAGTACAGTCTCTTATAACCTCGTTGGGAATTATAAGATTACGTGGCTCTCCACCACCATGTTCTTCCATGATAGTGTGCCAAGCCGAGCCGGGGCGATGGGTAAGGTTAGAAAGCGCTATAGCACTTTGATCCCCATATGCTTCGAGAACATAATCAACAATATCAGCAGTCAGCTCATCGTCTGCTGATATGTGAGGAGTCACATATTTAAATTCTATGAGAGCAGTTGGATCATCATCCCATTTCAGCTCTGTGCCAGGCTTAGTAATATTTGTTGAGCCGTATCCTTTGAACTCGTGATAGATCGACTCAATGACGGGACCATAACGCCAAGCAAAAACACGGTCATTGACTAATGGCTTGTTGGTCATCACAAGCGACCAAGCATGTGCATAAAAAACAAGCTTTTGTAGTTTCATAGGTGTCAGGTCTTTGATGCCCTTAGCCTTTGCCTTCTCAATGAAGGCATTTGCAACTGCGATGGCCGAATAAGCCATAACTGCCTCCTTGTGCTGTATGAAGTTACAGTTGTAATGAAGTGGTTTTACCTCATAGGTAAACTTTAGTACATAGTAATAAGTTTCTACTGATGAGTCACTTGAAATTGGATGGAATTACTATCTAAAAGTGCTATTGAGATAGCAGAAAATCCATTTAATATTTACTTGCACGACAAAAAACACTGGTTAGTTGTGGTTTTCATTTTTCAACCCTAGATGTAGTGTCTATCACAACATTTTCAAGTGAATGCTCGACTAATCACGCGTCAGCCACATATCGGATTCCTCAAACATCTCCTCCAGCATGCGGTTGAGTGCATGCAAGCCCCTTCGATACACCTTGCATGCTGGGACAGGGTTACTCCCCGTAATGCTGTGAACTTCCCCTCTTAAAGAGGGTTAGTCATTTTCGCAGCTCTCTACGTTATCCGTCGAAACCCCTGAGCCGAAGCAGTGTTGGTGTTAAGGCGAACCCGAATACTGTTCGTGTTTGTCGCTCGCCAATTCTAACGATTCGTTATAATCAAGTTGCTTCAATGAGTTGCGATGTCCATACGTTAAACGTACGCAGCTGTTTAAACTCGGCGGATACCGTGTTTGTTTTGCGAGCCCATAATGCTAACCCACACCTTAAAGCATCGACCCCGAAAACAGCCGTTTTACGTTCTTCAATTGTAACAATTTCGCAGCATATTTTAAATCCTCAAACCACCCACCATCAGATCTCCCGCTTCACTTTCTCTCAATGAACCCCCGGTATACACTGTCTGAAATTTGTGCGAAAT
>NZ_JAYJLI010000041.1:0-3886 GCF_051948675.1 Enterobacter sp. Lyrl_3
CGTCCGGGGCAGGGAGGATCAGTACGGCGGTACGGGTTGACTTGCCGGGCTTCCCGTTGCGCGAGTAGGGGGGATATGCCACTGCTTCACTTTGTATAGACCGGATAACCCACCCTCATGTTTATACAGCGCGCAACACAGCGACCGTTTTGTGTTGCGCTTTTTTATCCCTGTCCGCCGGCACTGCCGGGAGACACCACTCCGGGGACTTTGCTGATGCGAAACACACCTTTTCTGACGCTGACCACGCTTTTTCTGCTGCTGACATCCCCCGTGCGGGCGCAGTTGCCTTCCGTAAGCCCCTGTCAGCCGTCCGGCATTAACCTGCGCACTGATGACCGGAACGGTCAGTATGACGGCATGTCGCAGCGCGGAACGACACTGGTGTTACAGAATACCGGCTCGGGTGCCTGCCTGTTGCCGCAGCTACCGGTTCTGAGCTTCAGCGATGCGGAGCATCATCCCGTCATGGCAGAACGACGACCGGTCCCGGGGATGCATCCCGGGCCGGTGCTTCCTCCGGTGACAATGGCTCCCGGCGCTGAGCTGCAGACAGAGTTGCGCTGGGTGTCCGGCGACGTGTTTGACAATGGTCACTGTATCCGGCCGGCGTATGTTTCGCTGGAGCTGGATGGTGGTGCCCTGACGGTGCCCTTTAACCAGCAGATGTGCGCGGCAGAAGGCCAGTCCGGCTATTATTCACAGTCACTGATTGGGGTGCCATGATTCTCCTGGAGCGATGTTATTTCCGAATGCGGGCGATATAATTTTCACTTTCATACCGACAGAAAGGGCTGAATTTTATGGGTAATTCCGTTGCCGAAGAGCAGAGGCCGGGGATGCTCACCGGGCATATGGCCTGGTGCGCCCTGGTCGCGCTGGCGCTGGCCCGTTGTGACGGCGTGATAACCTCACCGGTACAGGAGAATTTGTTTCTCACCCGCTGGCTGGCCACGGCGCAGAAACAGCGTCGCTTTTCCCGGGAGGTGGCAACCGATCTGGAATGGCTGCTGAAGAAGGGCCGACAGTTGGGGGGGAACGCAAAACTCGTCACTAAGCTGACCTACCTGTGGGAGTCCTGCACTGGGGGGCTCAAAGACCAGACCGATATGTTTCGCTTCACCCACGCGGTTGAAACGGCGAAGGAGATGTACTGGATTTGCCGGATGCTCAGCGACCGGGAATGGTCAGGCCGCCACGCGGTGACGCTGAACGCTGGCGTGAACGCAGTGTATCTGTCGCTCAGTAATCTTGACGCCGCGTTTGATGAAAACGGACACCAGGTGAGCGTGCTGATGGTGAAAATTACCGGAAATGTGTCCGGTTTCAGTGAGCTGCTTGGGCACAGTGGCTGGCGTCTGGAGCACCAGAACGGCCACTGCTGGAACTTGTGGTCCTGCCGTGACACCCGCGAAATGAACAGTGACCCTGGAGGCCGTTGATAGAACAGTTTTCACAGACGCTGCTCAGCCTGAATAAACTTCTGCTGCGCGTGGGGGGCAGCCCTTCGGGAGGCCGGAATTTACCTACAGACGGTTTTATTGTTGTGTTGGTGTCCGTAGATTGTAATCACCAGGCTCTCTTTAATAGTTAATTATAGTGTTCAAATATTTTAATGAAGGAGATTAAATGTGAAAAAAATATTAGTGATGACTATATTGCTGGGGGCGTCAACATCAGCACTTGCAGCGGATGTTTATTCTCCGGCAGGTGGCGTTGTATGTGATAAAAAAGCCGGATACTGCGTTGATGATGAAGGCATTTCTATGGGGATGACCTCTAAATATCTGGGCGAACAGGCATACAGCAAACTGGATAAGACACTGGGAAGTGGGACTGATATTAATCTGGGGGAATATACCCTGAGCAATGGCGTACACTGCGACTCAAAAGCAAAGCAGTGCTACAAAGATCGCTTTTTTCCGCGAACACCAGACAAACAAGAAACAACGCTGACGCAGCAGATATTTGGTAAAGGGCAATAATACCATAAAATGCATTGCAATTTTTGCCAGGAAGTATCTCCCGTTGCTAAGGGTTATTTGTCCATTTCATATAACGGAGAAACTTAGATATGCGCATATTACCTGTTACGCTTCTCGTTTGCAGTTTTATTCTGAGCACCGGGGCGATGGCAACATCCCCGGCAAAGAAAGATGCTCAATCTACAGTTGATGTTCAACAGACGACAGATCCGTCCGCACCAAAGAAGGTTCCACGCCCCCGTAAACCAAAGACAGACGATACCATACCTCAGTCAACGGATACGGCTTCGGCGGCTGTGCGGGATAAAAGCGGTCGGTTCGTGAAAAAAGAGAATACGCTGCCAGTACCAGAACAAAAGTCTGCTCCTGCCCCAGTTTCTGCGAAAGAACCAAAGTCAGCGCCAACATCCGCAGTGGTGCCAAATGCGGTTGAGTCAGGTGCTACAGCGCGGTGTAAAGACGGTTCTTTCAGTCACAGCAAGCAGCACAGTGGCTCTTGTTCGCGCCATGGTGGCGTGGCGCAATGGCTGGCCGAATAATGGGGGAGATAGTATGGGTATTCTGAATAACATCCTGGGCCGTTTTTTCCAGGGAACGGATGTACACCCAAATCTGATGGCCTTCCTGTCGTGGGTACAGGATGAGGGCGGGTTTCCGGTGCTGCTGGCTCGTTTTAAGACGCTGGAAGAAGGCGGGCTGACGGCTGAATATCTTACCCCTGAGCATATCAGCAGTGTGTTCAGTGCCGACGAGCTGTCTTCGCTTGCACAGCATATGGGGATCTCTCAGGGTGAAGTGACTGGCTGGATGAGTGCCCATCTGCCTGCTGTATTGCAGCATTTGTCTCCTGAAGCGCACCAACTTGGCGGCAACAATATGCTTGATATGGCTCTGTCGATCCTTCGTGATCGTATGAAGTGATTTTTCTCTTCCTTTATGCAGTTAGATGCTTAAGGGAGACGACAGGTCGAAGTAAATAAAAAATATAACAATAAAAGGACGCCCGGCCATGAAGGCTGAGCGTCCAGAGGGCACTACTACATCACACTTGATTTTCCGCCCCGTCTATCAGACCGTCAATGTGGTCAGCGTACCATTGCATCATCTCGCGTCGATTATCAAGGTATTGGGCATGATTATAGGTTCCACGAATACTGTTCTTATCCACATGGGCAAGTTGCAGTTCGATCCATGCAGTGTTAAATCCATGCTCATGCAGGATGGTACTCATTGTGTGGCGAAAACCATGGCCGGTTGCTCTCCCGTCGTAACCGATGCGTTTGAGGACCATATTGATACTGGCTTCACTCATTGGTTTATTGATATCGCAGCGTCCAGGAAAGAGCAACCGGTACTGGCCTGTATATACCTGTAATTCGCGTAAGATTGCCATCACCTGTTTTGATAACGGTACCAGATGAATGCGCCTTCCTTTCATGCGTTCTTCAGGTACAGCCCACTGAGCATTGTCGAAATCGAATTCAGACCATTCAGCTGCTCGTAATTCTATCGTTCTGACGCCGGTTAGCATTAACAGTCTGGTTGCCATGCGGACAACAGGGCTGCCATGGTACTCAGCCAGTTTTGTAAGAAGGGTAGAGAGTTCATTTTCTTGCAGGTGAGGGAAATGTTTCGTCTTGGGGGCTGTCAACGTGCTGGTCAGTTCTGAGGCGGGGTTAATTGTGGCTCGTCCGGTTGCAATGGCGTAGCGGAAAATTTGATTGCAGTACTGTCTGACTTTACGCAGTTTTTCCAGTGAGCCTCGTTTTTCAATCAGGCGTAGCGCCTCCAGCATTTCCAGCGGCAGGATCTCTGCAACAGGGCGTTTGCCTACGTAAGGGAGGATATCCTTCTCCAGGGCTTCCTGGACGCTCTCAGCGTAGCTTTCCGACCACGAGGCT
>NZ_JAYJLI010000042.1:0-3343 GCF_051948675.1 Enterobacter sp. Lyrl_3
ATTAGTTCATGCCGTACGGTTGGAAGCGGCGTTTCAGTGTTTGTGCTTGTTTTGTTTATTTCATTAAAATTCAACACATTAGCTTTGGGTGTGTACTGTTTATTGTTCCAGTGTTTTGCTTAGTTTATGCTGTTATGCAAACAAATGTGGGGCACATGGTGGGGCACATGAAAGGCTTCTTTACCAACCTAGGTTCTTAGGTATGAGTGATGTGATTCTTCACACGTGAGGGCAAAAGTAATTGTTCCAGTCGTTCCAGTTGTACCAGATATATATTTATTAATCTAACTTACTGTTTTTACTTATATATTGTTTTTTAGGCTGGAACAACTGTGGAACAACTTTTGTGGGTTTTGGAACAACTCCTCGGTGGGTGATTTAATGGCTAGTGGCATTAACAAACTGACAGACAGGAAATTGCGGTCCCTGCTTGGCGTAGCTTCTGGAAAAGAGACAAGGCTTGCCGATGGTGGTGGCCTGATGGTCAGAGTGACCAAGGCCGGGGCTATAAGCTGGTTTTTCAGATACAGAATTGGTGGCCGTGATAGCGAGCCCGAGAGGCTAACGTTGGGCAAATATCCAGATATGAGCCTCAGGCAGGCAAGAGAGCAACGTGACCAGTGTCGGGCGTGGCTGGCTGAGGGGAGGGATCCGAAGTTGCAGCTTAAACTGACGAAAAGCGAGACATTAAAGCCCGTGACCGTCAGGGAGGCCATAGAATACTGGATTAGTGGATATGCTGAAGATAACAGGGTAAATGTTGAAAGACACAAAGCAGAACTGCGAAGGCATATCTACCCGTACATTGGAGATATGGCGCTGGCTGATTGCGAAACCAGGTACTGGCTTCAATGTTTCGACCGGATGAAGAAAAAAACTCCTGTCGCGGCAGGATATGTGTTCCAGATGTGCAAGCAAGCCCTGAAATTCTGCCGTGTACGACGCTATGCTATCAGCAACGCTCTCGATGACCTTACCATTCCAGATGTGGGCAAAAAGCAAGCCAGAAGAGACCGGGTACTGAATGACAAAGAGGTTGGCGAGTTATGGTCTGCTATATGGGATGAGAACAGATTTCGAGAATATTACGCCAACCTTGTAAAAATTATACTGGTCTTTGGTTGCCGAACTCAGGAAGCTCGCCTTTCACAACTGAAGGAGTGGGATATGGATGCATGGATCTGGACTGTGCCAAAAGAGCATAGCAAGTCAGGTGAAAAAATTGTAAGACCGATCCCGGATGCTATGCGGCCACACATTGAGCGGTTGCATGAAGAACATAAAAAGTCCGGTTTACTGCTTGGTGAGACTAAATCTACTGAGGCGGTAAGCCAGTGGGGGCGCGGATTATATAAAAAGCTTGGGCATGAGGAGAAATGGACTTTGCATGATCTTCGTCGAACCTTAGCTACGCACATGAACAACATGGGTATTGCTCCACATGTTGTTGAGCAGTTGCTGGGTCACTCAATGCCAGGAGTGATGGCGATTTATAACCGTAGCCAATATTTACCGGAGAAGCTTGATGCACTGAATAAGTGGTACTGGCACCTTAACTTGCTTTCAGGCATTGATTAGAGAAAGCGTAACTAACCGCTCAGAATATATGTCCATTTAACCTAGTGAAAAAGAGGTTGTTATGTCTATAAAGGATACCAAAATACCATTTAGCTATTGTCGTATAGAGCGAGCCGCACTTCTTCTTGGGTGTGATGTCAGTGACTTATTAAATCTTGGAATCACGAAAAAAATATCAATTTGTTTGAATTTGTTTGGTGTTCGTTCTGTGCTTTACATGCGAGGGGACAGTGAGGCGTCCACAAAATGGTTTAATAATCGGCCACGTAAAGCAACCACATCTTTAATAGGTCACGATATCACAGAGTTCTCTAGGATGAACATCTTCAAACTTGATTATAATCCTGACACTGAGGAGACCTTTGCTATCCCTATTTTTGGGCAGGACACTGAGGTTGGGTGCTTTAGCTCTATTGGAAAAGCCTATGGTTTATGGCGACTATGGGGCGGCTTAGAGGAAATTCAGAATTTTGGAGAATACGCAATTAGTGGGTTTGAGTTGACCCCTTGCCACCCAGAAAATGACAATCCTGTAATTCAGCTTCTTATGACTGGTGAAGTGACTGATGAAGATGATGAAGATGGCGATGGCGAACCTTTAAATATTAAGATAACTGCCAACGATCTGTGGGTTACTGCATATGATGTACGACGCCTATTAGATTGTAACGGTGACTATCATTTATTGTTGGAAAATTCAGTTGTAGAAAACCCAAGCACATTAAGTAACACAGACGCTGTTCATCACTCTGCAGAAAGGCACGCTAGAAACCGAGAGCAAATTTTAATGGTTGCCATGCGCTTTAAAGAAGAGCAGCAAAATGCTTTTAATGAGAGCTGCAGAAAAACAGATGGAACTATTAACTATTCTGCCTGGGCCCGTGAGTTGATCGCCAGACCTGACTGGTTCATCAATGGTGAATTGCCAATAAAAACAGAAACGAAAATAGCAGCAATATTAAACAATGCGCATAAGAGGCCGAGCGAAAGAACACAGTAAGCCTTACTCATATACTCCTATAGCATACTGATATATTTATAAGCATTATCAGTATGCTTCTATGCTTACAACTGTATTTCCATCCAGTGTTAACGGTTGCAAACTAGCCTCCACAAACTTAGAAACAGTGGAGGCAGCATGCAAAACACCATTTTTACCCCGCCCAATCCTGAACAGCGTCGCACCCTTTTGGAAGAGTACGGCTTTAAGTTCGACCGCCGAATCCGTGAAGAAGAATGTAGCGAGATCACCAGCCTTTCCCGTTCCAGCCGCTGGAAAATGGAGCAGCAAGGCCGCTTCCCGCCGCGCTGTCACTTTGGCCGCAATAGCTGTGCCTGGCTTCTTTCGGATGTGCTCTGGTGGGTTCGTAATCCGCCAGCAGTAGAGAACGTCAATAACCCATACAGCCGTAAATCTGCTTAATTAACTACAGGTAAACAAACATGAGAAAATTAACTGCCTTAGCTGGCAGCGGCCAGACTCAACCTGAAATCGGTCAGAGCGTTAATTGCCGCGAACTGAAGTTTCATGACCAGGTGGTAATTCCGTTTGACAATGGTGACGGGAAAATCTGGTTCACAGCAAAACAGGCCGCAGGACTTTTGGGCTATGCACAGGTCAAGGCCATCACTAACCTGTACAACAGGAATAAAGATGAGTTTACCGAAGGGATGTCAAAGGTCATCACATTGATGACCAATGGGATAAACAATAACTTACGTAGAAAAAAGGTGCGAGTCTTCTCTCCACGCGGACTCCATTTGC
>NZ_JAYJLI010000043.1:0-3330 GCF_051948675.1 Enterobacter sp. Lyrl_3
TGCATGAGCCACCGGCAGGGTACAAAGTGCGGCAAACAGGGTGGCAGTAAGTGTTCTCATACGGCTTTCCTTATGGTGGTGTAAGTCCGTCATTCCTGAAACGTGCGAATGACATCGCTGATAAAGCGAAAATGGGGAAGTGCGCTGATAAAGCTCTCTTCGGTGATAAGCGAACAGATGTCGCTCCGGCGACGAAAGGTCTGTACCGACAGCGAGACCGAGATGATTTCCTCCAGCCGGAATACCCGCAGGCTTCCGTCCTGGCAGGCAACCAGATACCAGTGCTGGTGCCGGTAAATCAGACGGTAAGGCTCCAGGGTGTCGTGACGGACACCACCAACCAGCAGACTGACAACCTGATGGTGATGAATGGCTTCGGCCAGACGGTGGAAACTGTCAGCATGCGCCCATGATGGCGGTGAGTCGTGCCAGATAAAACAGGGCGAGGTGCCGGTTTCATTCATCAGCAGGTGCATCAGTTGTCGGCTCTGCGACGGAATGATGCGGGCGATGCCGGTGCTGCGGGCAAAGGACAATGCCCCCGGAGAGTAATCACGCGTGGCGTTTTCGCTGAGCCGGTACGTACCGTTCTCCCCGATAATATCGAGGTGGACCAGTCGCTGATAAAAATCGCGGCGCAGGGTGCGCTCAGAAACGCCAAACTCCCCGGACAGCGCCTGCAGGTTCAGCGTTTCTCCGGTCATTAACCGGCTGATGATGACCGACAGCCTGACGGCCATACGGTCATAGCGGGTCTCTTCATCTGCGCGTGGCATGGGCGCTCCATGTGAAAAAACAGGTCGATATTTCATGGGGTTATTATGCAGGAGGTGATGGACACGTTATGTCCATCGCGGACGATGGCAGTGAAGAAAAGTGGTCATTCAGCACAAACCAAATCGGCGTATAAACAAGGTGTTAGCCGCCATGGTGAAAAATCAGACAGTGAAATGACACACCCTGTCACCATGGCGTCATTACCTTTCGCTTAGCCGGACGGTTTCTGCGCATCCGCCGCGTTCAGAAAAACCAGTGCCACAGGGTGCTGGCGGCGTTCACAATACCGTCGCGCAGGATAACCAGCCCGTCCCGCACCGACCGGGGCAGAGGAATGGCCTCAACAATACGGCTGAACAGCTCCCCCAGTAGTTCGCCAAAGTCCTTTCTGGCGGTGGTTTCAGCTTCACGGCTGCGGTGCTCTTCCCTGACCTGACGCAATACGCCGCTGCTGGCCTCCGGGGGGAGAGCAAAAATCAGCGTTTCCACCAGGCGTGCCAGGTTGTAACCGGTTCTGGCCGACACGGCATGGACCGGATAAGGTGTGGCAAACAGTCGGGAGATGGCGGCGCTGCGGGCCGTGAGCGTCAGTCTCTGCGCAGAGGATGGCGTACCGGCTTCACGGTCCCATTCCAGCGACGGCTCCGCCTTATCGGCCTGGTTAATAACAAAGACGATACTGCCGGGTGATACGCCGCATTTCAGCAGAAAGCGGTGAAAGGCTTCATCGGTGGCACAGGCACGGTCGTCGGCCTTCATGACCCAGAGAATGAGATCCAGTTTGGGTAACTGTTCCTGATACAGCCGACGATATTGCTGATCGTGTTCGAGAGACTCACCTGCACCGGGTAAATCAACCAGCGTCATACGTCGTCCCCCGATATCCAGCGTGAAGCGCAGAGGCTGGCGGGTACAGCCTTCGGTATCGCTGACCGGGCTCAGCGGCTGCTGAAAGAGCGCATTGCACAGTGAGCTTTTTCCCGCACCGGTTTTCCCCATAATGCCAATTACCGGCTCGTAATGAATAGTCTGGTGAATACGCTCGATGATAATACGGGAAAGATATTCCGGGAGAAGGGATAACTGTGTTTTCAGGGCATCAAGGCCCTGCCGGGTTTTATCTGACACTTTAACCTCCGTGAGTGAAATAACAACACGGCAGCATTTCTGCTGCCGTTCTCACATCGGTAATATAGGTCTGAAATTTTTTTGAATGCAGTTTCCGGCCGTATTCCAGGCACCGGAAACTCTTTTTTCAGTGCGGAACCATCATTCACCGCCACAGGTTTTCCGGTAATGCTCATTAATTATTTTTTCCAGCATATCGCTGAGGCGAACCCCGCTACGTTCAGCCATAAAGTCCAGACGCATTTTAGTTTCGTTCTTCAGGTATGTGTTAAGTGCTTTTTTATCGGTGCGGGACTGACGTAGTTTCTGCTGGTTCCAGGCTTTGTTCAGATTGAGAAGAAACAAACGTTTTGTGTCCGGTGCGTCATCCCATAAATCCAGTGCAGCACGCAACGCAAGATTACGCTCAGCATGATTCAGTGGTGTAAACCAGGTGGTTAATCCCGGGGCTTTCAGACCCATGTAGAGGTTGCTGATATAACCCGTTTTATCCTTCTGTACTTTCTGAAGATTATTCCATGCCCACAGAACAGCATCTTCTTCATCCGGCAACCATTTTAATGGCTGAGGTTTATTGTAAATGATTTTCCACTGGTCTTTGAGTTTTTCCATCACCTGTTTCTTAAGGTGTGTCACAGGTGGCGTGGGAATGATAATGCTGTCAAATAACGTGGCGATGAGGTTTACCCTCTCCCTGTGACTCACCGGAGAGACACTCAGGTTCAGGCGCTGATACCAGTTAGAACCGAATTCTGCATTGGGTGGTGGGTCAATACCAAATTCATAATCCCGTGCCTTGCAGAGAAAAGCCCATAGCCAGAATGCAGCACGCTCATCCTGCATCAGCCAGTCAAAACTTTCCAGCGGAAGCACATTTTCATCGCGGGCTGTTTCCATTTTTGACAGAAGTTCTGCCTGCTGTTCTGTATCTGGTATGACCTGATTAATCAACTGGTTTAAGACTCTTCGGCAGCTGTCGGCATCCTGGCGGGGAACATCGCTGGTGTTAATTCTGTTATTAACATTCAGCCACCCGGCATAAAAAACACAAATTCTCAGGTCACGGCTTTTTATGAGCTGGTGCCTTCCATTCTCGTAATGTACAACCATTATTAACCCCTGAAATTAAAACTACATAGTAGTGATTAAGGTGGTGATTGTCGTAGCTACACAGTACCATGATTATGGTTTTATCGTCACTAAAAAACACATCTGGTAGTCATCGTGAAGTTTTATTATGGTTTGATGCTGGTTTTTACAGTGTTTTATCATGGTTTTATGATTGTGATTTATCCTGATTTATTCCTTTTAAATCCCTTTCTGTCGGGGTTTTACGTTTTCAACCACCATCTTCAATGGTTTATATTAACCTCTCACACGTCCTTTGGCGCACTAACACTGTTACCTCGTCAGAGCTGCTGGTTC
>NZ_JAYJLI010000044.1:0-2621 GCF_051948675.1 Enterobacter sp. Lyrl_3
GCCCTCCGCCAGAAACGACAAAGCCCCACCATTTCTGGCAGGGCTCGATTATTGAAATGCTTCAGATACAACTTCTCATGGTTAGAAGCATACAGGACAGTTTTATGCAAAGTCAACACTAACGTGCAAAAAAGTGTCGCTATTTGTTCCGATCATATTAATAAGTTGTCGCCTTCTCAAATTCTACTGCCGCGTGACGCTCCCCCTGGCGCAGCGTGTCCACCAGCATTTCATAAAAGGGTTTCCAGTTGCGTGACCATGAGGACTGATGGAGGTCCGGGAGACGCTTCAGAATGGCACGGTGTACCGTCGCCGAGGAGATAGCAGAGAAGCCATTACCAGAGCAACGTTCACACGTTTTGAAAACCGGTGCGCCACGTTCTTTGGTCGCTTTGCGATCCAGTACTTCACCTTTACCGCCACAACGACAGCGGGCACTAATCGTTCCCTTGCCTTCGCAAACATCACAGACCGCCGGTACAACCTCTGTTACCTCCGTCCACTGCTCCCAGTCAGATGGTCGAACAGCACGAGAGCGGCAGGCCCAGTATGGCGCTTTACCCCATGGGTAAGAAACTTTGCGGGTAATCTGCTCGCGGGTTGTTCGCCCGGTACCGCAACAACTGTGACATGTCACGCTGGTAGCCGCCGAACGGGAGTAATCAGCAAAGGCAAATTGTGCCAGCATCTGCATACACCATCCGAACTGCCCACCAGCTGCTTTGCGAACATTCTTCGGTGCGACATCCATCGCATATCGCGCCAGCGCCTGAACTGCGAGCTGTTCATCTGTTTTGCTGATTCCAGCTTTACCGAAGAACGCCGCCAGGCCGAATCGCGCACGGCTGCTGGTAGTACCAATAGCCGCCATTACGTCTGTTCCTGTAAGGCGGTCCGGAGAGGTTCCTTTCACGTCGTCGCTGATATGCATACCCTGAGGGCTAAAGTGTTTAAGGGCAGACTCGAGCTTCACAATGATTTCCTCCGGAAGTGGGATGCATTTATTATCTCACTTATTGCAACACACATCCATTCTGATGCAATAAATGAAACGCCGTTATTCTGCATTGTGCGCACCAATAAGATTGAGGTATACGGCATCACTGTCTGCATTCATAAATCCCTGGTGTCGCTCACTTTGCAGATACCACTTGAGAACATTCAGGGCCTCATCCCGACTTACTGGCCTGATGATTTCCAGTTGTTTATCCAGCCAGTGTTCCCGATCGCTTACTGGCCCACCATCTCCACTCAGTTCATCAGGCGCAATTTCTTTTTTGGCCGCATCCCGCATGCGATAAACCCATTCCCAATACTGAAACTCACGTACCACGTCCGATAACGTATAAGGTGCTGGCAAAACATCTGCGATAATCTCAAAAGATTTCCTATCGCGAAGTTCCATAACCTCGGTTACACGTTCACCTTCGATTCGTCCTCTGCGCTTTTCTTCTTCAGTCCAGCCATAACTGTCGCTGTACAGCCAGCCCAGCGCATCCTCCAGCAATTGTTCCGGTACAGTTAACTCATCGTAGATTGCTTCATAACTTCCAAACACACCACGCACCTCTGCAGCGCGAGCTGCCTGTTCACGCGCCCGCTCTATAAAGTGTTGTGGGTTATCCATCATCAGTGTGCCAAACACAATGTTGAACCCGTCAACACCATTTGACTGAAGATAGCGGGTATAGCGATCCTGCGCTTCCTTCGGGGTAATGGTCAGTTTCTCCAGCGCTGCCTGTGCAGCCTCAAGGTGAACCGGCTCATTAAGTTTTATTACCTCCAGAACCCAGAGATAAGCATCCGTTTGTTTATGCCCGGTGATAACCTGTTGCGGTGGCAGAGGTTTAACTGTCGCCAGTTCAGTGCTGTATTTCGGCTCAGGGATGGTGAAAAGCGCCCGGTGCTCAGGATTGTCACGAAATAATCCGGAGCGGCGACAGAGGCTTTTCACCGTATTGATATTGACGCCCGTTTCCCGCGAGATGGTTTTATAGCCTCTGCCGCTGCGTTTAAGGCTGAGGATTTGCTCTTTAATATCGTTGTTCATTTGCACACCCGGTATGCGGGCGGGTTGCCCCGCCCCGTCTGTTATCAGAAAGGCACGTCATCCGAAAAATCATCATCCGGAGCAGGCTGACCGCCAGTACTTTTCTTGCGTCCACCCGGGCGCACAGTCTTCGCACTGATCACCGAGTCAGCCACCACCTGGTAACCCGTCTGCATGACGCCATTATTCCCCTTCCACTGGCTGGCCTGCATCGTGCCCGACACGCTAATCAGGTCACCTTTCTGGTGTTTCAACAGATAGTCCGCTTGTTTTCCGAACGCCGTCACCGCCAGCCAGAATGTCAGTTCACCGTTCTCTGCATCCCGGCAGGGAAGTGCCACAGCCAGCCGGGTATATGCCATGTTGTTGCCGTTGCTGATGGCCTTGCTCTGCACGTCGACCACCAGCCGGCCATGGGCTGCAATATGTGCTGTCATTTTGATGTCTCCTCACCCTCGTCAAGCTGAACCAGTAAATAAGAACGCATACGGATGTTGCCCAAGTGTCTGAGCCGCGGCGTCAGCGTCTGGTATCCTTTATCGCTCGGTGACTTCTTCAGTATTCCGGCCTC
>NZ_JAYJLI010000045.1:0-2606 GCF_051948675.1 Enterobacter sp. Lyrl_3
GCATCAGGATGCATTTTTGGCATCAGACAGGTTTACCCACGGATATTTACAGATCACTGCTCAGAATCAGGTGTACGACCTTCTCAGGCGTATGCTTCACTGGATGTTAATTCTGATTAATTCACTTTACGTAATTGGTAATTTATTTGTCTTTAAGTGCACAGGATAATTCCAGAGTAACTGACAGGGGTGTTTATTGTAGATAAGCACTGTCTGGCATGGTTATCTCTATGTTATCACTACGCTGAATGTGTTGGATTGGTATTAATATATTAAAGAAGGGGTATTATCATTGATGATATTAATCAAGGGATATACTATCAGCAGGTGGAGTATACCGAAGAGGGTATTATCCCCTGAAGATAATCACTAAGGGGATAGTACAATTGAATGGTATTCATTGACACATTTAGTCAATGTATTGACTCCTGAAGGGTCAATATTAATTGATGGGTTTGCATTAAGTAATGGATATTTACATGAATGCCTGGTCGCTAATATCCATCTGGATGAAAGTGAAGATGATTGATGTCTGTAATTTAATCATCATCACTGCTTAACAGTAACCTTTAAGGTGAGTGGTCATACTTGATAAGTGGCAGGTGATTATCAACGGTTTGCTACTGGACAAATACACCTAGTCTTAACTGCAGGCATGGGGTTTAATTGAGTTACAGTATCACAGTGATATGGATGATAAGCTTTTTAAACGTTAAGTCAGTTTACTAACCTGTAGTAGTTTTATGAGCATTGATCTGCCTGCCTGATATTAATCCTTACGATACCTGTCAGTAACAGATACAACGGTGAGCGATTATCCCTGAAAGCTTTTTGGATATACTTGTATCTGAGTACTGATAATGCCTGTAAGTTGGGTATTATCCGCGCTGGTGATAATAGCCCTTCTTGTTCGATGAACAGAATAGTCGTTTTATAGTGAATTAGAATGGGTGGTTATCCTGGTAATAATCGTGAACCATTTGATAACTCATTGAGCGTTGTAGTGCTTTATACCGCTGTTACTTCCTGTAAGCCTGTATAACCGCATTGAAGATCACTACAGTGGAAATCTGTGGATGGAATGAATACGTCGCTCCTGATGCGTTACAGCGCGTTTAAGCCGTAGTCTTGATAACGATTATTTATCGGGATCATCGAACGATGAGAATAATATCGTTTTTACGGGATGTAAGTCAGCGTCTTTCTCGAAGAACGTGTATCCCGACAGGGCGATATTTGCTCTTCAGGAGAAGAACAGACCTGGGTAGTCTCCCCGCTCTTTAAGCCAGGTCAATGCAGGGGCAGTCCACGTCGGGCAAGCCTGACCCTTCTGTAAACCGGGTAATGACTATCTCATGGAACTGGAGACTTCACCATACGGCGCTAAAGCCCTGCGTTTGCAGTCGATGGCGGGTTCGTTTCACGTAAACTGCATCAACGAGGTCATCGGGTGGCAAATCGCGGGTAATATTACAAATCGTCGCCAGTGCTGCATCTGAGAGTGTGAACGTTCGTGGTAATCCATAGTGATCCCCGGTTTTTTGCATACTGATGTTATCGAATAACTCCCTGAAGAAATCCGTCCGTGAAGGCCTGCGGGCGTTGATAATCGCCTCTGTGGCTTCATCCTTAAATGTTATCTCCACCTCCTCCATCCCCAGCGAGCGAATGATCCCGGCAATGTCAGGCCAGTAGCGGAGATCGAAACTATTAAGCCGCTGCAATTCTGGCTTAAGAAACGACAGGTAATGACCGTTACCCTCTCCGGCATCATCGATAAATTCGGTGAGTTTAAGCATACGGTCACATCCGAAATGGCCGTTCTCGCATAGATCTGCGCGTCGTTCCAGCATTTCAGCCAGTTGCATGCTCATGGTGCTGATGTTGTCATTCAGGCCGACAAGCTCCTGATGATCGGCCCGCAGTGTTGCAAAACGCGCATCGGTGCCAAAGCTGCCCGCATGGATGATCTGCTCAAGCAGTATCCAGAACTGTCGCCTGGTGAAGTTGCCGGACGCGATCTCCCTGTACACTACCGCCATCTCGTCATGACGTTCAATAAGCCGATTAAAAACAGGCCAGGTTGACGGCCATATTGGGTTGGCGGAATACCGCCAGTTGTGAAGTTTCTCTTCCAGCAGCGTCAGTACGATCGCCGGTGCTTGTTCAACGCCAATAATCATTGTTACTCCCTCAGGTTCTCATCTGTTCATGACCATTGTTTACTGAAACCCTCCACATGTCGGTAACGGGAAGGCTGTTTTTTCACAGCCTTTGGGTCACCTGGCATTCGAATCGTTGTTATCTTATGGCTTCAGTCGCAGTACTGTTACCTGTAGCGCTCCTCACCTGCTACCCCCGATATTTTCCAAATCCAGCCGTTTCTGAAGGTCCCTCTGATGAACTCGCTGATGGTAATAAGTTTTTTTTAACGACGCCGGTAATGGTTATGAACACAAATCAACCGGAGTCCATTTCAATGAGTTACACCTACGACCCTTACTGGCAGCAACGCATCGCCGATACCTTCAACTGTGCGCTGAACGCCTGTACCCGCGTACTGGCCCTGCGCGTTGACCTCCGGCTGCCGGATACACCAGCCGCCA
>NZ_JAYJLI010000046.1:0-2580 GCF_051948675.1 Enterobacter sp. Lyrl_3
ACATCAGGAAGCATTTTTAACATCAGGCTGGCTTACCCGTAAATATTCTTAGTTCGCAGTCCAGAACGTGGCATACGGCCTTCTGTGGCATATGCTGATTACGGATGTCAATTCTTTGTAAGACGCCTGATGTAATTGATGTTTTATTTCTATTTAACTGGCAATGATAATTCCAGAGTAACTTTGTGGGGTATTCATTGTAGATAAGCACTGTCTGGCATGGTTATCTCTATGTTATCACTACGCTGAATCTGTTGGATTGGTATTAATATATTAAAGAAGGGTTATTATCATTGATGGTATTAATCAAGGGTGTGTTATCAGTAAATGGAGCATACCGAAGAGGGTATTATCCCCTGAAGATAATCACTAAGGTGATAGTACAATTGAATGGTATACATTGACACATTCAGTCAATGTATTGACTCCTGAAGGCTCAATATTCATTGAGGGACTAACATTAAGTAATGGGTATTTACATGAATACACATGGAGTAATACGCACCAGAGTGAAAATGAAGGTGATTGATGTCAGTGTTCTAATTATCATGACACAGAGTAGTCATTGGTTAAGGTGAGTGGTTATACCTGGCAAGTGGAAAACTATTATCAACGACTCATTACTCGTTAAGTATACCTGGTCTTGGCTACAGGCATGGTGTTTAATTGAATCGCAGTATCTCAACGATATTGGTGATGAGCATTAAACGTTAAGTCAGTTAACTAACCTGTAGTAGTTTTATGAGCATTGCTCTTCCTGCTTGATATTAATCCTTACGATACCTGCCAGTTACAGATACTACGGTGAACGATTATTCCTGAAGCTTTTTTGGATATACTTGTATCTGAGTACTGATAATGCCTGTAAGTGGGGCATTATCCGTGCTGGTGATAATAGCCCTTCTTGTTCTATGAACAGAATAGTCGTTTTATAGTGAATTAGAATGGCTGGTTATCCTGGTGATAATCGTAAGGCATTCGATAACTCATTGAACGTTGTAGTGCTTTATACCGTTGTTACTTCCTGTAAGCCTGTATAACCGCATTGAAGATCACTACAGTGGAAATCTGTGGATGGAATGAATACGTCGCTCCTGATGCGTTACAGCGCGTTTAAGCCGTAGTCTTGATAACGATTATGTAGCGGGATCATCGAACGAGAGAATAATATCGTTTTTACTGGATGTAAGTCAGCGTCTTTCCCGAAGAACGTGTATCCCGACAGGGCGATATTTGCTCTTCAGGAGAAGAACAGGCCAGTGTAATCTCCCCGCTCTTTAAGCCAGGTCAATGCTGGGGCCAGTGCCTGACCCTTCTGTAAACCGGGTAATGACTATCTCATGGGACTGGAGACTTCACCATACGGCGCTAAAGCCCTGCGTTTGCAGTCGATGGCGGGTTCGTTTCACGTAAACTGCGTCAACGAGGTCATCGGGTGGCAAATCGCGGGTAATATTACAAATCGTCGCCAGTGCTGCATCTGAGAGTTTGAACGCTCGTGGTAATCCGTAGTGGTCCCCGGTTTTTTGCATACTGATGTTATCGAATAACTCCCTGAAGAAATCTGTCCGTGAAGGCCTTCGGGCGTTGATAATCGCCTCTGTGGCTTCATCTTTAAATGTTATCTCCACCTCCTCCATCCCCAGCGAGCGAATGATCCCGGCAATGTCAGGCCAGTAGCGAAGATCGAAACTATTGAGTCGCTGCAATTCTGGCTTAAGAAACGACTGGTAATGATCGTTACCCTCTCCGGCATCATCGATAAACGCCATGAGTTTTAGCATACGGTCACATCCAAAGTGGCCGTTCTCGCATAGCTCCGCGCGTCGTTCCAGCATTTCAGCCAGTTGCATGCTCATGGCGCTGATATTGTCATTCAGGACGACAAGCTCCTGATGGTCAGCCCGCAGTGTTGCAAAACGCTCATCGGTTCCAAAGCTGCCCGCATGGATAATCTGCTCAAGCAGTCTCCAGAACTGTTGCCTGGTGAAGTTGCCGGATGCGATCTCCCTGTACACTACCGCCATCTCGTCTTGACGTTCGATAAGGCGATTAAAAACAGGCCAGGTTGACGGCCATATGGGGTTGGCGGAATACCGCCAGTTATGAAGTTTCTCTTCCAGCAATGCCAGTGCGATCTCCGGTGCTTCATCAACGCCAATAATCATTTTTACTCCCTCTGGTTCTCATCTGTGCATACCCATTGTTCACTGAAACCCTCCACGTGTCGGTAACGGGAAGACTGTTTTTTCGCAGCCTTTGAATCACCTGGCACCCGAATCGTTGTTATCTCATGGCTTCAGTCGCTGTGCTATTGCCCGTTGCGTGCTCCTGCTGTCACCGCTGATATGTCAGCGCATACAGCCGTCTCTGAAGGACCCGCCGAAAGCAAAAAGTTTTTTTTAACGACGCCGGTAATGGTTATGAACACAAATCAACTGGAGTCCATTTCAATGAGTTACACCTACGACCCTTACTGGCAGCAACGTATCGCCGATACCTTCAATTTTGCACTTAACGCCTATACCCGCGTGCTGGCCCTGCGCGTTGACCTCCGGCTGCCGGATACACCAGCCGCCT
>NZ_JAYJLI010000047.1:0-2381 GCF_051948675.1 Enterobacter sp. Lyrl_3
GGTGTGACTGCGTACCTTTTGTATAATGGGTCAGCGACTTATATTCTGTAGCAAGGTTAACCGTATAGGGGAGCCGAAGGGAAACCGAGTCTTAACTGGGCGTTAAGTTGCAGGGTATAGACCCGAAACCCGGTGATCTAGCCATGGGCAGGTTGAAGGTTGGGTAACACTAACTGGAGGACCGAACCGACTAATGTTGAAAAATTAGCGGATGACCTGTGGCTGGGGGTGAAAGGCCAATCAAACCGGGAGATAGCTGGTTCTCCCCGAAAGCTATTTAGGTAGCGCCTCGTGAACTCATCTTCGGGGGTAGAGCACTGTTTCGGCTAGGGGGCCATCCCGGCTTACCAACCCGATGCAAACTACGAATACCGAAGAATGTTATCACGGGAGACACACGGCGGGTGCTAACGTCCGTCGTGAAGAGGGAAACAACCCAGACCGCCAGCTAAGGTCCCAAAGTCATGGTTAAGTGGGAAACGATGTGGGAAGGCCCAGACAGCCAGGATGTTGGCTTAGAAGCAGCCATCATTTAAAGAAAGCGTAATAGCTCACTGGTCGAGTCGGCCTGCGCGGAAGATGTAACGGGGCTAAACCATGCACCGAAGCTGCGGCAGCGACACTCTGTGTTGTTGGGTAGGGGAGCGTTCTGTAAGCCGTTGAAGGTGGCCTGTGAGGGTTGCTGGAGGTATCAGAAGTGCGAATGCTGACATAAGTAACGATAAAGCGGGTGAAAAGCCCGCTCGCCGGAAGACCAAGGGTTCCTGTCCAACGTTAATCGGGGCAGGGTGAGTCGACCCCTAAGGCGAGGCCGAAAGGCGTAGTCGATGGGAAACAGGTTAATATTCCTGTACTTGGTGTTACTGCGAAGGGGGGACGGAGAAGGCTATGTTAGCCGGGCGACGGTTGTCCCGGTTTAAGCATGTAGGCGGAGGTTCCAGGTAAATCCGGTACCTTTTAACGCTGAGGTGTGATGACGAGGCACTACGGTGCTGAAGTAACAAATGCCCTGCTTCCAGGAAAAGCCTCTAAGCATCAGGTAACATCAAATCGTACCCCAAACCGACACAGGTGGTCAGGTAGAGAATACCAAGGCGCTTGAGAGAACTCGGGTGAAGGAACTAGGCAAAATGGTGCCGTAACTTCGGGAGAAGGCACGCTGATATGTAGGTGAAGCCCCTGCGGGTGGAGCTGAAATCAGTCGAAGATACCAGCTGGCTGCAACTGTTTATTAAAAACACAGCACTGTGCAAACACGAAAGTGGACGTATACGGTGTGACGCCTGCCCGGTGCCGGAAGGTTAATTGATGGGGTTAGCGGCAACGCGAAGCTCTTGATCGAAGCCCCGGTAAACGGCGGCCGTAACTATAACGGTCCTAAGGTAGCGAAATTCCTTGTCGGGTAAGTTCCGACCTGCACGAATGGCGTAATGATGGCCAGGCTGTCTCCACCCGAGACTCAGTGAAATTGAACTCGCTGTGAAGATGCAGTGTACCCGCGGCAAGACGGAAAGACCCCGTGAACCTTTACTATAGCTTGACACTGAACACTGGTCCTTGATGTGTAGGATAGGTGGGAGGCTTTGAAGCGTGGACGCCAGTCTGCGTGGAGCCATCCTTGAAATACCACCCTTTAATGGCTGGTGTTCTAACGTAGACCCGTAATCCGGGTTGCGGACAGTGTCTGGTGGGTAGTTTGACTGGGGCGGTCTCCTCCCAAAGAGTAACGGAGGAGCACGAAGGTTAGCTAATCCTGGTCGGACATCAGGAGGTTAGTGCAATGGCATAAGCTAGCTTGACTGCGAGAGTGACGGCTCGAGCAGGTGCGAAAGCAGGTCATAGTGATCCGGTGGTTCTGAATGGAAGGGCCATCGCTCAACGGATAAAAGGTACTCCGGGGATAACAGGCTGATACCGCCCAAGAGTTCATATCGACGGCGGTGTTTGGCACCTCGATGTCGGCTCATCACATCCTGGGGCTGAAGTAGGTCCCAAGGGTATGGCTGTTCGCCATTTAAAGTGGTACGCGAGCTGGGTTTAGAACGTCGTGAGACAGTTCGGTCCCTATCTGCCGTGGGCGCTGGAGAATTGAGGGGGGCTGCTCCTAGTACGAGAGGACCGGAGTGGACGCATCACTGGTGTTCGGGTTGTCATGCCAATGGCACTGCCCGGTAGCTAAATGCGGAAGAGATAAGTGCTGAAAGCATCTAAGCACGAAACTTGCCCCGAGATGAGTTCTCCCTGAGACTTAAAGTCTCCTGAAGGAACGTTGAAGACGACGACGTTGATAGGTCGGGTGTGTAAGCGCAGCGATGCGTTGAGCTAACCGATACTAATGAACCGTGAGGCTTAACCTTACAACGCCGAAGATGTTTTGGCGA
>NZ_JAYJLI010000048.1:0-1913 GCF_051948675.1 Enterobacter sp. Lyrl_3
TTCATTCAACAAGAAAACGTACTGCAGGGATGAATCCCAGACGTGGGCACGTTGGGACAGTGCGTTTCCTTGTTGTGATGAATCCCCCTGTGCGGAGGGGCGTAAACAGCGAATTGTAGTTCCATTATACAGCTAAGCATGACTATCCAAGCGCGAGCCATGGTTGCTGACCAAAGGCTCACCGGGAGGCACCCGGCATCACAACAACTTTCAGGCCCTTTAGCTCAGTTGGTCAGAGCGAGCGACTCATAATCGCCAGGTCACTGGTTCGAATCCAGTACAGTGCACCACCAAAGCGGTCATCGTATAATGGCTATTACCTCAGCCTTCCAAGCTGATGATGCGGGTTCGATTCCCGCTGACCGCTCCAGTTTTGCCTCCCGGTCTGCGATGAAGGGACTGCACTGAGTGACCGGAGGGCGCATTCGCATGGGGGCCGCCTGTGTATGTTTTCACCTTATGTGGACATGCTTGGAGCCCAGGACGGCACCCAGTCGAATGCGAAAACATCAACAGCAAAGCGCGCTGACAAACCTGTTTTCTCAGGGATGATAAGTTGGGTAGTGTGCTTTGCTGTTGCGGTGAATCCCACTATGCGTAGGGGCGAAACAGCAGACCCTGATTGAATGAGAAAGTCGCGGGCCACGGTGGCTGACCAAAGGCTCATGGAGAGGCACTCCACACTGCAACACTTAATCAATTTTACTGGTGAGTAAATAATGCGCGGAAAACTATGTCTTATGTTTGGCGGAATGCTGATTACGCTTTCTGCACTGGCTACACCGGAAATAATGCATACCGGAAATGACAGCCTCAGGCCGGTGGTAATAAGCGGTAAACAGATTCGCTCAGAATCATCCCGTCAGGGTGTACAGCATTCACGTATGGTTAAAACCTTACAGCCTGAAAGTACCCCGGCCCTTACGGAGAAAAAGAAAGCTCCAGATAGCTCTCACAACCCCTGATTATCCCGTTAAGCTATTTTTCACTGGCCCACGTTAACGCGTGGGCTTTTTGCTATCTGGTAGATCAGAATTCAGTTGCTGGTGGTGTGCAGCGGTAGAGCGGTGAGAATTATGATTACATTATTCATCAGCTTTATCCGGGGAATTAAATGCTGATGGATTAAATCTCCACTCCATCACATATCTATTTTTACAGGATGGACACGAATACAGGGGGTAATAATTACCATGAATTGTCGTATCTTTTCCCGTCGGGCAAAGTATTTCTATTACGCTTTTTTGGTAGCAGTGTGCGCACAGATAATGAGGTTTAACTTCAGGATTCTTTGCGGAGTTATTCACGTAAGTAAACGTACCCGTATCGAGGGTGTACGGACTGTAGCGTCTCGATTCAGTTTCAAATCTTGTATGTTCAGTCAGTTCTTTCTGGAGCGCGCTTATTCGTTCATTTTGAGACGAGATAACTTCAATTAGCTCAAGATTTTTAATCTGTAATGAGGCTAAATTATCTCTAAGGTTCCAGGTTGCTTGTTGAACTTCTGCTTCCGATTTAGATTCGCTAATAATCTTCACGAGAGACAAGGCTTCTTTGATGACGGTTAGTGAGGCGCTAATTTCTGCAAACATAATTAATCCCGTTCATTGATATAGTTACTTTTAGCGATTTAACCATATCACCGGCAGGGTAAAGTCCGCCAGACGCAATCTGGTTCCTTTTCAGGCTGCACTTCGGTGCGGTTTTTTTTATTTCCGGTAAGGATCCCCATGAAGAAAAAACTACTGCTCGCCGGGTTGCTGGTGGGCGCAGCTCTACTGGCCGCCTGTTCTGCCGTCTCCTTCACCCATGCCAACGGGGCAAAAGGCCAGAGCCTGACCAACGCAGAGGTGCAGCCGGACAACACCGTAGTGCTGACCTACCCGAACGGCTCCGCCTGTATCGATACCAAC
>NZ_JAYJLI010000049.1:0-1663 GCF_051948675.1 Enterobacter sp. Lyrl_3
GGTGAATGTCGTACAGCCGGACATATCAGCCAGCACCTTGTGGACATTGCCCTTTGAAGGGGTAAAGTGCCCTGCCTTCTTATCGTTGACGTAAAGATCAAATGAGGTTGCTTTGCTGATGGCCTCAATAAACGACAGCCAGGCGTTGTCGCCGTTACGCCAGCCGAGAGAGGACGGCAGCGGGAACTGCTGGTCACCGGTGACGACGGTGATGGCTGTTTTCTCATCCTGTGAGTCGGCACCGCTGCCGTCAGGCAGGGTGAGCATGACGTGATGTTGCAGGATGTTCTGGTCGTCAGGGTTACTGGTGCAACTCAGATTCAGCATCACCTTCTCCGGGCTGGTGATGATGTATTCGGTGACGCCCATACCAAAACCGCTGCTCCACATATTGGGGACAGCCTGTGCCGACATGGCAAAGGCCAGTAATCCTGCTGACAGGATGACGTGTATTAATCGCATGGTGTTTTTCCCTCAGAGTCAATGTGTTGATGATGTCTGGTTGCGTTACATCAGTTGCTTACCCACTGCCATCAGTCCCGCCAGCCAGCCGATACACTGTGGGCCTGCGAGCCAGAACAGGCGGGCTTTGAGCAGCCCGGTCATCCCTTCGCTGGTGTATACCGCATCCGGCATCAGCCACAGTCGAAGAGCCGCGCCAACGGTCATACCGGCGCCGGGTCCCAGCGTCATCCAGAACAGATACCCCATTCCCTGACCAAAACTGCGAATTTCGCCGGTGGCGCTGATAACGTTAAACAGCACCACGACCAGCGCGATGCCAAAAGCAATACTGAAATACTTAATGACGAGTGCCATTAGCAGGTTCCTTTTGTGGTTGAATAATCCAGACCGGTAACGTTGTGTGCATCCGGCATTTATTGCTTACGACACTGCTGCGCCGCACTGAGCATGTTGTTCATAAAGCCCGGGGGGACATAGCCGTGCTGCTGGTTCATTTTGAGCAGCTCTCCGTGGGAGTATTTCGTCTGCAGGATGCCGTAAACGCAGCCACAGATGGCGGTGGTGCCGCCACCGGATTTACAGCCCCGGATAAACTCGCTTTCGGCTTTTGACTTTTCGTCGCCGCAGCCGCTGAGTGCCGCAACCGGGAGCAACAGGCAGAGCGCGGACAAAGCGTGTGCCGGGCGGAACGCACCACCTTTGAATGAAATGTTCATGAAAACGTCCTTGAATAAACAGAGGGTTATTAAGGTTGGTAAAACCTGTTAAAGGTCATCCTGTTGGGGAATACCTTCATCCTGCAATCCGTGGCTGATGTCGTTAACCACGGTGTCCGGGTCAAGCGCAATGGTCGACAGATGCTTTCCGGTATCGGGACTGCCCCGGTACACATCGAGCGCGGCAAAGGGTTTGCCTTCATCGTTGCTTCCGGCTGATACCTGGTAAGTGGTACCGCCGTTGCGGACGGAAAATTCCTGCAGGCTGATAACCTGGTTGCTCTGGTACGCGTAGCCTGTCGCCTGAGCCGGAACGGTAATATCCATCTCCTTATGCTCCGCGCCGATCCTGCCGAACGAATACGCCACCGACGGGGTGACGATGCAGATTTCAACCTCCTTTTTGTGGTTCAGGGTCTGCGCGTAAAAAACGGGCTTTGCGCAGCGCTGATAATGGGCGTCGCGCAGGGCGGCTGGTGTGT
>NZ_JAYJLI010000050.1:0-1518 GCF_051948675.1 Enterobacter sp. Lyrl_3
AGCGCAGTTCATCAGATCCAGTGACCGTTGAAGGTTGAGCAACACATCTTCTTCTGTACGATAAATGTGTGGTTTATCCATTGTCGTCCTCCAATACTTCCCGCGCGATCTCCTCGATCAGGTCGATAAGTTCAAAACAAATTTGCTCTTCTCTTTCGCTGGAAACGAGGTAACCGGCAGCAGCGGCCAGCGCCTGAATTTTCCCCATCGCATTTATCGCGTCCAGAACCTTAACGTTGCGCATTGCATCCCCCCTGTTCAGGTGTGACAGACCATCCAGCATTGCGTGCCATTTCGAGAAATGACGGCAGCGTTGCAATATGCTCACCATTCACCAGCGGATAGTCGCAAACCTGGCGCCCTTCCTTCAGATGTACGATCACTGTTCCGGTAAAGCCTGGTGCCACATGCAGGTTTACGTTAAGTACAGTGTTGAGGCCTTTCTCCAGCATCAGCTTCGCAAAATCTGCGGCATCACCGTGCACGCCACAGCCAAAACAGCGGAAGGTCTGAGCTTCAGGATCAACAGTGAATGACGGCGTTTTCTCGCTATGGAACGGGCACAGACCGACGTAATTTTTGCCCTTGTGCTCCAGGCGAACACATGCGCCGATGACTTTGAGGATGTCAGACATGAGCCACCTCCTGAACACCGGAGGTGCAGGTATCGAATCGTTGCTCGTAAAGCCAGGAGAAGTAATCACCACCGTCAATCAACTGAAGACGGCATGGGGCCTTGGTGCGGATCTGCGCGGCGAATACGAGATTCCAGTTCAGGAAATGTGAGCGTGCTTGCTGCTCAGTGTTAGCCTCAGCGCGCAAAACAACCGGGGTAGCGTCAGGTTTATCTGACGGAGTGCCCAGGAACAGGTATGTAAATTCCGGGCGAGTTTGGGTATCATGTGAACATGCCATAATGTAAGCCTCTTTTACGTTGTGGTTAGACGCCTCAGCAGTGTTCCCGCACGCTGGGGCGTTGTCATTTAAGCACCATGATACAATCAAGGTGTTTAACACCATATTATTTACAGGTGTTGAACACGTCAAGTGTTGAACACTATTTTTTTTCTGCCATACTGTTGGTGTCTTCTGGAGGAAGCTATCGATAATGGCGACTAAAGCAATTAACCGAAAATCACAAACTATAGCTGCACGTGTCCCGCATGATATTGCAGATGAGATTGAGCTCTTAAAGGAGCCCAACGAAAGTACAGGGCAGTTCGTTGTCTCAGCTTTGAAACGAGAAGTAGAGTTTCGAAAAAATAAACGACCAAGTGACAATCCCGACCAGTGATCGATCTGGTTCCCAAAGGCAACGTTCGCAGCGTTGCCTTTTTCTTTGTGAGCACTGGGTGTGCAGGTAGTGAAGCAGCTCATACTGAAACCTCGACTTTACCGCCACCAATCAACTCAAATGGAATCTGACCAATTTCATCCACCAGCTTTTGCGCCTTAACTAGCTCGGGCAAATCATCCTGGCGCTTGCGAAGACGGCGGCCGGCATCGGAAGAATCCTCG
>NZ_JAYJLI010000051.1:0-1481 GCF_051948675.1 Enterobacter sp. Lyrl_3
CCGTTCGGGTCCAGTGCGTTCAGATGGGAATCTCCGGAGCCTGCCGCCACTAAAGACGCCGCCACCCCGTCCGAGAAGTAGTTGTCGGTCATAAGAATGCCCTTTACGCCAGCGGTCTCCATCTCGGACACTTCGCCGCCGCGGTTGCCTTTCGCGGATTCTGACTGAGTGAGGGTTGCCCCTGTCGGATCGATAAACTCGACTGATTGCGTGGCACCGCTGGTCGCTGCAGCATCCGCGTACAGTGTTGCTTTCGCTACGGTCGGCGTGAAGCGCCAGTAACCACCGTTGGTAGAGCCCGTGACCGCCTTCAGGAAGGTGCGGGTTCCAACAGGAGACACATCGTCAATGGCTGTGCTCAGTTTCAGGCTATCCAGCCTGCAGCCCGCGCCCCCCTTAACCGCCACCAGGATTTCCGGCGGAGTAGCCAGTGTTGCAGCATCGACCGTCATCGTGCTGCCGCTGGCCGCCGTGCGCGTCCAGTTAGCCACAAAGTCGCGGGAGCCGGTTGGCAGAGTCACATCCAGGTCGCAGGTGTTCTCTGAAATTACATGGATGTTGTTAGAAAAGTCAGCTGACACCGGTTCGGCCTGAGCCACATTTATGTAGCCCAGGGAGCCGGCAGCCATTGCCGCCGACATGGCCAGGGCGCTCATGTTTTTCTTCATAATAAACTTCATATTTTTTACCTTAACTGGTATTGCATTGACATCATCCCTTTATATGGATAAGCATGACGCCACCAAATAAAGAGCCTGTATATACTCAACAAGAGAGTGAGCATTATTTACTTCTTTTACACCTCTCCAGTTGAAGGGTGTAATTATTACTCTGGCATTACACCTGCAGAAACACTGACACCCGGCCCTGGGTAATTAATAAAATCACGCACCGACATATTCGACATTCAAATACTGCATTATTTCCCGCACACAGATAAAACCAGTTCAAAGCTTCACAGGTTAATCACTTAATTACGGCGACACACAACAATGTCGATATCGGTATTTCACCGTTATTACCGCCATGACAATTGCAGGGTAAAATTCGCACTCAAATCACCTTCTGTATTTCGTTGCCTGTCACTGCTTTCCTTTTGCGAGCTGTCATCACTGTGGTGAACCTGCACCACCAGAGGGATGTTCATGACCTCGCCATCCTTCAGGGTGGCATTCATGTCGAACCAGTACTCGCCCTGATTGAGACGGAAGTAGGTATCACCCTGAGCATCCTTTACCAGTGCCGCCGAATCCGGCGACAGGGTCTGCAGGAGATTATCCGCCTGAGCGGTCGCCTTCTGAGGCCCCAGCGTAAAATACATCCGCTGGCTCACCGCACCGTCTTCCTGCCGACGCAATATGCCCCGCTCAGGATGGTCCCCCTGGGCATCCGCCTTAAACTTCAGCCCCAGGCCGTTAAATTCGCACTCACTCAGCTGCAACGTCAGCGTCTGTCGGCTGTCATCACCGCGCGATGCAGAT
>NZ_JAYJLI010000052.1:0-1472 GCF_051948675.1 Enterobacter sp. Lyrl_3
TGAGAAATCAGCATGACGCAACGACGCCGTAAAAAGCCAGAGAACCTCCCTGCTCGCTGGACCTGCCCGGACTGCCACCGGCGGTACTGTGGCGAGAAACCCTGTGCTTACTGTTACCGTCCGCTTCGCGCATCAGCGCACCGGTAACGCCATGACTGACTGAAAGCCTGCGATGACCCCGACGCAGAGCGCTCCCCACAGATTCAACCTGTTAACGCTTCACTGACCCGCCATTCGCCCCTGCCACGCTGCCCGTTCCGGGACGGCTGACGCCTGCGTGTCGTCTGGCGGTAAGGAATACCACGATGTATGCAAAATCCTTTATGGCCCTCGATGGCAATGGCCGCCTCATGGGAGCCAGAACCGCGCAGACCGCGCCGTATGACCGCTATCGCTGCCATCTCTGCGACAGCGCCCTGCAGTACCACCCTGAATACCAGACCGGACGCCCGTGGTTTGAACACCGGCGAGATGCGCTGACAAAGAACGGGCGGCAGCACTGTCCGTATGTCAACCCGGCACCAAAAGAAACCCGCCATGTCCGGCAACTGCAATGGTATGTACCGGAAGCCCGTCCGCTGGTTTACCACGCCGACTGGCACTGTTCGGAGTGCGGCAGCGATTACCACGGTGAACGTTACTGTCTGGCCTGCCGAACCGGTGAATACAGTCAGGAGCGAGCTGATATGGCCGCCAGCGCACAGGAGGTCACGGCATGCGCATGCTGAAATGCTACCTCGCGAACGATGCCTCTGGTCGCTTTGTGACTGCGGACGATGCGGCGAAATCGCACGGTGGTGTATGGACCTGTGCGTCCTGCGGCTGTGTGCTGTATCTGCTGACGGGCTTTGGTGAGAAACCCTGGTTTGAGCACGACCAGCGGACGGTGGCTGAAAACGTGCTGATGAACTGCGCCCACCTCGACCCGGAGGTCAAAGCTGAAGCCCGCTACAGGAAATTGCGCCGCCTTATCGGCGGGCTGGATGCGCCGGTGCTGTCGCTGGCGTGGTACTGCGCATGGTGCAGTGAGCACTACCGTGGTCAGAAATATTGCCCCTGGTGCAAAACCGGCATTTACAGCATCGAAGAGTCGGTCTGGCAGATGAATTACTGCTGCAGCACGGGCTGAAATAAACACATACCCCGGCACCGCTGCGTTCAATGACGCTGCTCCGGCAGCGTTCTCCCCTGATTGACCTATAAGAGAACATCACTTGTGAAATATTGTCTTACTGAAACGGCCGGAGTTCACCACACCGATGCCGTCAGCGCCCGTACATTTCTGCAGCAGGCCGTTGACCATTACCCACGGCTGGTGGCGTTCAGCTTCACGCTGGCCTTGCCATATCGTGACACCATGTCCGATTACCACGCGTTGATTTTGCGTTTTCACACCGAAGTCTGGCAGCGCATTGGCGAATATTCGTGGGAGCGCCGACATTCACCACCGACGCTGTTACGCTGGTTGTGGG
>NZ_JAYJLI010000053.1:0-1384 GCF_051948675.1 Enterobacter sp. Lyrl_3
AGGAAGTAGCGCGACGAGGAACGCTTATAGCTCGTCAGGCAACATGCTTTCGGTTGGGGATTTTGGGGTTGGTTCGGCTCTCCAAAATAAGCCCACAGATGCCAGTTCATCCTTCATCAGTGATGCCGATGGCAATACTCTGTGGGCTCCTGCGAATGGCTGTGGGTTCCAGAGTTCGTACACTGGACAGCGAATTGCGCAGTTATGGATCACTTCCGGTAGTGCGGTATTCAGCCGCTTTCTTACAACCAGTGACCCTCAAACACCAAAATCCTCAGTGCCGTGGGCGCAGCTGCAGTCTGCGGGTACATCGGACATTAACTTTAAAAAAGTAACAGGGGATCTGGATTTAGAAGTGTCTCTGGCCAACATAGTGGCAATGGACTTTAAGACCTTCTACTACCTCGCAGATGAAGCCAAAACGACTCGCCGCGGCGTCATTGCTCAGGAACTGGAAAAGATAGATCCGCAATATGTTCACTCGGCTGAGGAGTCGGGGAAAATGACGCTTGACCTCAATCCTCTGATGCTCGATGCGCTGGCGGCAATCAAAGCGCTGGCTGTCCGCGTCAGCGCCTTAGAGGAAGTGATCAACGTTGCGGCTCCTGGCTCATCCGCTGGTTAAACAGGGAATCGTCAGGCATATCAAGTCGAACATCGATCCAGCTGTTCGCCGGTACGTCCATCGGTTCACCTTTGGTTTTAATGATCTCACCTTCACCGCTCAGGATGTATTTTTGCTTGAAAAGACGGATTGTCAGGCCTCCGCTTTCCGTCTGCTCAGCTTCAACCACGCCAAGTTCTCCCATGCCACCAGGGTCCATCGGTGGCAGTAGCTGCCATCCCTCTGAAGCCAGTCCTGCCGAACCTGCGAGCACGTAAATACCTACGTCGAGGCGAGAAAGGGTTATGCCCTCCGCCTCTGTATTTGCTGTCCCGCAGCCGCACCAGGAGAAACCATCTTCGGCTACGTCAGCGCGCTGGCATGCATCGCGACTCGTTACTATGCGGGCAACTGGTGAGGCCGCTTTTAGCGTGCCATCGCTCGCCTTAGTGGTGTTCCCCGTTGTGTAGGCTTCCTGATACAGCCACCCTGTAGGTGTTCGGTAACTGAAGAAAGTCCGCCCTAACGTGTAGATTTGATGAATGCGAGTTGGTCTTCCTCCGCGAGCTATTACGATAGAGGTAATGCTCTGACTTCCTGAGACACCCATGTAGCTGGCGTCCTCTACCGACCATATAAACGATGAGGGGTAGGACTCGCTCATAGTATTAAGTGGAACTGATTCAGTAATTTCACGCCCCAGACCAAAAGCCCCCACAGTTAGAACTTTCTTTTGACCGGAATCACCCCAGGAACTTTGAGCATCCAATAAAGCGCTAC
>NZ_JAYJLI010000054.1:0-1330 GCF_051948675.1 Enterobacter sp. Lyrl_3
ATTGGTGTCAATACATGCCGACCCGTTCGGGTATGCCAGGACGACCGTATTATCTGGCTGGACCTCAGCATTCGTAATGCTCTGCCCTTTTGCGCCGTTGGCGTGAGTAAACGACACGGCTGAACAGGCTGCCATTGACGCAATCGCAGCCGCCAGCAACCCGTTAATCAAAAGACGACTGTTTTTGTTTTTCATGTGATTCCTTACCGGAAATAAAAAGGCCGCGCATATGCGCAGCCCTGGAATGGGTCATGTATTTAATGTCTCCCGTTGTCACTATCATAAGTTAACAAACGGCCTGAGGATCATAATGTTCGAAAGAATGACTATATTACTCTCTGCAGCAGCAATAATAATCACGTTAATTATTGACGTCCTTCATCCCCCCATTCATGCCCTGTAAAGCAAAAAACCCACGCGCTAGCGTGGGCCTGAATGGGCGTTGCGGTGTGGAGTGCCTCTCCATGAGCCTTTGGTCAGCCACCGTGGCTCGCGACTTTCTCATTCAATCAGGGTCTGCTGTTTCGCCCCTCCGCTAGTGGGATTCACCGCAACAGTAAAGCACACTACCCAACGTATCGTCCTTGAAGAAACGGGCTTACCAGCGCGCTTTACTGTTGATGCTTATTCCTTCGCATTCGACTGGGGACCAGCCTGGCTCTTCAGTATGCTCAGGCCAGACAAGAACATACTCAGGTGATCCCCATGCGAATGCGCCCTCCGGTCACTCCGGGCAGTCCCATCATCGCAGACCGGAAGGCTTAATATGGAGCGGTCAGCGGGAATCGAACCCGCATCATCAGCTTGGAAGGCTGAGATAATAGCCATTATATGATGACCGCAATAACGAGTAGCACGGTGCCGGGTGCTTCCCGGTGGGTTATTCACCCGCGTTCGTCGGCTGATTAGGAACTCAGAACGCCCCTCCGCTAGGGGGATTCACCGCACATTGAAACTGGTGCGCTGTACTGGAGTCGGACCAGTGACCACTGCCTTCGGAAAGCAGTGCTCTATCCATCTGATCTAACAGCGCTTTGGTGGCCCTTGCTGGACTTGAACCAGCGACCTGGCGATTATGAGTCGCTCGCTCTGACCAACTGAGCTAAAGGGCCAAAAAGTTGTTGTGATGCCGGGTGCCTCCCGGTGGACCATCGGTCAGCCACCTGGTCCGCGTTTAGATTGATGCGCTTAGCTGTGTGAACAGACTACTCGTTTGCTGTTTACGCCCCGCCGCTGAGGGGGATTCATCACAACAGGGAAGCATACTGACATCACTCCTGCCCAGGAGTGAGGGACCCACACCTGCATTGTCAGTATGCTTTCCTGTTGC
>NZ_JAYJLI010000055.1:0-1189 GCF_051948675.1 Enterobacter sp. Lyrl_3
GCCTGGTGATAACGCTCGCACAGGCTGGCCCGGCATTCATACCAGTGTCGCTGGCCCGGGGTCCTGGTGGCATCAGCGGCCGTCCGCCACCACCGGGCCGCTTCACCATAGTTTCCCTGTCGCTCCAGGCTGGCAGCGGTCTCCGCACTGCCAGAAGCGTGCTGGCTGTCGCCGTCCGGCGGGGTTTCAGTTGTGTGTTGTGTCATGTCCATTTCCCATCCTGGTAAAAAATAAAACAACAGTCTCAAAGACTCACACAGGGTGGCAATCTCGCGCAAAAAAGTATCGTTACAGGTTGTTCCCGGCGACCAGAGCAGAGTGTCGTGAAGGCGGGTCAAGATCATGAAGGCGGTGACTCATCGCCAGGACTACCGGAGAAGATGCTGGCGGTTCTACTGTTCGGTGAAAGCAAATGCCGGACGGATGAGGAAACGCTATCGGTGCGGTTCAGTACCATTCGTTCAAACATGTCGTGCTTTTCGTCTGCGATGGTGACCACATCCACGCATCGACGGTGATTCGGGACAGGGTCAGATGAGTCTTGCGACATTGACCCTGTCGTTGCTACGGTCTGGCAACCAGGCTCGTCAATAAAAAAGGTTATCGCCCTTGAGTAACATTCCGTTTAAGTGCCCAGGCTGCAACCACGATCTCACCGTACACAGTGGGACCGAAATCAGCGATGTTGATGATGCTACCGGAATCACTTGCGTCCATTGCAGCAGAATTGTCAACAAAGAGGATATCATTCAGCAAGCCCGTGACCATGCTGCGGTTCTTGTCAGAAATATTCTCGGAGATCACTTCAGATAGATGATGAAGTGCTTTCGGGGGGGCATCTGATCATCGCCGCCAGTCTCTGCAGACCAGCTCACCGGCTGGTAAACAATGTACGCGTTAACCCGCTATCCCTGTCCGTGCTGTCGCGACGGGAGCCTGCATCGCCTGAACCAGTGCCTTAAGCTGGTTAAATGGTGTCGTGAAGGCTCCGCGAACAGAGCGGTTGATAATCATCGGCGTCATGCTGGTGATGGCATCGTGCTCGACGCCGGTCACCGTTTGCCATGCACCGGCAATAGCGACGCTAATAGCCTGCAACGCGTTTTCAATACGTTGTGCATTACGTGCAGCCTCCAGCGTATCGAGATTCATCATCATAACCATCCGGCATTCTGGTGCACTGTTCGAC
>NZ_JAYJLI010000056.1:0-1120 GCF_051948675.1 Enterobacter sp. Lyrl_3
CGCCCGGAAACCGGCTGGTATGTGTTCTCAAGTGGCCTGAAAGGTATCGGAGTCGGTATTCAGACCAGTCTTAAGGATAAGGCGCGGCGCAGAAGTACCGGTAACGGAAATCACCTGGAAAATCCGGGTGACATGACGGTGGGGCTGCTCAGGCTTGAGCAGAACACCGGCGCAGGTCTGGTCGCACTGCCGCCGGCGCAGTTTAAGCGCATCACGACGTTTTATGATGCGGCAGGGCGTGAGGTTTACGCTCAGGAAGATACCGTGCAGGTCTCGGCAGACCTGACGGTGCCGACCTGCACCAGCACATCGGAAAGCCTGAGTTTCCCGATGCCGGACATCTCGCAGGTGTGGCTGAAGCGCAATGTGCAGGCGGGACATTACACGGACACGCTGATGTCACCGCCACAACTGGTGGTGGCCAACTGCTCGGAGAACACCCAGACCCTGCGTATTCGCTTTATTCCGCAGGGCAGTGTAACGGACTCCACGGACGGGCACGACACCATTCTGGTCGGCCGGGATGATGTGTCGGGTCAGGATACAGGGACGGGCTACCTGATGAAGTACGACGCGCAGGCCTTTGGTCAGCGCAGGGTGGGGGTCGTGCAGTGGAATCGGCAGTCGCCGTTAGTGCTGACAAACCCTCATCCGTCAGCGACAGGAGATGAACTGACCCAGGGGATAACCGTCTCGCTGCAGGCGTACTATGCCCGGGCACAGAATAATCTGGACGTGACGGCCGGCAACATCACGGCCAAGGGCATATATCAGGTGTCCTATGACTGATGACAGACCGGGGCTGATACCCAAAAACAGGTCAGACAGTCACAACGGTATAACGGGTTCAGAGGGCGAGGGTGAGGGGTCAGTATGCTGATGAAACAGATAATGCGGTTTACCGGCACGCTGCGTGAAGTGCTCGCAGGCGGGCTTCCGGGGTTACTGCTCTGTGTGCTGGTCATGGTCATTGCCCGCACTCAGGATGCACCGGCGGCAGAAACCTGGCTGCCGGCACGGGATATCACCATTACCGGCCGGGTGGTTGCCCCTTCGTGTCAGGCTAAACTGGATACGGATACGCTGACCTTCGGCTCAAAAAAAACAGATGGCAGCCTGT
>NZ_JAYJLI010000057.1:0-1120 GCF_051948675.1 Enterobacter sp. Lyrl_3
CCGTGGCGAATGCCGAAGCGGGCAACACCTTAACCGTGACGATTGGTGGCAACAGCTACACCGCGACGGTGCAGAGCGATCTGAGCTGGTCCGTGAGCGTGCCGTCCGACGTTCTGACCGCGCTCGGCAACGGCAGTCTGAGCGTGAGCGCGACCGTCACCAACGGCCACGGCAACACCGGTACGGGCGAACGTGACATCACCATCGACGCCAACCTGCCGGGCCTGCGTGTGGACACCGTGGCGGGCGATGATGTGATCAACACCATTGAGCACAACCAGAACCTGATTATCACCGGCTCCAGCGACGGGCTGACCCCAGGCACCGCACTGACCGTGACCGTCAACGGGAAAGACTATTCCGCAACGGTGCTGGCGGACGGCACCTGGAGCGCGGCGGTCCCGGCGGCGGACGTGAGCACGTGGCCGGAAGGCACCGTGAAGATCAGCGTCACCGGCGACAGCACGGCGGGTAACCCAATTACCATCAGCCATGATGTCACCGTGGATCTGGCAACGGTGGCCATCAGCATCAATGCCATTGCCTCCGACGACGTGATTAACGCGGCGGAGAAGGGCCTGGATCTGGTGCTCTCTGGCGCCACCACCAACGTGGAAGCCGGGCAGACCGTCACCCTGAGCATGGGCGGTAAAATCTATACTGCGCAGGTCGATGCCGATGGCAACTGGACCGCCACCGTGCCAGCGGCGGATCTTGCCGGTCTGAAAGACGGCGACGCCAGCGTGCAGGTGAGCGTTACCAACGTCAATGGCAACAGCGCGTCCGCAGGACGCGAGTACAGCGTGGACGCCACCGTGCCATCCGTGACCATCAACACCCTCGCGACGGACGACATCCTCAACGCCGCAGAAGCACAGTCTGACCTGACCGTCTCCGGCACCAGCACCGCGGAAGCGGGCCAGACGGTGACCGTGAGCCTGAACGGCAAGGACTACACCGCAACGGTCGGTTCAGACGGTAACTGGACGCTGAACGTCCCGGCAGCGGATCTGGCGGCGCTCAGCGACGGCAGCGTGACCGTCACCGCATCGGTCAGCGACAAGGCGGGTAACCCGGCATCGGTTGATCACAATCTGACGGTGGACATGACCGTGCCTGA
>NZ_JAYJLI010000059.1:0-898 GCF_051948675.1 Enterobacter sp. Lyrl_3
GCAGGGCATCAGTGTGAGGCTCCGTGTGTGGTAATAAGCAGCAGTATCTGCTCCATCAGGACCGTGATTAAGGCACCTGCAAGCAGGGTTGCCGTCTGTCTGGCGATATAAATACTGTCTTCGTCGTAGCCTTCTTCGCGGAAGTGGTCTTCCACAAACTGCTGTGCCCGGCTACTGGCGCACCACGTCAGCACCTGACGCAGGGCGTTGAGCACAATTTTCAGTAATGTCATTGAGTTAAATCTCAGGGGGACGATCCCGGACGGATGAGGGGCATTCACTGATGCCCCTGCCGGGTAAATAAGAGGAGGGATGGCGTTACTGCGGTGACGGGGATTCTGGCGGCACGGGAGCCTGACCATGAATAATCCGGTGTTTTGCCAGCGCCTGCGGCATGTCGTTGATGCAGTACGTGATGTAGAAGACGTTAAAAGCTACGGTGTAGAACGCGTTCATTTTCAGGTCGAAACGGAAGGTGTTCAGTGCGTAGTGGCGCAGCGCGGCTCTGGCCTTAAACGCCCAGACGATGTACATCACGCCACAGGCGAGCGACAGAATACCGCTTAAGGCCAGCAGCGTGTCGCTGCCTGTGTCGTACCCCGCGAGGTCTGGTGAGGCCATCACGCCGAACTGTCGCCCGAGCCCAAAGCAGACGGCCAGCCAGATAACGAAGATATCACCGCTCACCGGGTAACCGGTGGTGTCGCTGATAATCTGCTGTTTCCGGTACAGCCAGAGCAGCGGCCAGACACCGCAGGTGGCGACAGTGAGCAGCACGAAGTTCAGGGTTGGGGTCGCCAGTCGCTGGCTGAGGGTGGAGATGTCGGTCATAGCGTATTTTTCCTTGATGGGTTTTACTGATAATGATGAGAAATAGTGCCGGGCTGGCGCTATTCGG
>NZ_JAYJLI010000060.1:0-807 GCF_051948675.1 Enterobacter sp. Lyrl_3
GCATCCTGACAAAACCCAGCTGGGAAGAACCCAAAAGGGCTTTGACTGGATGGGGCTCTGGTTTACCGACAAGGGCATCACTGTCTTTGCCCCCAGAGCCACCGAAAAACACCGTCTGAAATGTCGCCAGCTTTATGAGCACATCCGGTACCTGAGCCCTGAAGCGCAGGCCGCGCGGATGGCGAATTATGTCAGACGGTGGGGAGCCTCCCTGCTCCCCTCTGACACGTTGACCTGTCAGGCAATCGTGAACTCCATGGTCCAGGTGTCCTTGACGTCCGTGTTGTCTGGTATACCATCATAATCCGGGGCGCTACCATCGGGTTTCATCGGTGTTGCGCCGTTGGTGAATGCCACCCCGAACGTTGCGTAATTTGCGGCGGTTTCCGATGGCTCGCCTTCTTTAACCGCGAAGGTATTTGTCCACACCCCATCAGCCGTGTATGAATCGTATTTTGCGTACGCGACCCCGCTTCGGTTGTACGCCCAATAACCGAGGCATGCTACACCCGTGCCGCAGTCCTGGTTCCGTATTCCCGCGAACGCGCTGCCCGCAAATCGAGTCGGGATCGGGGTATCTGCTGTCGCGAGGGTGTTGCGGTTGTTGCCCGGGCTGGTTACCGTGAACTTATCCGAGATGTCTACGCCTTCTGCTGTGTATAAGTGGGAAGCGGTGAGATAAGCCCCCATCTGTAACATTGCGCTGCCGACGGGTACGCCGAAACTAGCATTGTTATATATACTTGGTTTCCATGAGTTCACCCCTGGCGACGTGTGTCTGAAAGTTTGCACAATCCCCGTGAACGC
>NZ_JAYJLI010000061.1:0-801 GCF_051948675.1 Enterobacter sp. Lyrl_3
ACTTTCTCGGGGATTGTGCAAACTTTCAAACACACATCGCCAGGGGTCCCAGGGTGGAAACCCGGCTACTACAACAAGCAGAGTTTCGGCGTCCCTGTCGGAACGGCAATGTTGCAGATGGGAGCGTTCCCCGTAGCGTCGCACTTCTATACGGCGGCGGGCGAAGATATATCAGAAAATTTCACAATGACCATACCCGGCGGTTCAGGTGTAACCCTATCGTCACAGGATACGCCTCTCCCGACGACGGTCGGCTATCCAATGGTCAGTGCGCTCCGGGGCGACTGCGGTGCTCAAGTCGCGTGTCTCGGCTACTGGGCAACAAACGCCGGCACATCATTCCCCAACTATGAACACTATACGGAAGACGGAGCATGGACAAACACGTTTGCGCCGAAAGCGGACGCAACAGGCAGCACATCAGCATCTTATGCCACGTTTGGCGTGTCATTCTTAAACGGCGCAATACCGATGAAACCCGATGGTAGCGCCCCGGATTATGATGGTATACCAGACAACACAGACGTCCATGATACCTGGACCATGGAGTTCTCCATTGCCTGACAGGTCAACGTGTCAGAGGGGAGCAGGGAGGCTCCCCACCGTCTGACATAGTTCGCCATCCGCGCGGCCTGTGCCTCAGGGCTCAGGTGGCGGATGTGCTCATAAAGCTGGCGACATTTCAGACGGTGTTTTTCGGTGGCTCTGGGGGCAAAGGCAGTGATGCCCTTGTCGGTAAACCAGAGCCCCATCCAGTCAAAGCCCTTTTGGGTTCTTCCCAGCTGGGTTTTGTCCGGATGT
>NZ_JAYJLI010000062.1:0-794 GCF_051948675.1 Enterobacter sp. Lyrl_3
TTGCCAGGCAAGTCAATAACACGCGTCGAACCTGAGTAACTTACGTATGATGCAAGATTTCTCAATCGTTTGAATCCACACAGTTTTCAGCCACTCATCCGAAATATAATCTGCCAGCTGTCGAAAATGGTGGTGTAATAAGCTAAGTATGTACTGACACTGAGCAAACTTTTCTCTTCAAACGGCTGCGCAAAGCAGGCTGAGTTGCCTGCCGCGTAGTAGCCTCTCAACTATGCGGTCGTAAACATCTCAATCCGGTTTCGCCCCTGCCGTTTCGAGCGATACAGTGCCACATCAGCTGACTGTATCAGCCGCTCATAGTCCGGGTGACCATCAAACATCGCGGCACCAATCGAAAGCGTCGTCGCGACCAGCTTACCGTCGGGCGTTGTGATGGACTGCCGGGAAGCTTTGCTGCGGATGCGTTCGGCAATACTCAGCGCTTCCGTCTGACTGGCCTCCGTCAGCACAGTCAGAAACTCATCACCAGCAGCGAAGGGCTGGCCCCTGTTTCAGCGATGCAGATGGGACTGTTGCCGTTTTTCATAATCATCCCGACAATCCGCATCACAAAAATGCACGTCCTTCAGGGGGGCACAGCAATTGTGGCACAGTCCGGTCAGTGGCAGCGACGCCCGCGTTCTGCTGCGAAGCAGTTGTGCCAGTCTCATCTGTTCGGCCTGGCTGGCCTGATCCACTTCATCCATTACTCATATTCCTTAACATTGATATCCGTTATCTGCCTCGACAAATTACTGTCCTGGCTGCGCATGCCCGCCCAGGACAAACCACAG
>NZ_JAYJLI010000063.1:0-771 GCF_051948675.1 Enterobacter sp. Lyrl_3
AAACCGACCTTTATTCATTGCTCTGGTGTTCAAACGGTGGTTCGTCTGCGCGTGTTTTTGTGTTGTACAAAGAATCAGCGGGCATTTGCAGTCGGAGATCTATCCAGCGACCACCAGGAATATCCATCGGGTCACCGGCAGTAATCATCGCGGTTTCCACATCAAAACGGCGACGAAAGACTGAAACAGTCAGCACACCATCATCTTCGGTCGTAATATCAACGAAACACAGAAAGTTGCCGTTGATATCCTGGGGGATCTCGACTGTCCATCCTTCAAGGCTAAGGCCGCAGCTCCCCATGACACGATAAACGCCCTCCATCTCTCTCGACGCAGTAACCCCTTCAGCTTCATCGTTACACTCAATCTCACCAGTTCCGAACAGCTTAACTACAGGAGAGGCCCGTTTGATAAAGCCGTTCGTGTCAACGGTGGTGTTTGACTCACCCCACCATTTTTTCCACGTCGCCCCGCTGGGATTTGCTGGATCAAATACACCTGTCCATAAATTATCCCGGTTAAAGGCGAGACCAAAACCGGCCGTCGAATAAACAGGAACAGAGACCAAACCGATAATAGAGTTTCCACTTCCAACTGGTGCACCGATGGTTGATGGTGGAGCTCCATCACCGCGCATACGATAAAGCCCGGCACGGTAACCATCGGTCAGGCTTGCCAGCTGAGAAGCCAAAGACGAATCAGCACCGATGCCAAATCCACCTACCTGGATAACATTGCCATTGGAGGTGCCAGTATCCTTCGTCGCTGATG
>NZ_JAYJLI010000064.1:0-694 GCF_051948675.1 Enterobacter sp. Lyrl_3
ACAATAGGAAAGACCATCCCCCGTTCGGGACCTGGCTTAAATGCACTGGTGGTCTTTCCGTTGTGGTGAAAACAGGGTCAGTAATGGGTACTCAGTCAAAGAACCTTCCTGTAGGGTGCTGAGCTAAGCAGCACGTAGCGGCCAACCTCAACCTAATTGTGCCATAGCCTCTGTTCATCTCATCTGATGATGATTCACGCTATGGACTTCTAAATCTTCCTGGTCCGCTCCGGCGGTTTTTTGTCCTTCACCTCTCATAAAAAGGATTTGCTACGAACTACCTCCCGTTGCGGCTAATGGCATGTTGAACGTGCTTTGCTCAGGGGAGGCAGGGTGAAGAGAAAGTGGTCATTCCTGATTCTGCTAACCTGCTTCAGCATCGGACTGGCTATTTATTGCCATGTGATCCTGCGGTTTGTTTCAGGCTTCCAATTCACTACGGTAGATGAAAGGATTATTGAGGTGCTGAATTTGTACATTTAGCATCAAGTGAAACAAATAGTTAACAGGCACTTGGCAGCAGGCATTTCCCTTTCGCATTATCCAGTCCATCAGGTTGCCAAAGCTCATCCTGAGGGATTAAACATGGGGTATTTTGCCTCACGATAGCAGTCAAAGCCGACTTAGCTCAGTAGGTAGAGCAACTGACTTGTAATCAGTAGGTCACCAGTTCGATTCCGGTAGTCGGCACCAT
>NZ_JAYJLI010000065.1:0-603 GCF_051948675.1 Enterobacter sp. Lyrl_3
GTCTGTGTCATCATGGTGTTTATCTCCCTGGTATCCTCATCATGGTTATCGGGAGGCGTCCGGTCAGGGCGTTATGTGGTGTACCGGGACTTCCTCAGAGGATAAGGTGCTGCTGTTAAAAATTACCCGATCCGTATCGCCAGGCCTGCGGAATGGACGTTCAGCCCCGGCTGCAACCAAAGTTACGCTCACCGTCGCCGGTCATTTTGGTTTCGCGTTTGGCAAGGTAAGCGGCCTGCGCCAGTGCCTTCTGAAGCTCTGCGGCATTGCCGCGCGTCAGCCAGGACACCGGGCTTTTCGGAAAGCGGGCCAGCACAGCGTGAGCTTCAGCATCCACCTGCAGGGCACTGCACCAGGCCTGTTTAATCATCCCGGCAAGCTTGTCCGGGTTGTTGTAATCCCCCGGTCCGCACCACGTATCGCGGTTCAGCAGCAACACCACGTGGTAATGTTTTTTCCCTTTGATTTCGCCGAACTCCCGCGCCCAGATAAAACGTAGCGTGGTGGGCCAGATACGTTTCTCCTCGCGTTGCTGACGCCTGAAATAGGCACTAATACGGGCCTTCAGGGCATCGATAAAGCGGGAGATAACAGCGGCGTCGG
>NZ_JAYJLI010000066.1:0-542 GCF_051948675.1 Enterobacter sp. Lyrl_3
AAATGAATACCAAGTCTCAACGAGTGAACACGTAATTCATTACGAAGTTTAATTCATTGAGCATCAAACTTTTAAATTGAAGAGTTTGATCATGGCTCAGATTGAACGCTGGCGGCAGGCCTAACACATGCAAGTCGAACGGTAGCACAGAGAGCTTGCTCTCGGGTGACGAGTGGCGGACGGGTGAGTAATGTCTGGGAAACTGCCTGATGGAGGGGGATAACTACTGGAAACGGTAGCTAATACCGCATAACGTCGCAAGACCAAAGAGGGGGACCTTCGGGCCTCTTGCCATCAGATGTGCCCAGATGGGATTAGCTAGTAGGTGGGGTAACGGCTCACCTAGGCGACGATCCCTAGCTGGTCTGAGAGGATGACCAGCCACACTGGAACTGAGACACGGTCCAGACTCCTACGGGAGGCAGCAGTGGGGAATATTGCACAATGGGCGCAAGCCTGATGCAGCCATGCCGCGTGTATGAAGAAGGCCTTCGGGTTGTAAAGTACTTTCAGCGGGGAGGAAGGTGTTGTGGTTAATAACC
>NZ_JAYJLI010000067.1:0-539 GCF_051948675.1 Enterobacter sp. Lyrl_3
CCAGAACCAGAGCGTGCGATTGATAAGCCATTCCTGCTGCCAATCGAAGACGTATTCTCCATCTCCGGTCGTGGTACCGTTGTTACCGGTCGTGTAGAGCGCGGTATCATCAAAGTGGGTGAAGAAGTTGAAATCGTTGGTATCAAAGAGACTGCGAAGTCTACCTGTACTGGCGTTGAAATGTTCCGCAAACTGCTGGACGAAGGCCGTGCTGGTGAGAACGTTGGTGTTCTGCTGCGTGGTATCAAACGTGAAGAAATCGAACGTGGTCAGGTTCTGGCGAAGCCAGGCTCAATCAAGCCACACACCAAGTTCGAATCTGAAGTGTACATCCTGTCCAAAGACGAAGGCGGCCGTCATACTCCGTTCTTCAAAGGCTACCGTCCACAGTTCTACTTCCGTACAACTGACGTGACCGGTACCATCGAACTGCCAGAAGGCGTAGAGATGGTAATGCCAGGCGACAACATCAAGATGGTTGTGACTCTGATCCACCCAATCGCGATGGACGACGGTCTGCGTTTCGCAATCCGTGAAGG
>NZ_JAYJLI010000068.1:0-519 GCF_051948675.1 Enterobacter sp. Lyrl_3
GCACCCTTCACTGTATCGCACTGTCGTCAGGTCTGCAGGAAGTGCGGCAGGGGTTGTTGGGGTGAACGCCGCCGTACGCTCCCCCGTGTCGATGTGAAGCGTCGAGTTGTAATCTGTAGTTCCCGGAGTGATGGTCAGTGAGCAGGTGTTGTCCGTTGTGATATTCACTTTTGCATGAAATTCTTGTGGGTCATTGTCTGCGAATGCAGGTGCCGCAAATACCCCGGCCACGGTGGCCGCTACCGCCATGTGCAGCAGGCTTTTGGCGTAGGTGTTACTGATTGTCTTCTTCATGGTAGTACCTTGGTTATCTTGATTCATTACCGGGGTATGGCCCCGGCGCTCAGCCATTCAGGTTGCCCGCTGGTCGGGTCGTTATCAGGCCGTTGTGATGGTCACGGTGTACTTGATGTCGACACTGTCGCCGCTTGCCACAGAGAGGACGGCAGGGGTGCCGACAGAATTTTCCGGGTCGGTCCCGAGGATGGCGCTAATGCCGATTTTCATAGCCTTATAAGA
>NZ_JAYJLI010000069.1:0-500 GCF_051948675.1 Enterobacter sp. Lyrl_3
TGCCGCTGATGGTCTGGCCTGCCGCCACTTCCGCCGCGTTAATCACGTTGTCGCCCGCCACGGTGTTGATGGTGACGGTCGGCAGTGCGGTGTCGACCAGCAGGTTCGCACTGTTGCTCACGCTGTTGCCCACGCCGTTGGTGGCGGTCGCGTTCAGGGTGTAGTTCGCCTGACCCAGACCCGCCAGATCGGCGGCCGGAACCGTCAGGCTCCAGGTACCGTCTGCCGCCGTGGTGGCCGTGTAGTTTTTACCGTTCAGGGTCACGGTCACCACGGTGCCTTCTGCCAGGTTGGCGCTGGTGCCGCTGACGTTCAGATCCTGGCCTTTCTCCACCGCGTTCAGGACGTTGTCATCGCTGATAGTGTTGAAATTAACCGAAGGCAGACCGGTATCGACGGTCACACTATGGGTGCCGGTGCCGGTATTGCCCGCCGCGTCAGTGACTGACGCAGTCACGGTCACGCTGCCGTCGCTGAGGCCGGAAATGACGCTTGCCGGG
>NZ_JAYJLI010000070.1:0-492 GCF_051948675.1 Enterobacter sp. Lyrl_3
CTCCCAAACTCCACCAAACTCAAGTATAATCATACATATACAACCTTTACGAACGATTTGAACTCCACCAAAGTCAATACAACTCTCTCTGAATCAATCTTCAGTTGGGGGCACTGGTGGGGGCTCAACGAGTTCAATCAGTTTTAGGGGCCCCCATATGGCACTCACAGCCCGGCAGGTAGAGACTGCCAAGCCAAAAGAAAAAGACTATAAACTCACTGATGAGCGCGGTTTATTCCTGCTGGTCAAAACCAGCGGCGCACGTTACTGGCGTATGAAATACCGCATTGCAGGTAAAGAGAAAAAGCTGTCGATTGGCGTGTATCCCGAAATCACTCTCGCCGAAGCCAGGACTAAGCGCGATGAAGCCCGCAAAGTTATTGCCGAAGGCGGAGATCCCAGCGAAAAAAAGCAGTTGGAAAAACTCGCCCGTAAAATTTCCGTCGTGAACACGTTCAGGGCGCTGGCAATGGAATGGCACGCACACAAGCA
>NZ_JAYJLI010000071.1:0-433 GCF_051948675.1 Enterobacter sp. Lyrl_3
TCCAGCCGGAAGCTGATGCAGCCCCTGACCCTGCCGGTGAAGCTCCAGCCCAGCTGGCTGACATGCCGGAACCAGTCTGTCCGGAAGCCTGCATCCGTAATGATGGTGACGGCTTTATCTTTCGGGATGGCATCATGCAGGCGGTCAAGGAAGCGGCACTGTACATCGCTGTTCTGCGCCAGCTCTGCGGGGACAACCTCACTCATAAGCGGCAGTGAGCGACCATTACAGACCAGGCTTGCCCGCAGAAGATACCAGTTCCTGTCATGCCAGCCTGTCCAGTCGACAGCAATCACACAGAAGGGCATCAGGGAGGTGATGGTATGTGTGAGCAGGTGCTGAATACGGGGAATATCCCGGTGAAGGGCGGTATTACCCAGGGCACGGTCAACACGTTTAATTTTATTTTTGACGTGCGCCCTGCCGGGAAGAG
>NZ_JAYJLI010000072.1:0-415 GCF_051948675.1 Enterobacter sp. Lyrl_3
GGAAATGGCTGTGGCAACCCTTTATTCATCTCTGGTTACCTGATTAATAAAAAATTAACACATTATCTCGAAACGCATTCATATGACAGAATCCTCCCACCTGCCGTCAGAGACGTGAAGGCCCACGCTAACGCGTAGGCCTTACGTATACCGTTTAACCGGGCAGCCATCAGACAGCAAAGAATATTGTGACCATGCCCGAAACATATAACATCAGGCACCCGGTAGCGATAAAACTTAACATGATCCTGGACAACGAATTATCAATAACCAAACCTGTCAATTAAGAACATTTCCGGTATTGGCCTTGCTACTGCCAAAATGCTGTTGGCGGAAGGGCATCCCCTTCTGCTGGTCGCCCGTCGTAGTGAGCCAATGAAAGCACTCAACCTGCCAGATACGCTCTGTAAACCGG
>NZ_JAYJLI010000073.1:0-403 GCF_051948675.1 Enterobacter sp. Lyrl_3
CACTATCGTTAACTGAATACATAGGTTAACGAGGCGAACCGGGGGAACTGAAACATCTAAGTACCCCGAGGAAAAGAAATCAACCGAGATTCCCCCAGTAGCGGCGAGCGAACGGGGAGCAGCCCAGAGTCTGAATCAGCTTGTGTGTTAGTGGAAGCGTCTGGAAAGTCGCACGGTACAGGGTGAAAGTCCCGTACACGAAAATGCACAGGCTGTGAACTCGAAGAGTAGGGCGGGACACGTGGTATCCTGTCTGAATATGGGGGGACCATCCTCCAAGGCTAAATACTCCTGACTGACCGATAGTGAACCAGTACCGTGAGGGAAAGGCGAAAAGAACCCCGGCGAGGGGAGTGAAAAAGAACCTGAAACCGTGTACGTACAAGCAGTGGGAGCACCTTCG
>NZ_JAYJLI010000074.1:0-398 GCF_051948675.1 Enterobacter sp. Lyrl_3
ACTGCCACAACAGAGAGCGTATACCCGGGCAGGGAATGCAGGTGGTGAGCTGATGGTAAAGCCGGTTTTTGTCGATGTTTGCGTAGTAACCGCGGATATCGGTGCGAAAGACGAAGGGCGCTCTGGTGTGACGCAGGAAATGATGAACGCGACGCGCGCTCTGTTTGCCGCCGCCCTGGCTCCTGACGTGTTCGCAGGTGTGATGGACCGGAAGATGTGGTGTCAGCAGGCGGGGGAGGGCGTGAATAACCAGCGCGTCACAGGCGGACCACATCACACAGGCCCCGCCGTCCGCGCGGGGAATGACGCATAGCGGACGAAAACGGTACATCCCGGCGCGAAGCTCCTGCAGGAGACGCGCTTTTTCCCGTTGCCAGTGAAAGCGCAGGTCCCATATG
>NZ_JAYJLI010000075.1:0-398 GCF_051948675.1 Enterobacter sp. Lyrl_3
TATATGGGACCTGCGCTTTCACTGGCAACGGGAAAAAGCGCGTCTCCTGCAGGCGCTTCGCGCCGGGATGTACCGTTTTCGTCCGCTACGCGTCATTCCCCGCGCGGACGGCGGGGCCTGTGTGATGTGGTCCGCCTGTGACGCGCTGGTTATTCACGCCCTCACCCGCCTGCTGACACCACATCTTCCGGTCCATCACACCGGCGAACACGTCAGGGGCCAGGGCGGCGGCAAACAGAGCGCGCGTCGCGTTCATCATTTCCTGCGCCACACAAGGGCGCCCTTCGTCTTTCGCACCGATATCCGCGGTTACTACGCAAACATCGACAAAAACCGGCTTTACCATCAGCTCACCACCTGCATTCCCTGCCCGGGTATACGCTCTCTGTTGTGGCAGC
>NZ_JAYJLI010000076.1:0-392 GCF_051948675.1 Enterobacter sp. Lyrl_3
AAAACCTACGGTGGTTCTGCTCGTGCATTCGACCAGATCGATAACGCACCAGAAGAAAAAGCTCGTGGTATCACCATCAACACCTCTCACGTTGAGTATGACACCCCGACTCGCCACTACGCACACGTAGACTGCCCAGGCCACGCCGACTATGTTAAAAACATGATCACCGGTGCTGCGCAGATGGACGGCGCGATCCTGGTAGTAGCTGCGACTGACGGCCCAATGCCTCAGACTCGTGAGCACATCCTGCTGGGTCGTCAGGTAGGCGTTCCTTACATCATCGTGTTCCTGAACAAATGCGACATGGTTGATGACGAAGAGCTGCTGGAACTGGTAGAGATGGAAGTTCGTGAACTGCTGTCTCAGTACGATTTCCCAGGCGACGATAC
>NZ_JAYJLI010000077.1:0-373 GCF_051948675.1 Enterobacter sp. Lyrl_3
TGCCATTCGCGCTTCAATCATCCCGCTCGAGTTGTACCAAAACCGCCATCTGGAACAACTTTTTTCACCCCGAGTTGTTCCATTTTTTGGAATATGATTCTTTAAAATTCAATATGTTGCTGGCTTTGGAACAACTGGAACGACTGGAACAACGTTTTCTCTGTATATATACGTGTTTTATTCAATCTAACCATGCAGTGCAGAATGTTAATTAAATGTTGCACTATCTGATTGGGCAGCATTACGAAATGGTGAGCGGGATGGAGTGGAGCTTCATATTTCAGTGTGGGGCACACGGTGGGGCACATGAAGATAAAAAAGCGATATCGTGATACTGATATCGCTTTTAAATACAATACGTTATGAGTTTCTG
>NZ_JAYJLI010000078.1:0-333 GCF_051948675.1 Enterobacter sp. Lyrl_3
TGATTTCAAAGAAGTACCAGCTAATGGTGCCGGATGGCAATCAGCATATGGTGCATCACGTCGCGCACAAATTTTCATGACCACCGGCGGGAACGTATATTCAAGATTTTCTCTTTCTGATGTGGCATTTGATGTTGATACACCGTGGGCTATTCATTATACGACATTAAACAAACCCACTGCTGCGGATGTAGGTGCGGTTGCCAAAGCGGGCGACACTATGACGGGAGCGTTAACGGCTCCGGGAGTCACTAACACTGGGGATTACTCTCTACGTAACCTGGCAAACCGCCACATTCGTTTCGAATACCTCAAAAATGATGGTACCTGGGC
>NZ_JAYJLI010000079.1:0-329 GCF_051948675.1 Enterobacter sp. Lyrl_3
TGGCTGCTGTTCAGTAATGCAGAGGGACTGGAGCCGCACCAGATAATGGCCCTGTACAGCCGCAGAATGCAGATAGAACAAAACTTCCGGGACGACAAAAGTCCACGCTTCGGGTTCGGTCTGAGGCTGAGCCGGAGTCAGGGAAAAGGGCGACTGGAAGTGCTGAATATGGTCGCGGCAATGGCAAGCCTGGTGATGTGGCTGGCAGGTTACAGGGCAGAAAGGCAGTGTTTACACTGGCACTATCAGGCAAGCAGCATCAGGCACAGACGGGTTCTGTCATACCTGAGTCTGGCAGAAGAAGTCATCCGGCATGAGCCCGGGAAAGT
>NZ_JAYJLI010000080.1:0-326 GCF_051948675.1 Enterobacter sp. Lyrl_3
GAACGGTGTGCATGCCGTGGCGGCAGGTATGGTGGGCCGTAAACGTGGCACCATTATCAATATCAGCTCAGTGGCAGGACGTAAAACGTTTCCGAACCATGTTGCTTATGTAGGGACGAAATTTGCTGTGCACGGTATTTCCGAGAATCTTCGTGAAGAACTGGCCCCACACGGCGTCAGGGTTATCACTATCGCGCCAGGGGCCGTGGAAACGGCATTGTTGAGCCATACCACTGATGAAGAAATCAAGTCTGGTTACCAGGCATGGAAACAGGATATGGGCGGTGTTGTGCTTTCTGCTGAGGATGTGGCCAATACTATTCGCT